>NZ_JBIICH010000108.1:0-6933 GCF_044239005.1 Sphingorhabdus sp. | reverse complement strand
GCAGCGGCAATGACGACCCCGCCGAACTGTTGAGCCGCGTCAAAAACGGCATCTTCGCCAAAAGCTTCGGCGGTGGGCAAGTTGACATCGTGTCGGGCAAATTCGTGTTCAGCTGTACCGAGGCTTATTTGGTCAAGGACGGCAAGTTGGGCGATCCGATCAAAGGCGCAACATTGATTGGCGATGGCCCAACCGCGCTGAACAAGGTCATTGGCCTTGGCAATGACATGGCATTGGATGACGGCATCGGCGTATGCGGCAAGGGCGGCCAAAGCGTTCCTGCGGGCGTCGGGCAACCCACAACTTTGGTCAGCGCGCTTACGGTAGGCGGCACGGCGGGTTGATGGGTGCCTATTTCGGTCAGCATTGCGATATGACCGAATGAACCGCGTGACCCCGATATGAGCCACGCACTCAAGGTTGCGACCTATAATATTCGCAAGGCGGTCGGCCTTGACCAACGGCGCAATCCCGAACGCATATTGGCGGTGCTCAAAGAAATCGACGCCGATATCATCGCGCTACAGGAGGTCGATCGCCGGTTCGGCGCGCGGGTCAGCGCATTGCCGCTGGCGATGCTAGAGGCGGAGACATCATGGATGCCCGTGCCGCTGGCTTTCCGCCCTGCCGCCATTGGTTGGCACGGCAATGCGATTTTGGTGCGCAAGGGCATGGAGGTGCGCCATTGTCAGCCGATTGATATGCCCACGCTGGAACCACGCGGCGCGGTGATGGCGGAGCTGTCGGTTGCTGGCCATGCATTGCGCGTCATTGGCGTGCATCTCGATTTATCCGGGCTGTGGCGGCGTAAGCAAATCCGCGCGTTGCTGGCGGCGATTGATGCCAGCCCGCGGCATATGCCGACGGTTCTGATGGGTGATTTCAACCAATGGTCGGACAGCGGCGCATTGAACGAACTTGCGTTCCACCATCACCGGCTGGTGCAAACGCCCAAAAGCTTCCACACATCGCGGCCCGTCGCGCGATTGGACCGGATCATTGTCAGCCACGAGGTGAAAGTCACCGCCGCCGACAGCCATATTTCAACATTGTCCAAACAGGCATCGGACCATCTGCCCTTATGGGCGTCGATCCGCATTGGTTGAATGCCTAATATTTAGGCAGTGATAATCCGCTGATTAAATTTTAGGCATATCGAAGGGTGGCGGCGTGGATATGTGCTACCCCAATCGCCTATAATTGGCGCATTTAGGTGCATTTCCCGTTTCTGGCACGGTGTTTGCTTATTGCACTGCACAACCAAAATTGGGGGCGTGCATGAAATATATTATTGCCATTATTAAGCCGCACAAGCTGGATCCGGTGCGCGAAGCGCTCACCGCGTTGGGCGTGTCGGGTATGACCGTGACGGAGGTCAAAGGCTTTGGCCGACAAAAAGGGCAGACCGAAATTTATCGCGGTGCCGAATATGCAACCAACATGGTGCCCAAGGTGAAAATCGAGGTCGCATGCGCGTCCGATCAAGCCCCTGCCGTGGTCGAGGCCATTCAGCAGGCCGCCGAAACAGGCGCCATTGGTGACGGAAAGATATTTGAATTCGAACTTGCCGGTGCCCTGCGCATCCGCACGGGCGACACCAACGAAACCGCGCTTTGACGCGACAATAGCAAGCTAGGGGAACCAGAAAATGTCCAAGACACTCAAGTTTCTAGGCGCGGCGGGGGCGACATTGTTCGCTGCTTTGCCCGCCTTCGCACAGGAGGCAGCTGAAAAAGCTGCTGATGGCGCGGCAGCGGTGGCGGTTGCCGTCGCCGACGGCCCGATTAAGGCACCGACCGTTGAACAGATGGCCGGCATGGTCGACAAGGGCGACACGACGTGGATGCTGATCAGCTCTGCATTGGTATTGCTGATGTCGATTCCGGCGCTTGCGCTGTTTTACGGCGGCCTTGTCCGCACCAAAAATATGCTCAGCCTGCTGATGCAGGTGTTCATGATCGTGTCGGTCGCGGCGCTTGTCTGGGTCACTTATGGCTACAGCCTGGCCTTCACCAGCGGTAACGCCTTCATCGGTGGCTTTTCCAAGATATTCCTGCAGGGCGTTGATGCCACAACCTATGCGGCGACGTTCAGCAACAATGTCTACATTCCGGAATATGCCTTTGTGGTGTTCCAGATGACCTTTGCCTGCATCACGCCGGCGTTGATCGTCGGCGCATTTGCAGAGCGTATCAAGTTCACACCCTTGATGATCTTCACGGTATTGTGGCTGACGTTCGCGTATTTCCCGATCGCACATATGGTATGGTACTGGGCTGGACCAGATTTTCTGGTTGATGCACCCAAGGATATGGGTCTGCTGTGGGGCTGGGGCGCACTTGATTTCGCTGGCGGCACGGTCGTTCACATCAATGCCGGTATTGCTGGTCTTGTCGGCTGCCTCATCATTGGCAAGCGCGTCGGCCATGGCAAAGAAGCAACCCCGCCACACTCGATGACCATGACCATGATTGGTGCGTCGCTTCTGTGGGTGGGCTGGTTCGGATTTAACGCTGGCTCCAACCTCGAAGCCAACGGCCTTGCTGCACTTGCCTTCATCAACACCTTTGTCGCCACGGCTGCCGCTGCGGTTGCATGGTGCCTGATTGAACAGTTCCACCATGGTAAGCCATCGTTGCTGGGTGCGGTTACCGGCGCGGTTGCGGGTCTGGTTGCGATTACGCCAGCCAGTGGATTTGCAGCGCCTATGACCTCAATCCTCCTCGGCTTTGCGGCATCGGGTCTGTGCTATGTCTTCGTGGCCTATGTGAAGAACAAGCTTGGCTATGACGATACGCTGGATGTCTTCGGTGTCCATGGCATCGGCGGTATTGTCGGCGCGATCGCCACCGGCGTGGTCGCTGACCCCGCATTGGGTGGTCAGGGCTGGATTGACTACACCGTCTTCCCCGCCATCCCCGGCGAATATGACATGGCCGGTCAGGTGATGACTCAGGCCTGGGCCGTGGGCACGACAGTCTTGTGGACTGCGGTTGTCTCGGCAATCCTGTTCTACGGACTGAAATTCACCACAGGCCTGCGTCCCGCAGAAGATGCAGAACGCGAAGGCCTGGACATCACCGAACATGGTGAGCGTGCATACAACTATTAATCGGGAGTGCGGCAGAAAAAGTGGGAACCGGTTTTTCGCTTCGTCCGCACGACCAACCTAAAATTTCGACTTGGCGGCGGGGCGTTCTCTCCTTTCCTAATACGCTCCGCCTCCTCCCGATGTTCCTCCCGCGAACATCCAACTCATGGCCCGGACCCGCGATGGTTCGGGCCTTTTTTGTGCACGCGCAAAAAAATCACTTTCCTACAAATAACCATATGGGTTATTCGAGTTGCGTCATGCAGGCTGCGGTCTAGAACGTGGGTCGGGATGACGGGAACGCTGGCGGGGAAATCCGTTGGCACGGTCGGCGCGATAGGGTGCGTGCTTCAGCCTGAAAAAAGGGCCTGTTGCATCAAGCTCTGAACAGCGCAAACATGGTTGGATGTGGCGGGAAACCGTCCTGTCTTTTGCGGACAGCCTTTAGGGGTTTACGAACCTTTCCCCCGATGGACAGCATGCCAGCCAGCAAAGGCGGCCCGGGGGCAATAGCCTGATGGAACAAGCGGGCCTTAATCAACCAACACCATCAGCCGGAAGCACGCACCAGCGCTTCCGCGCCGGCCGCCCCCCTTTTGCACGCAGCATGGCCGCGTTTAATTTCTGTAGGAAATAATCTTGCCGATGTTGGAAATCGTTTAGATGACTTTGGATTCAGCCCCAAGGATCAACGGTTCGGCTTGCTTGGCAACATTGGCGGTCGGGCGCGCGGTGGTTGGCGCTCCCTTCGATGATTTGTGCCGGAACTTGCCGTCAATCTGACCGCCCGGGGCGATTGTCAGATTGCTGTACACGACATCGCCCACGATACGCGCGGTGGATTCGATCACCAGATCATTGGCCTCGATCGAACCTTCGACATGGCCGGACAGCTTCGCCGATTCGGCAATGACCTTGCCTGCGATAATGCTGCCTTCGCCTTGCACCAGATTGCCGCATGTCACGTCGCCCTGCACCTTGCCATCGACGTGCAGATCCACGCGGGCGGTGAGGTTGCCGACGATTTCGACATCGGAAGCTATGACAGAAAATGTATGACCCGAACTATTGCGCACGTTGTTATAATTCCTTTGCGGCGTTGCCGGCGCGGTTTCCGGCGACTGTTTGGACTTTGAGAACATCAGGGTTGGCCTCCAAAAACTTTCTCGGGTTGATCGCCCGACCATTCAGGCGGACCTCGAAATGCAAATGGCTGCCCGTCGATCGCCCTGTGCTTCCCATTCTTCCGATTTGCAAGCCACGATGCACCATTTGGCCACGCGTAACATGCACACCGGAAAGATGGGCATAACGCGTTAATAGCCCGTTGGCATGCGTAATTTCAACTGTCTTGCCATATCCGCCGTTGAAGCCGGCAAAAGTCACACGGCCTTCGGCTGCAGATAGGATTGGCGTGCCAACTGGGCCCTTGAAATCCAAACCGGCATGCATTGCGCCCGCACCGGTGAAGGGATCGCTGCGGAAACCAAAGCCGCTCGACATCATCACGGCGGCGGCGGGCATCGATGTCGGGATCGCGGCCAGTGCGCGTTCCATGGCATCCATGCGGCTCAGCGATGCCGCCAGTTTCAAAAAGCGCGGGTCGCGGACATCTTTTTTGGCGCTGCCGAAAAAGGGTTCAAACACACCGCCCTGTGCGCTGCGCGCCTGACGCGCGAGCACATCGGGGTTCAGCCCGAACTGGCGGATGGCCGCCTCCGCCTTTGACGTGCGGGCCAAGGCGACCTTGGTCATTTTTTCGGCGAACTGGATTTGGCGCACTTCAACACGCGCAAGGCCAGCGGCCTCTGGCACGACGGCGCTGATGGTTTTTACGGTTTGGTCTTCGGCGGCGGGCTTCGCCTTTGCAGGCGTTTGGGTGTTGGCTTCGGGAACGTCGCCCAGATATTGATCGCTCAAGCTTTCCAGCATTTTCTGCCGCCGCTCAAGATCCTTCGCCACTTCGTCGATGGAGCCGCGATAATTGGCGACGCGTTCTTCGGCCGATTCGACCTTCGCCTCTTGCTCGCTCAACGCCACCCGCTGCGCGGTAACGCTCACTTGATTGATCGCCATGCCAAGCGTGACGACTAGCCAAAGGCCGACGACGGACGCGACGGTACCCGCAACGCGGCGTTGCAATTGTGCACTCAGTTTCAAGAACCGGACTTGGCCATTGGCCCGCATGAAAAATTCGCGGTCAATAAACCATCCAGCTATCCGGTTTTTCCACCCGGACATTCTGGTCTTAAGCGACACGACCCACCCCGTTTTTGTTCTGTTGCGCGGCCGTAGCAGAGCAAAATGGCAGGCGCGAATCGCCGAGGCCGGACTCGTGACGAGTCGAATGAGTCACACGATGAGCTGTGGAAAACCTTTTCCAAATGTCACAAATCGTGAACTGCCTGTGCCTGCACATGCCCAGCGCGCGGCGTAAAAAGTCGCAAAATCAACGCTTTTTCGGCGATTCGCACAAAGCATGGCGCTGACATCGTTGAAATCAACGGCACCTTTCCCTTTTGGCGCCACTTCTCTACGGGTTGAATATATGACCGATTATCAGCCCCTGATGGCATCGATTGCCACCAAAGCGCGCGCTGCATCGCGGCTGTTGGCGGCGGCGGATGACGCGGCAAAGGCGAGCGCGTTAACCTATGCTGCCCAAGCGCTGCGCGACCAATCGGCCGATATCCTCGCGGCCAATGCCATCGACGTGGCGGAAGGGACGAAGGCTGGTCTGTCACCCGCCATGCTTGATCGCCTGAAACTCGACGAGGCGCGCATCACGGCCATGGCTGCGGCGGTGGCACAGGTTGCTGTGCTGGCGGACCCCGTCGGTCACATCATCGACAGCAGCACGCAGCCCAATGGTTTGCAGATGGCGCGCATCCGCGTGCCCATCGGCGTGCTTGGCATCATTTACGAAAGCCGGCCCAATGTAACGGCCGATGCTGCGGCCTTGGGGCTGCGGTCGGGCAATGCCGTCATCCTGCGCGGCGGCAGTGAGGCGGTGCACAGCAACCGCGCGATATATGCTGCGATGCTGGCTGGCATCACACAGGCCGGATTACCCGCCGACGCGGTGCAGCTTGTGCCCACACAAGACCGAGAGATGGTCGGCCTGATGCTGCGCGCGCAAGGTGCGATTGACATGATCATTCCGCGTGGCGGCAAATCGCTGGTCGCGCGGGTGCAGGATGAAGCCCGCGTTCCCGTGCTCGCGCATCTCGACGGCATCAACCACAGCTATGTCCATAAGGATGCCGATCCGGCGATGGCGCAGGCGATTGTCGTCAATGCCAAGATGCGGCGTACCGGCGTTTGCGGGGCAACCGAAACGGTCCTGATTGATCAGGATTATCCGGCCGCTGCCGAATTGATTGGCGCGCTGATTGATGCCGGATGCGAAGTGCGCGCGGATGATGTGCTGATGGAACTGGATGCCCGCACGGTGTCTGCCGACGCGGATGATTGGGACACCGAATATCTCGATTCCGTCATCTCGGCGCGCGTCGTATCCGGATTGGACGATGCGATCGATCATATCGCCCGCCACGGATCGCACCATACCGACGCGATCATCACCAACAATGCCGATGCCGCAGCGCGCTTTTTGGCACAGGTCGACAGCGCGATTGTCATGCACAACAGCTCGACCCAATTTGCCGATGGCGGCGAATTTGGCTTGGGCGCGGAAATTGGCATTGCGACGGGCCGGCTGCACGCCCGCGGCCCGGTCGCGCTTGAGGGCCTCACGACCTATAAATGGGTTGTGCGCGGAAACGGGCAAATCCGCCCTTGAAAACCATTGGCCTCATGGGGGGATCGTTCAACCCCGCGCA
>NZ_JBIICH010000107.1:0-7028 GCF_044239005.1 Sphingorhabdus sp. | reverse complement strand
GGATCGTAACGATATACCTTGAATTTCTTGACTTTCCCGTCGGTTTTCGCGGCGTGAACAGTGCCCTTTTGGACCTTGCTGTTCTTTGGGAGGAAGAAATCGGCCATATCAATATCCTGTTGTCGTCGTGACGTGTAATTCCATATCTGCCAAACGCCCTAACCAAGCGTTTGTGCAATCACAAGCCCTCAACTGCGTCCGTTCGAGTTGCTTTTTCTGCAAGTCGGACGCGGAGCTTGTCGATTTTCCGGCCATCCATATCCACAACTTCAAAATGCCAACCTTGGTCGCGGAAGGATTCGCCCTCTACGGGCAAGTGCCGCAAGATGTGCAGGACATGGCCCGCTGCGGTTGCATAATCGCGGTCTTCGGGCAGATCAATCGACAGCGCGTCTGCCATTGCGTCGGCGGACATTGCGCCCGAGACGAGCATCGATCCATCGTCCAATGTGATGATGTTCGGCGCGCTACCTTGCGCCTGATCAGATGCAAATTCGCCCGCAATCGCCGCCAAAAGGTCGTTCGGCGTTACGATTCCTTCAAAATGCCCATATTCATCATGGACAAGCAGCATAGGCACATCGGACGAACGCAGGATTTCGAGTGCATCCATGGCGTCAAGTTGATCAGGAATGATTTCGGCGCGACGCATCAAGCTGCGGATATCCAGACTCTCGCCGCGAATCTGTGCCGCAACAATATCGCGTGATTGGACAACGCCAATGATATCGTCACCATCTTCGCCGGTGACGGGTAGCCGCGTGTGCAGCGAGTTCAACAGCGAATCGCGGACATCATCTTCCGATGCGTCGGCTGCGATACGGTCAACGTCGGTCCGTGGCGTCATGACTTCACGCACCGGACGATCGGCTAGCCGCACCACGCCTGCAATGACCTTATGTTCATGCTCTTCAATGATGCCTGCATGGGTGGCTTCGGCGAACACCATACGCAGTTCTTCGGCGCTCAGTGCGTCACGGGTATCGCGACGCAGCCCAAGTGCGCGGAATATGGTCGCGCTGGATTTATCAAGGGTCCAGACAATCGGCGCGGTCACGCGTGCCAGCATCTCCATAGGGCCCGCCATGGTGACGGCGATTCTCTCAGGCGCAATGAGCGCAAATTGCTTGGGGACCAGCTCGCCAACCACCAAGGATGCGTAGGTCGTGATGCTGATGACAATTCCGAAACCCAAAGTTTCGGCCCATTCTTTACCAATGCCCAAAAGTGCGATGCGTTCGGCAACTGGCCCACCCAGCGTCGATCCGGAATACGCACCGGCGATAATACCAATGAGTGTGATGCCGATTTGCACGGTGGATAGAAACTTGCCCGGGTCTCGCCCCAACCGAAGGGCGGCCGCCGCGCCGCGCTTTCC
Organism: Sphingorhabdus sp.; assembly: GCF_044239005.1. Taxonomy (GTDB): domain Bacteria; phylum Pseudomonadota; class Alphaproteobacteria; order Sphingomonadales; family Sphingomonadaceae; genus Sphingorhabdus_B. The sequence goes on along the minus strand of NZ_JBIICH010000107.1, from coordinate 5,650 downwards.
GTCTTCCGCCATCGCCTTTAATTTCGCTGTGCGTGCCGAAACGATGGCGAGCTCAGACATGGCAAACACACCGTTCAGGGCAATGAGAGCCAATATCGTTGCGGCATCAAACCACGGGAAAGGATGAAGAGGTTCCATAGGGACCAGATTCCCATAGGGCCAACGCCAGCGCTTTGGCAACAAAATGCCGCAAAATCTGTTATCATCAACGGATGCAACCCAGCCAATGATAATCGCAGGTTCATCATGGGTGTCGCTTATGGGGCATCCTAGCTGAAAGGGAAAATGATGAAGAAGAATCAATTGATAACACTGTCGCTGATGGCCGCCATGCTGCCGCTATCGGCATGTGTGACCGATCCGGAAACGGGCCAGCGCACGATTTCGAAGACTGCGCTTGGTGGCGTTGGCGGCGCATTGGGTGGATATTTGCTTGGCGACCTTATCGGCGGCCGCAGCGATCGCACGGAAAAGATTGTCGGCGCAGGTATTGGCGCTTTGGCCGGTGCGGGCGTTGGCTATTATATGGACGAACAAGAAAGAAAGCTGCGTCAGCAAACTGCAGGCACGGGTATCAACGTTATTCGCGATGGTGACAATCTCGTCCTCGATATGCCTTCCGAAGTGACCTTTGGCCTCGATAGCGCGAATATCGATGCGGGTTTCCGCAATACGCTGGATCAGGTTGCATCGACGCTGACGCAATATGAAAAAACCTATGTCGACGTCATGGGCCATACCGATTCTACGGGGTCGGATGCCTATAACCAGTCGTTATCGGAACGCCGTGCGTCGGCTGTTGCAAGCTATCTAACTTCGCGTGGGGTTCAGTCCGCGCGTCTTGCCACGCGTGGTTATGGTGAAAGCCAGCCAAAGGCGAGCAATCTGGACGAGGCCGGTCGCGCGGCGAACCGCCGTGTCGAAATCCGTCTTGTGCCCGTGACCCAGGGCTAATGCGAATTTAGACGGCAACACCCTGAAGCAATTTGGGTAGCGCGCCGCTTTCGCCCCGCGCCTCGGCCATGAAAAATGCCTTGGCCGGGGCAGCGCGCTGCACCATGGCCATTCCGAACCGCCGGACCGCCGACGCGGCTTTGCCGGGAATGGAAAAAAGGCGGTTCAAGCCATCGGTCGATACCGCGATCAGCAACGTATCAATGCTGCGCCACCGGCTATAGCGATCGAGCAACTGCGCATCGCCAAAATCCAGACCAAGCCGCATCCCGTCGACTAATACTTCGGTCAACGCCGCAACGTCGCGCAGGCCAAGGTTCAGCCCCTGACCCGCGATGGGGTGAATGCCATGCGCGCTGTCGCCAATGAGCACCAGGCGTTCAGCCGTGATGTTGGCCGCATGGTGGAACCCAAGCTTGTAAGACGATAGAGGCGCGGCGATCTCCACCTGACCTAATATCCCGCCCATCGCCTTTTCCAGTTCCGCCGCATATCCACGCGGCGACAATTTCATATATCCCGGCGCATCTGCGGCATCGACCGACCAGACGATGGCTGAACGGTGCCGTCCGTCGTCCGCATCCAACATGGGCAACACGGCAAATGGGCCTGACGGATAAAAAATCTCATAGGCAATGTTGTTGTGGGAATGTTCGTGGAAGATCGCACCGACCATTGCGCTATGGTCATATTGCCAGTGCGCAATATTGATCCCCATTTCCTCGCGGGTCTGGCTTTGCCGGCCTTCCGCAACAATCATCAGATCAGCGGTCAAAACTTTGCCATCATCGAGATGCACGGAGGCGCGACCTGAATCCTGTGATTTGTGGGTGATGTTGGCGGGCATGTGCAATTGGATCGCATCGCTTTCCAGCGCCGCATTGTACAACACGCCGCGCAAGAAGCGGCTTTCAAACATTTGGCCCAGAAAGCCGTCATCTTCGGCGGGTGCGAAATCCAGCGATCCGGGCTTTAGGCTATCGCTCACCCAAATCTTTTCAATCGGGCAGCCTTTTCCGGCCAATGCGTCGCCCAGTCCAATGGCTTCGAACAGTTTATAGCTCGAGCTCGATATGGCAAAAGTGCGGCCGTCAAAGCCTGCTTGCAACATGCTCGCCTGATCGGCGCGGTCAATGACATGGCTGGTGATGCCATGTGCAGCCAATGCCAGTGCTTGCGTAAGCCCGATGAGCCCGCCGCCGATAATGATGACGTCTGCTTTATGATTCATATTGCCCTTATGCCGCAACAGATGGGCGGACTCAAAGGAGGATTTTGACCGTAGCCCATCCGCGTTGGCAGCAATCTTCAACCTGTAATACTTGACGGCGAGTCCAGCGACAGCGAAAAGGGGGCGTTCGGCCCTCGGCGGCCACCCATATATGGCATTATAATCATGGCCTCGCGCATTTCTAAATTTACGTCAAAAACGAACATGGCCAATTGGCGGAATATGATGCGCGCGTCGCTGATCCGCAGCAGCACCTTGTTTGGCGCGGCTGTGCTTGGCCTGTTTGCGGTATTTTATGGCTTTGCGGTGCTTAGCTATTCGGCTGGCGATGCGGCGTTCAACAGCGCGGCTGCAGATGTGCAGCACAATTGGATGGGCCAAAGCGGCGCCTATGTGTCCGACATCGTCCTGTTTCTCTTTGGCGTTCCGGCCATTTTCCTGTTCCCGCTGATGCTGGTATTTGCGCGACGCTTGTGGCGTGCCGTCCCGCAGCCGCAATGGAAACGGCAGCTTACATTATGCCTGTGCGGCATGCTGCTGATCGGGTTTGGCATGGCCTATTGGCAGCACGGCAGCGACATCGGCTTGCCCGCTGGATGGGGCGGCGCGATTAATTTGTTGTTGGCAAATGCCGCCGTCGCACTTGTTGGCCAAATTCAGGGGGTGCTTGGCACTATATTACGTGTTCTGCTGATTTTAGGCAGCTTAAGTGGCGGCGTAGCGTTGGTTATTCGCGCGCTTGAGCTTGAGCGCCCGCTGTTCCGTATTCCTACGCTGGCCATGCCTAAATTTTCAGGCATCAAAAACGATCTGGGTGCGTTTGACGCAGACGATTCGGATGTTGCCCAGATTATCGAGCCAAAGCCGCCGCGTAAGGCTGTCGAGCCCGAACTACGCAAGCCCCCCGTGATTGAAGACCGCACGCTGGCGCCGAAAAAAGCGGCGTTCTCAACCGGCGCGCGGCAGGGTGATTTCTTTGGCAGCTTTGTTTTGCCATCGCTTGATCTGCTGGATCCGCCGCCCGCCATTTCGGTGCCAAAGCTCGACAAAACTGCGCTGGAAGCAAATGCGCGCTTGCTGGAATCGGTCCTCGATGACTTTCACGTTAAGGGACAGATTGTTGCGGTGCGTCCGGGGCCCGTGGTCACAATGTACGAGTTGGAACCTGCAGCGGGTATCAAATCCAGCCGCGTGATCCAGCTGGCAGAAGATATTGCGCGCAACATGTCCGCTTTGTCCGCGCGTGTTTCGACGATACCGGGCCGCACCGTCATGGGTATTGAGCTGCCCAACGCCCATCGCGAGGCTGTGGTGTTTCAGGAAATGGTCGGATCGGATGCCTTTGCCGATCAAAAGGGTGCACTGCCGATCATTTTGGGTAAAAATATCTCGGGCGATCCCGTCATCGCCGATCTCGCCCCGATGCCGCATTTGTTGGTCGCCGGAACCACCGGATCCGGTAAATCGGTCGGCCTTAACTGCATGATATTGTCGCTGCTGTATCGTCTGACGCCGGACCAGTGCCGGATGATCATGATCGATCCCAAGATGCTCGAATTGAGCAGCTATGACGATATTCCGCATCTGTTGTCCCCCGTCGTTACCGAGCCTGCCAAAGCCATTCGCGCGCTCAAATGGGCGGTTGAACAGATGGAGGAACGCTACCGGATGATGTCATCGCTGGGCGTGCGCAACCTTGCAAACTTCAACGAAAAAGTCCGCGGTGCAAAGGCCAAGGGCGCGCCATTGGGCCGCAAGGTGCAAATTGGCTATGACCCGATGACCGGCCAGCCACAATATGAGGAAGAAAGCTTGGCCTATGAGCCAATGCCGCAGATCGTCATCATCGTGGACGAGCTCGCTGACCTGATGATGACCGCTGGCAAGGAAGTCGAATTCCTCATTCAACGCCTCGCGCAAAAGGCACGTGCCGCGGGTATTCACCTCATCATGGCGACGCAGCGGCCATCGGTTGATGTTATCACTGGCGTCATTAAGGCAAACCTGCCGACGCGTATTTCTTTCCATGTGACGTCGAAAATCGATAGCCGTACTATTTTGGGTGAACAGGGTGCCGAACAGCTGCTGGGCAAGGGCGACATGCTGTATATGGCGGGCGGACGCGGGCTGACGCGTATTCACGGTCCATTTGTTTCCGATGATGAAGTCCGCCGCGTGGCAGACCATTGGCGCGGCCAAGGGCAGCCCGAATATATTCAGGCGGTGACCGAAGAACCCGAAGATGGCGGTTTCGATTTTGGCGGCATGGGCGGCGACGACAACGAGGAAGATGCGCAATATCGCAAGGCGTGCCAGATCGTGTTTGAAAGCCAAAAGGCATCAACGAGCTGGATTCAGCGTCAGCTGCGGATTGGTTATAACAGCGCAGCCCGTCTGATTGATCGTATGGAAGAAGACGGCTTCATCACCGCGCCGAACCATATTGGCCGCCGTGAAGTGCTTCGTGACCGCACCGGCGAGCCGCTTTAGACGTTAAGACGGCGTTCAAGGCGGTTGCCGTAGCCGCGATTGAACCCCTCCCAAGGAAACCAGAATGACCTTTCGAAATTACGTCTTAATGCTCGCGCCCGTTACCCTGATCGCAGCCGCGCCGTCGACCGCACAATCGCAGTCGGAACGCATGGCGCGCGTGACCACGCATATGAAGACGGTGGGTACCATGACCGCCAACTTCACCCAGACGGATCGCAACGGCGGGGCGGTAACGGGCAGGCTTTTGCTCAAGCGTCCCGGCCATGTGCGATTTGAATATCAAAAAGATGTGCCGTTGTTGATCGTTGCTGATGGGCGCGCGCTGACCATGGTCGATTATGAAGTCAAACAAGTGCAGCGCTGGCCAATCCGTAATAGCCCGCTCGCCGCGTTGCTTGACCCGGGCAAGGATCTGGCGCGCTTTGGCAAACTGGTCCCGACATCAACCGATGATGTCATCAGCGTCGAAGTGCGCGACCCGAAGCGGCCTGAATATGGCACCATTACAATGATATTCGTCAACAAGCCCGGCGCGCCGGGTGGATTGACGCTGACGGGCTGGGTTGCGCTTGATTCCAAAAACAATCGTACATCTATTCGACTCAGCAACGTCACGTATAATGGCGCAATCGCCGACAGCGCATTTTCGTGGAAAGATCCACGGCCTGTCCGACGGAAATCTTAAAATCGGTCGACGAACCGATGCTGATGACCGACAAGCTGCCGAGCTGAAGGTATTTGTTCATGTGAACGACAGGAAAGTCGTCCTATAATTTGATGGTCAGCGATTGAGAGTTCGTGTGGTTTTCCCCCTGTTGCCCACGACGTTACATCGTCGCTGATACCCGCGTGACGAACGCAAGCTTAGCCCTCATCCCAAATGCCCCCGGGATGAGGGCTTTGCTTTTTTGGCATGGATTTCACTTCACCGACTTGCCCCTGCCGCTTCTGGCATATAGGGCCATATTCTTA
>NZ_JBIICH010000106.1:0-7054 GCF_044239005.1 Sphingorhabdus sp. | reverse complement strand
TATCGCCGCGGATAAACCTGCTGGCCCCGCACCAACAATAACAACATCATATGGCATCGACTCGCGTTCACTCATTGCCTTTATCCTTTACCCGGCATGTAAATCAGGCCATCCGAATTTTCGGACAGCTCGTGGAAATTGCCATGCCAAGCAATTGACCCTGTCGTCAACAAGTGACTGAAGGGATTTATGGAGGATCGTGCAGAAACTGCAGCCTTGGCGGCTGTTGAATCACTAACTGGCTGGTGGACGCTGGCCGGAGTGGATTCTGCCGTGGGCGATGAAACCGTCAACTGGCTGGCCACCGATGAAGTCACGAATCCTGCAGAACCGTCTGTTACCGCCAATAACAGTGCCGCCAATGTCCCTGTTGCACCGAAAGTTCCGTCTATTCCATGGCCCAATGATATTGCGACCTTGCGACAAATGGTCCGCGATGGCGCACCGCTTCCTGGCAACGACCTCGGCCCCGTTCATATTCCCCCAATTGGCCCGGAAAACAGCGCGATAGTCATCATATCCGATCTACCTGATTTGGCAGATGCCGATGAAGCAACCGCGGGAACGTCTGCGGCGCACATTTTGCTGGAACGTATGTTGGCGGCGATTGGTATCAACATTGCGGATTGCTACCGGACGTGGCTTGCAACCACGGTGCCGGCGACGGGTGAGTTGCCCGATCACATGCTGCCGGAATTGGGCCATTATATGCGCCATCAAATCGGCCTCATTAAACCCACATCGGTGATTTTACTCGGTTCATCCGCCTGCAAGGCTCTGTTAGACGCCGAGCTTATGAACGCCCGCGCAGAATTACGGAATGTTAACCATGACGGCCGCAATATCGCCGCATTGACGACATTCCATCCGCGTACGCTCATCGCGCGGCCTGCCATGAAGGAACAGGCGTGGAGAGATTTGCAGATGTTCGCAAAAAGGGATGCCTTGTGAGCCCCAAGAACGCACATAGCGCAAACATGCGTAACCGCCGAATACGCGCACTTAGGTGGCTTGGCCCACTTTTGGCGCTGTCTCCGGTGGCTGCTGCACATGCAAATACCAGCGAGGGCTTTCGTGCTATCGTTTCTACGCAGGTTGCTCCATCGGTTTTGGATTCCAAGGAAAAGGCCGTTTTTTCGGCAATTTACGACGCAATTCGAAACCAGAAATGGGATGAGGCTGCACGGTTAATCGATGAAGCGCCGCAAGGACCAATGGCCGCCATGGCGCGCGCCGAATTATATCTTGCCCCCGACAGCCCAAAGGTGGAGGTCGCGCAATTGCACGATCTTTTGCAGTCGGCACCCTATCTTCCGCAAGCGGAGCAGCTTGCCACGATGGCGCGCAAGCGTGGTGCGGAAATTCTTCCTGAACGCCCGGGCATCCGCCGTTTCTCATGGCTTGGTGGTGCGCCAAAGCGCGATTTGCCCGCAAACGCGGCGAGCGATGCTATTCGCAGCGAGCTTCAACAGTTTATCAAAGACGATCAGCCTTTGGCCGCAGAGCAATATCTGGAAACTAAGGTCGAAGAGCTTTCCCCTGAAGCATTGACAGAGCTTCAATACCGCGTCGCTTGGTCCTATTATATCGAAAATGACGACCAGTCTGCCAAACGTGTGTCTTCACTCGCGCGCACGGCTGGCGGCGAATGGGGCACACAGGCAGCATGGGTGCATGGTTTGGCGTCGTGGCGGCTGGGTGAATATGCAGAGGCTTATGAGGCATTTGATGTGGTCTCACGCCTCGCTGCCAATGACGACCTAAAGGCAGCAGGCCTGTTTTGGGGTGCACGTGCAGCGATGGCCGCGAAATATCCGCAATTTGTGCAGCCAAAAATGCAAAGAGCGGCGCAGCTGCCCGAAACCTTTTATGGTCTGTTGGCGAGCGAAGCGCTCGGCATGGAGCCCATCGCCCGCCGGGCAGCCAAAGTCGTAAAGCTTGATTGGGCCAGCCTGAAAGATCAGCAGAATGCAATCCTTGCGGTCGGTTTGGCCGAAATTGGCCAAACGAAACTTGCAGATGAAGCGTTGCGCCATCAAGCGCGCATCGGTGATGCGCGGCAGCATACAAATTTGGCGCAGCTGGCCGGATCGCTGAACCTTGCCTCCACCCAGTTTTGGTTGGGTCATTATGGCCCCGCACGCAACCAGAGCAACGCCATGGCGCGCTATCCCATGCCGAATTGGGAACCCCTCGGTGGCTGGCGGGTAACGCCGGCACTTGTCTATGCGCACACGTTGCAGGAATCCAACTTCCGCACGGACGTGGTCAGCCCCGCGGGTGCACGCGGGCTCATGCAAGTGCGGCCGGGCACAGCGCAGGATATGGCGCGGGCACGGGGCGCGTCATTTGCTGCATCACAACTGGATCGTCCTTCGATCAATCTCGAATATGGCCAATCCTATCTCGAAAAATTGCGCGATCTGCCCGCGACGGGTGGCCTGCTGCCCAAAGTGATTGCGGCCTATAATGCAGGTCCCGTTCCGCTTGCGCGGTGGAACAGCGAAATTCGCGACAATGGCGATCCGCTGCTTTTCATTGAATCCATCCCTTATTGGGAAACGCGTGGCTATGTCGCGATTATCCTGCGCAACTATTGGATTTACGAGATGCGGGCAAACAAAGCGTCGGGCAGCTTGAAAGGGCTCGCCCAATATATGTGGCCGAAATTTCCGGACGCCAATGGCACCGTAACTGCGCGCCGCGTCACAGGAGGCTCAATTGCCGCTCGATAACAACATGGCTTTCAAACCCGTCAATATTGCGCTTCTGACGGTATCCGACACGCGTGGGCCGGATGATGACACCAGCGGCGATTTATTGGCTGAACGCATCAGGGCGGCGGGGCATAAGATCATCGAACGCGCAATTTTGCGTGACGATACCGCATTGATAACCGCACGCCTGCACAATTGGATCGATGACGAAAATATCGACGTTGTCATATCCACGGGCGGAACAGGGCTCACCGGACGCGATGTGACGCCGGAGGCACTGGATCGCGTTAAGACCAAGGATATTCCAGGGTTTGGCGAGCTATTTCGTTGGCTAAGCTTCGCCAGCATTGGCACGTCAACCATACAGTCACGCGCCTGCGCGGTGCTGGCACGCGGCACATATATCTTTGCGCTGCCCGGCTCAAACGGTGCGGTGAAGGATGGATGGGACCAGATTTTGGTTCATCAGCTGGATAACCGGCACCGCCCCTGCAATTTCGTCGAACTCATGCCGCGCCTGTCCGAAAGGTAAATGCGCAGATCACTGCCGTTCATGGTGCTATTGCACTGAACGCATATTTGTTCTTTATATGTTCTCATTCTTATGGCATAATTTGCCTATGGAGAATGCAGTCGAACACAATGTGACAAAGGGACGTGGCGCGCCCACAAACGCGGTACCAACCCGATTTAACCTGAACAGTCGTGTTGCCGACGGAGACTGGCTGGACGCGCGCGAAGCGTTAGATGGCGGAAAGCCAGCGCTCAAGACGACGGTGACCGAAGAGTTCGCCAAATCCATACTCACGTTCAACAATTCTCCCGACGTCCCTTTTGACCGCTCGGTAAACGCGTATCGCGGTTGCGAGCATGGCTGCGTATATTGTTTTGCACGGCCAACGCACGCTTATCATGACCTTTCGCCGGGGTTGGATTTCGAAAGCCGTCTTTTCGCCAAGCCAAACGCAGCGGATATCTTGCGCAAAACGATCGCCAAGCCGGGATACCGCCCAGCGCCCATCGCGATAGGAACCAATACAGACCCGTATCAGCCGATTGAGCGAACCTATCGCATCACGCGGTCGATCTTGGCGCTGATGGTGGAAACATCACACCCGATTGTCGTCACAACAAAATCCGCGCGCGTACTTGATGATATCGACCTGTTAAGCCAGCTGGCATCCAAGCAACTGACGGGCGTCGCCATATCTGTAACTTCGCTCGATGCAAAACTCGCGCGGACATTGGAACCCAGAGCGTCATCGCCGATGACGCGGCTCGCGGCAGTGCGTAAACTTTCATACGCGGGTATCTATGTGCATGTGAATATCGCACCGATTATTCCGGCGGTAACTGATCATGAGATTGAGGCTATCGCCGCCGCAGCAGCAGAACATGGTGCGACCAGCATCAGTGCGATACCCATCCGCCTACCCCATGAAGTCGCGCCTTTGTTCCGCGACTGGCTTGACGTTCATTTCCCCGACCGCGCGGCGAAGGTCATGAATATCATTCGCGATATGCGCGGCGGCAAAGACAATGATGCCGAATTTTTCTCACGGATGAAGGGCCATGGTCCTTGGGCCGAGCTGATACGCACCCGTATGCAAATCGCGCGAAAGAAACATGGCTTGGACGGTTCCAAATGGAATGTCAGAACCGACCTGTTCGTTCCGCCAAATATGAATGGGCAGCTGAGCCTGTTTTGAAAATATCAGCTGCTCGGCTGCCCATAATGTTGGGGTCAATCCTCTAGAACGAAATCCTTGAACTGCTGGCGCAGCGCAACCTTCTGGATCTTGCCCGTACCGGTGTGTGGCAGCTCGTCAACGAACAGCACCCGGTCTGGCATCCACCATTTTACAATGCGTTCGGCGAGATATGCTTTCACTGTGGCTTCATCGACCTCAGCGCCGGGTTTCTTCACGGCAATCAGCACAGGGCGTTCATCCCATTTGGGATGCGGAATGCCAATCGCGCCGGCCTCCGCAATTCCGGGGCAGCCAACGGCGATATTTTCCAGCTCAACCGAGCTAATCCATTCGCCGCCCGATTTGATAACATCTTTGACGCGGTCGGTGATCTGCATCGTACCATCCGGGTGCAGCACAGAAACATCACCGGTATCAAACCACTGGTCGGCGTCGACTGTATCCGCTTCCGCCTTGAAATAGCGTTTGATGACCCAAGGTCCGCGTATCTGAAGCGCACCCGAAGTCACGCCGTCACGCGGGGCGACATTGCCGTCCTTATCAATGACACGCAGTTCGACACCAAATGGCGTTCTGCCCTGCTTACACACAACGTCTATTTGCTCGTCGAGGGTTAGTTCATCCCAATTCGGCGTGGGCGCGCCCATTGTGCCAATAGGTGACGTTTCCGTCATGCCCCATGCGTGCGATACGCGGACATTTGCCTTCATGAGGCGTTCAATCATCGCGCGGGGCGCAGCGGAACCGCCAATGGTGACAAGGCGCAACTTACCGAGCGACGCATCGCGTCCGGCGGCAGCCTCTGCATCCAAATGTGCGAACATGGCGAGCCAAACGGTCGGCACACCCGCGCTATGCGTGACGCCTTCCTTCAGCATCAGCCCGTGCAAGGTCGCCGCATCATTGGTGGTGGAAAAGACGAATTTAACGCCTGCCGCGGCCCCCGCAAATGGCAGACCCCAGCTCGCCGCATGGAACATCGGCACGATGGGCAACAAAGCCGCCTGCGGGCTGAGGTCGAATATGCTCGGCGCGATTTCCGCCATCGCGTGCAACATCGTCGAACGGTGCTGATACAAGACGCCTTTGGGATTACCTGTCGTACCGCTGGTATAGCAGAGCATACATGGGTCACGCTCGTCGCCGGTCGCCCATTCATAATTGCCGTCTTGGCCGTTGATCAATGCGCCATAGCTGTCGTCGCGGTCAAACACGATATAATGTTCAACGGTCTTGAGATGCGGCTTTATCCGGTCGATAATTGGCTGGAACATGGCATCATACATCAACACCTTATCTTCCGCGTGGTTCATGATGTAGATCAGGTCTTCGTCGAACAACCGGACGTTGACGGTATGAATAACGCCGCCAAAACCAATGGCCCCATACCAAGTGGCAAGGTGCCGATGGTGGTTCATCGCAAAGGTTGCGATCCGGTCCCCTTTTTGCAGGCCAAAGCCGGCAAAGGCTTGCGACAGCTTACGAGCTTCGGCCGCGACGCCCGCCCAGCTTGTCCGTTCAAAAGTGCCGTCAGCCCAACGCGTTACGATTTCGCGCGTGCCATGCTCGCGCGCTGCATAATCAATTAAATGAGTTACCCGAAGGTCCCAATCCTGCATCGTACCGTACATCCAAGCTCTCTCCCTCATCTAACGTCGCCAATATTCTTGGCGTATATTTCCGTGTTTGCTGCTGATCAATGCACCAATGCTAGGCTCGGCCCAATCGGTGAAAGTTCAACATTATCTATGCCTTCAATGCCCTTTACTTGGTCCAGCAAAGACGCGTCTATACGATATTTGCGTCCCAGCACGATCTGCACCCATTGGCCATCGGAAGACCGCGTTTTGATGATAAGTTCGCTCCGCCCGCCTTGCAGCGGCTCAACCATCTCGGCCAGACGCGCAATGGCCGTTTCTTGCGACACATCCAACTGCATTTTTAACCGCGATACACTTGTCAGCCCGCTAAGCGCTTTTGCGCTTTTTACCGTGAAGCTGGGCACTTCGTCCCCTGCCCGCATATCCATTTCACAATGCAGCAAAAGGCATTCGGCATCCTTAGCCCATTCCGCCAGTTGACTGCCCACGGCCTCATCAAAGCAACGCACCGAAAACTGTCCGCTCATGTCGGAAAAATCGGCAATCATGAACCGCTTGCCCTTGCGGGATTCGCGCCAGCGCACGCCTTCAATAAGCGCAGACATGGTGGCGGCGCGACGCACGCCTTCGGGGATTGGGCCGCTCTCCAGCCACACCGCATAGGGTTTTGCGCCATGGCTCGCGGCCAGCGCATCATATTGCGAACATGGGTGGGCAGAGAAATAAAAGCCAAAGGCGTCTTTCTCTTGGTTCATCTGCTCGCCTGGCGCCCATGATAGCCGCCCATCAATCCGCAAGGCTGCCATGTCGGAGCCGCCCTCACCAAACAGCCCACCCTGCCCGCTTTCACGGGAATCACGCGCAGACTGTGCCGCAGCCAAAAGCGTTTCTGCAGCACCATGCACGGCAGCGCGATTAGGCTCCAGCGCGTCGAACGCACCAGCAGCAGCCAGATTTTCAAGGCTACGCCGGTTTATCTGACTGGGATCAACCCGGTTGGCGAAATCATCTAGGCTTTTGAAAC
>NZ_JBIICH010000105.1:0-7070 GCF_044239005.1 Sphingorhabdus sp. | reverse complement strand
GTCAGCAAGACGCCTGACGCCATATAGTTATAAACCTTGAGCATGTGCGAACGCAGACCAGCGTCAAAAGTGACATCGCCGGCGCGTGTACCTACACCTGCAAGACTTGACTGGGTCCCGGTTACCCGTGGATCGGACCACTGTGCCATGACTTAATTCTCCTCAAAACACGGCAAGATAGCCGCTGGACCAGTATATTGGAGGAATTTGTTCCAGATTCAAGCGAAACACGACACGCCGCATTGCGATTTTTTTCATTGCTACTGCTCGGCATTGGCTTTGAGCAATGTGGTCTGGGGGGCCGCACTATTCCGCCAAACTAGGTCCTGACCCTAGGTCCGCGCATTCTGTGCGACGAGTTGAAGGGGAATTATCGTTGCGCAGATTGCCTGTTCTGCTAGCCATAGCAGCAGAAGGCGACAACCGCGATTGAGGGAGAGCAAGGTGAGTGTGACGGTCGAAGGCGAAAACAACGGCGCTATTTCCCCGCAAGCAGAGGTTAAATCGCCTGAGGCCAGCAGCTACAGCTGGTATGTGCTGATTGTCCTTGTAATCGTCTACATACTCAACTTCATCGATCGCCAAATCCTCAGTATTTTGGCCGTAGATATTAAAGCAGACCTTGGCCTGACCGATGCCGACATGGGCTTTTTGGGTGGCGCAGCTTTCGCGGTTTTTTATGCTTTATTCGGTATTCCATTGGGGCGGCTTGCCGATAATTGGAGCCGCGTAAAGCTTCTATCTATTGGCCTTGCCTTATGGTCGATCATGACCGCCCTGTCCGGCTTTGCGCGCAATCAGGTGGAACTGACCTTGGCGCGCATGGGCGTCGGCGTGGGCGAAGCGACTGCAAGCCCAACGGCTTATTCACTGATTTCCGATTATTTCCCGAAACGGCAGCGCGCGACCGCGCTCGCGATTTACTCGTCCGGTCTGTATATTGGCGGCGGCGTTTCGTTGTTTTTGGGCGCACTCATTGTCCAAAGCTGGGACGCCGCTTTCCCACAAGGCGGCCCGCTAGGCCTGGTCGGCTGGCATGCGGCATTCGTGGCCGTCGGCATTCCGGGCATACTCGTCGGATTGTGGGTTGCCACATTGCGTGAGCCCGTGCGCGGCGCGATGGATGGGTTGGTTACGCCCGCGCACCCTGCCCCATTCCGCGCATTTGCGAGCGATCTTTCCATGATCGTCCCACCCTTTACCTTATGGGGTGCATGGCAACGCGGGCCAACGGCGCTTGTGATAAACATAGTCACGGCAGCCGCTATCGCAGCGTTTGCTTACACAATGATCCAGCTGACCGGCAATTTCCCGCAATGGTCGGCGGTTGGCTTTGGCTATTATGCCGTCTTCTCCTGGGCATCGACCTTGCGGGCGAAGGATCCGGCGACATTTAAGCTCATCTGGGGAACGCCTGCGTTCATCTGCACCACCATTGGCTATGGCTTGGTCGCACTTGTCGCTTATGCTCTGGCGTTCTGGTCCGCTCCTTATGCGGAAACGGTGCTTAAGTTGCCTAAAGCAGAGTTGGCTTTGATTTTAGGTGGAAGTGGAGCACTTAGTGGCTTTCTGGGTGTAATCGTCGGCGGATCTGTCGCCGATATGCTCCGGGCGCGACATGCCGCAGGGCGCGTTTTAGTTATAATTTTCGGTGTCGTTGCCCCAATCATTCCGATCTGGATCGGCTTCACGACCGAAAATGTATTATTGTTTTACATCATGCAATTTCTTGCTGGAATGTTTGGTGCAACGGCACTTGGTGCCGCTGCCGCAACCACACAGGACCTTGTGTTGCCACGTATGCGCGGCACAGCAACGGCGGCGTTCTTCTTAGGCACCACGCTGGTTGGGCTATCCTTTGGGCCTTATATGGTCGGCCAGATTTCCGATCTTGCCGGAACAATGGTCGACGGGAAGCTGGTGGGCAACTTACGCATTGGCATCCTCTCGCTCATCGCGGTCGCGCCAATTGCCTTGGCTTTGCTAATCGCCGCCTATCGCAGCGTGCCTAAGGCGGAACGCACGATCGTTGAACGTGCACGTGATGCGGGCGAGCCAGTTTAATCGAACGATTAAATTCGGCTTGACGCCCGCGTCAACTTGCTGCCATTGATGGTGCATATTTTGCAGTAACTTCTTGCAGGGGATTCACCATGTCGCTCGATACCATTCCACGCACCGCTTATACTGAAGATCATGAAGCGTTCCGCCAGTCGGTTCGCCAGTTCCTTCAAAAGGAAGTCGCGCCCCACGCAAAGCAGTGGCAAGAAGATGGCATCGTTCCAAAGTCGATCTGGCCCAAGGCTGGCGCAGTCGGCATGCTCTGCCCCACCGCACCTGTTGAATATGGCGGCCTTGGCCTCGACTTTGGCTACAACGCGATCGTCGACGAAGAGTCCGCTTATTATGGCGGCGTCGCCACGGGCTTCTCGCTTCAGTCGGATATCGTCGTAAACTATATCACCAGCTACGGCAGCGAAGAGCAGAAGAAGCATTGGTTGCCCAAAATGATCTCTGGCGAGGTCATCACTGCTATCGCGATGACGGAGCCCGGCACCGGAAGCGATCTTCAGGGTATGAAGACAACCGCGCGTAAAGACGGCAACCATTATGTCATCAACGGCAGCAAAACGTACATCACGAACGGCCAAAATGCCGATCTGATTTTGGTCTGCGTCAAAACCGACACAGAGATCCAGCCAGCGTATAAGGGCATGTCGATTGTCCTCGTTGAGGCGGATCGTGACGGCTTCAAGCGCGGCCGCAACCTCGACAAAATCGGCATGGATGAAGCGGATACTTCGGAATTGTTCTTCGAAGATGTCCGCGTGCCAATGACCAACTGCTTGGGCGAAGAAGGCAAGGGCTTCATCTATCTGATGAGCGAACTGCCGCAGGAGCGTCTGTCGATTGCCGTATCGTCGATGGCAAGCACGCAGAAGGCTTTTGATGAAACCGTCGCGTTCTGCCGCGAACGGATTGTGTTCGGCAAGCCATTGCTGGATTTCCAAAACACCCGTTTCGTATTGGCCGATATCAAGGCAAAGCTGCAAATTGGCTGGGCGCATCTCGATTGGGCTTTGAACCGCCATTACAAAAAAGAACTGACCGCCGAGGAAGGCGCTGCGGCAAAGCTGTGGCACACGGACCTGCAGTGGGAAGTCGTCGATGCCTGTCTGCAACTGCATGGCGGCGCTGGATATATGAATGAATATCCCATCGCCCGTATGTGGCGCGCCGCACGCGTAACGCGCATTTTCGGCGGCACCAACGAGATCATGAAAGAACTCATCGGTCGGGGTCTTTAAGGCTCACGGATAATCGCCAAACCGTCACCCTGAACGTGTTTCAGGGTCTTAATCTTCAACGCAGAAAGTAAGACCCTGAAACACGTTCAGGGTGACGACTTTTGATAAAGGTTTCATATGCCCAAACCCCAGGCTTGGCAGCTTAACCCGGCCAGCTATCCGTTCAGCCATCGCACCGAAACGCGGTTTGCGGACATGGATGTTCTTGGCCACATTAACAATGTGTCCATGGCGGGGCTGTTCGAACATGGCCGTGGCATGTTCAACCACGCCATTGAGGTCCAGCGCCGTGCGCCGGGCCAAAGATGGCTGATCGCCAGCGTCAATCTGGACTATATTGCCGAAGCGCATTTCCCTGAGCATGTCGACATCGCCAGCGGCATCGCGCGGATTGGAAACAGCAGCTGGGATATTGCATCCGCAGCCTTTCAAGGCAGCGAATGCAAGGCCACCTGTATCACGACCATCGTGCTAACCAATGCGGACGGGTCAGCGCCTATCCCGGATGACCTGAGAGAAGAGTTCGAAAGGTTGCGCGTTAAAGCGGCTTAATCAACAAACGTAGCTGCCCGCTTCTGCATTCCCGCCATGACCGCTTCAATCTGGTTTGGCTTACGAATGACTTTGGCTTGGCGAACGCTTTCGGCCATCAAGATCGCGTCTTCGTCCATGTCGGTATATTCGTTGAACAGCGCCTTGGCCTCGCGCATAGCGTCCGGGTTCCGGTCCGCGATTTCGCGGGCAATGGCCATGGCGCGGGCGTGGGGGTTTTCATCCACGAACGTCGCAAAGCCCAAGCCCAGGGCCTCCGCCCCTGAAAACTCGCGGTTGGTGTAGGTCAACTCGCGCAGCATATCTTCACGCACCATGCCGCGCCATAAGGCATAGCCGCCCATGTCAGGGATGAGCCCCCATTTCATCTCCATCACCGCAAGGCGGGCGTCAGGCGCGATCACGCGGATGTCCGCACCGCTGGCAATTTGCAGGCCGCCCCCAAAGCAAACGCCGTGGACTGCGGCAATGACGGGCATAGGCAGCTTGCGCCAAAGCATCGCGACTTGCTGGAATGTGTTGGCGTTGCCATGTGTCCGATCCGTGAGGCTGCCCATGCCGCTATTCGCGCTTGCACCGCCGCTTGCCATGCTGGCCATATCAAGCCCCGCACAAAAGCTGCGTCCTTCGCCCGACAGCACCACGGCGCGCACGCCTTTCATCGCGGCAAGCTCTTCTCCGGCAGATATGATCCCCTGAAACATGGCCGGGTCGAGCGCGTTCATTTTGTCGGCGCGGGTAAGCCGCACATCGGCCACGTGGTTTTCAACGGTTATGCTCACGCGGTCGTTCATGCGGCGCTCCTATCCAATGCAAATTCCACCAAAGGCAGTTGGTCATTACCAAAATACATATATGTTTTGTCGACAAAAATCGTAGGTGAGCCATAGCCACCGCGCGCAATCACTTCATCCGTATTTGCACGCAGCAGCGCCTTTACGTCGTCTGATTGCGCACGCGCGCGCAAGGCATCCCCATCCAGACCAGCACTATTGGCCACCGCAACCAGCACGTCAGGATCATCAAGATTTTCCTGCGCGCCAAAATAGCTTTCGAACGCGGCTTTTGTAAACGCGTGCAGTGCGGCTGGATCATCGGCAAGGCCGCAGGCCATCCGCATTGCATTGACGCTCTTGGCCGGGTGATATTGGCTTGGGAAGTTCAGTGCGACGCCGGCTAACGCTGCCCAATCACGCAGTGTTTTCCAGCTATGCAGCAGCTTTGGATTGTCGGATGCTTCACGCGCGGCATAGACAGCCGGGTTGACCGCGTTGAACACGCCGCCGACCAATATGGGCCGCAACGTCATTGTCGCCCCTGTGCGGTCGAGCACGCCCATAATGTTCGTGAACGCCAAATAGGTCCATGGGCTCGAAAGATCGTAGAAAAATTCAACCCGATCGCTGTGCATTCGACCCTCCCATATTGCATCCTGCTTTAGCATTGCCGAACATTTAATGAAGCGATTAAATGCCCGATTGCCACTTATCAATCTGTTCCCGGACTGGTCGGTGAATATACACCTTTCGCCGCATCACGGCCCAATTGTCTGCTGTCTTAAATTGACATTAACCATATGCCGTCACAGGGATGTGGGCAGATAAAAATGTCCGGGTGGGTAAGGGCAGGATCGTGGATAGATATCCTTATGTTTGAAGGCAAAGATACACACTTTGCTGCGGCTGGCTTAAACGGAAGCGTGATGCTTGCCGATGCTATGGTCGCACCCCTGCGCCAGACCACCGAAGCAACTTGGCGCGAACGCATTGCCCAGCTCGACCTCGTCCCCGACCTTGGCGAAAATATTGGTTCCGTCCGCTGGTTTCGTGGCCTTGGAACGCTAACCCTATTGAGCGTTGCTGCACTTGCGCTCCTCCCCGATTTCGGACCAATTTACGGCCCGCAACCGTCCATTGCGACGGAAGCCGAGTTTGAAGAAGCGCGCGCGCAAATGGTTATGCCGATTGCCTATGGCAGTGACAGCGGCAAACGCATGGCCGCGACTGACGCGGTTGTTGCCCTTGCCGGAAGCCCGGAGCGTCCCCGCATCGAATTGACAGCCTCTTTGGGCCGCGGTGATAGCTTTGCACGGGTCCTACAGCGCGCTGGTGTTGGCGGCAATGAAGCCAGTGATGTCGCCAACATGGTTTCAGGCGTCACGTCGCTATCGGATATTGAACCCGGCACCCCCATCAATATCGTGCTCGGTAAACGTTCTGCGCAAAATCAGCCCCGGCCTTTGGAATCCGTTGCCTTTCGCGCACGATTTGACCTCAATCTCGCTATCAACCGTGAAGGTGGAGCGCTCCGGTTAAGCCGCGAACCGATTATGGTCGATGACACGCCGTTGCGCATCCGCGGCACCGTGGGCAGCCAGGGTATTTACCGGTCAGCGCGCGCAGCGGGTGCACCTGCCAGCGCTATCCAGGATTATCTGAAAGTCATCTCGGGCCGCATGCCCTTGTCGGCAATCCGCGCGACCGATGAATTTGATATCATCGTTGGTTATAAGCGCGCTGAAACCGGTGAAGTTAAGGTCGGCAATCTTTTATATGCCGGCGTCGACCGCGACGGCAAATCGCCAGTCCAGATGCTCAAATGGACCAATGGCGACAGCAGCCAATGGTTCGAAGCCTCCGGTGTGGGTGAATCGAAAGGCGCACTCAGCCGCCCAGTTAATGGCGCTGTGACATCGGGCTTTGGCGGCAGACGCCACCCGATTTTAGGCTACATGCGCATGCACAGCGGCCTCGATTTTAAAGCAAGCTATGGCCAACCCATTTTTGCGGTGACCGATGGTGTCGTTGCCTATGCCGGACGCAAGGGCGGTTACGGCAACTTTGTTCAGCTGAACCATGGCGGCGGCCTTGCCAGTGGTTATGGCCATATGAGCCGTATCGCCGCACGACCCGGAAGCCGTGTTCGGCGCGGTCAAATCATCGGTTATGTGGGGTCAACAGGTTTGTCGACTGGTCCGCATTTGCACTATGAATTATATCGCAACGGACGTGCGGTGAACCCGAATTCGATCAAGTTTACGCAGCGTGCACAACTTGGGGGCAGTGACCTTGCGCGCTTTAAAGGCACGCTTCAGCGCCTGAAATCGGTCAAGGCCGGTGCAGCGCTCGCACCATTGCGCACACAAGCGAAAAGCACGGACGAACCGAAGCGTGAAATTGACCGACTGACCCTTCAAGTCGACCATTCGCA
>NZ_JBIICH010000104.1:0-7171 GCF_044239005.1 Sphingorhabdus sp. | reverse complement strand
ACGGCGGAATATACATTGGCCGCAGGCAACCATGCCTATCTGGTTCCGGCAACGGGCCGCATCCGCATCGCCGGTGTTGAATATGGTGCACGCGACGGTATCGCGATCAAAGGCGCTGGTGTGCTGCACATTGAAGCCATTGAGGATGCCGAACTGGTGATGGTCGACAGCGCATAGCCTGACGCGCTATGGGCGGGTCATGGCCTTTGACCTTCCCGAAGACTTGCTTGAAGAAACCTTCCTGGCCTCCACCGGTCCGGGTGGGCAGAATGTCAACAAAGTTGCAACCGCGTGCCAGTTGCGGGTCGATGTCTTTGCGCTGGGTTTGCAGCCTTATGCATTCCGGCAGTTGAAGATACTGGCGGGCAGCAAGATGACGATAAACGGTGAGTTGATCGTCACCGCCCGCAGCCACCGAACCCGCGAAGCCAACCGCGCAGATGCCCGCGCCCGCGTCATCGAACTCATCGACCGCGCGCACATACGGCAGGCACGCCGCGTCGCCACCAAACCCAGCAAGGCCGCAAAGGCACGGCGCGTGGATGCCAAAAAGGGCCGGTCAACGGTCAAGAAAAACCGTGGCAAGGTCAGCTTCGACTGATAGGATGGATATATGTACGAATTTGCCATTGATACGAACGCCCCGAAATCGGACATGTACCGCGAACTGGTTAAGTCCGCCGATGCATTGACTAGCGGAGAGACGGACGGCGTTGCCAACATGTCGAATATCGCCGCGCTATTGTGGGAATTCCTGCCCGATGTGAATTGGACCGGCTTTTACCGCGTGGTGGACGGAGAGCTCGTTCTTGGCCCGTTTCAGGGCAAGGCAGCCTGTATCCGCATTCCCTTTGGCCGCGGCGTATGCGGCGCTGCGGCGCAAACGGGCGAGACGCAATTGGTCGAAGATGTGCACGCCTTTCCCGGGCATATCGCATGCGACGCCAACAGCGCGTCCGAACTTGTTGTGCCCGTGATGCGCAATGGCCAAGTGATCGCGGTGGTTGACCTCGACAGCCCCTCGCGCGGTCGGTTCGACCATGATGATGCGCTGGGGATCCAATCGCTCGTCGCTGTTATCGCAGACCGCATTTAAGCGCGGTGCCGCATTAAACGTCATCGATGGGAGCAGGGTCGCCAAAATGGTCCGCGCCTCAAGCCTTAATGGATAACGACATAGACTCGATCTGAAGGATATTTTACGAGACTGAGATGGACACACTCGACATCGCCTTTGCTGAAGCCCGCCGCTACTTGGCGTCTCTCGACACACGGCCAGTGGCGTCGCGCGGAACGCCCGCTGACATGCGGTTGCCTTTGCCAGCACAGTTCCCCGAGCGCGGAATTCCAGCGAATGATGTGGTCCGCGCAATTGCAGCGGCTGCGGACCCAGGGTTAACAGGCAATGTCGGTGGGCGTTTCTTTGCATGGGTAAAAGGCGGCGCGCTGCCGGCCGCGCTTGCGACGGACATCATGTGTTCTGCATGGGACCAAAATGCCGTGCTTGCATCGACCAGTCCCGCCGGTGCTGTTCTTGAGGAGGTGGCGGGCCGATTTCTGTTAGACGCGCTCCGTCTGCCAGCCGATGCCAGCTACGCCTTTGTCACCGGATGCCAGATGGCACATACGACGGCGCTGGCTGCCGCGCGTCATGCCGTGCTCGCGCAAAAGGGCTGGGATGTTGAGGCGCAGGGGCTTCAGGGCGCGCCTGTTATCCGCGTGCTGGCCAACCGCCATCACCATTCGTCGGTTACGCGGGCGTTGCGTCTGCTCGGGCTGGGCAGTGATTGTATCGTGCCCTTGGACGGAGACAAGCCAGGTCTGGTGTCGCCAGAGGTACTGCGCGCGGCGCTCGCAGAAGCACCGGACGCGCCGACGATCGTGGTTCTCAATGCGGGTGATCTCAACATTGGCGCTTGCGATGATTTCGCAACTTTATGCCCGATTGCACAAGCCGCAGGGGCTTGGGTTCATGTCGACGGTGCCTTCGGTCTTTGGGCCAATGCCAGCCCACGTCTGGCGCCGCTCGTCGCCGGAGTGGAGATGGCGGATAGCTGGGCCACCGATGGGCATAAATGGCTGAACACACCCTATGACTGCGGCATGGCAATTACCCGCCATCCAAATGCGCACAGTGCGGCGATGCGCATGACGGCCGCATATCTGACCAGTGGCGGCGACGTACGCGATCCTATGGACTTCACACCGGAATGGTCGCGTCGCGCCCGGGCTTTGCCAGCACTGGCGGCTTTGATGGAGCTCGGCCGTGACGGCCTATCGGAGATGATCGAACGATGCTGCGACCATGCCGCCGCAATCTATGACGGGATCGTGCGCTTACAAGGCGCCACGGGCATCGCACGCCCGACGATGAACCAGGGCCTGATACGGTTCGACGCAAAAGACGGTTCGAATATCAGCGACGCGGTGATCGCCGCGATCAATGCCAGTGGCGAAGCTTTCCTGAGCGGTGGCAGCTGGGACGGCGAACGTGTTATGCGGATCAGCGTCTGTGGCTGGAATACGAGCGCCGACGACGTCGCAAGGACCGTGGCTGCAGCAAGTGAGGCAATATCTAGCCTTCGGTGACTATTTTCAGCCTACCGCGTCTAGATCAAACAATTCCCAGCCGTCCGGGCCAAGGCGTTCCAATGGCTGGTAACGCGTTTTATACTGCATCCGTGCGGCGCCTTTTACCCAATAGCCAAGATACACATAAGGCAGGCCAGCCGCCTGTGCGCGCAGGATGTGGTCCATGATGATGAAATTGCCAAGGCCGCCGCGATCTTCGATGTCGGGATTGTAAAAGCTGTAGATCATCGACACGCCGTCGCTTTGCTGATCGGTCAGGCACGCGCCCACCAATTCGCCCAGCCGACCAAAAGTTGTAGGCGTGCGATATTCCACCACATGGCTTTGAACCGGCGATTGTTCGACCATGTCGGCATAATCCATATCATCCATATTCGCCATGCCGCCTTCGGGATGGCGGGCCGCCAGATAGCGGCGGAGCAGATCATATTGTTCCGATGTCGACCATGGGCGGCAGGCGCTGACCACCAGATCGGCATTGCGCCGCAATATTTTGCGCTGCGTGGCGTTGGGCCGGAATTCATCGGTGCGCACGCGAACCGACACACAGGCCTTACAATCAAGGCAGCTTGGCCGGTATGCAACATTCTGGCTGCGGCGAAACCCGATGCGGCCCAGCGCTTCGTTCAGTTCGTCCGCGTGGTTGCCGTTCAGCTCCGTAAAAACCTTGCGCTCGGTCTTGCCGGGCAAATATGGACAAGGCCCCGGGGTGGTCACAAAAAACCGGGGAAAACGGACTGGTGCGCTCATATTCTCTCCGCTCTTGTGCTGGGGCTGTTAAGACGTTCTTTACCTTTTATGCACAGGTCCCCAGCCGCTGAAAAGCGAATTAACCATGATTCTGTCGTTCCGGACTATTTGTTGAGCTCGACCCGCTCGACCTTGTAACCTGCGGCGTCCAGACCATCGACAAGACCCTGCAATTGCTCCGCATCGCGCGCTTCGCATTCGATGTCGGTAATCAAGCCCTTGGCGGGTAGCGTCGTAAAAATACGCTGGTGATAAATTTCGATGATGTTGACGTTATGTTCGTTGAACAAACGCATGACTTTGAACAACGCGCCGGGGCGGTCCTGAAGCGTCAGGCGCAAGCGCGCAAGGCGTCCGGACCGCGCAAGGTCACGCAGCAGGACGTTCGCCAGCAGGCGCGTGTCGATATTACCGCCACACAATACGATCCCGACATTCTTGCCCTTGAATTTCTCCGGATGGGCCATGACGGCGGCAAGACCCGCCGCGCCAGCACCTTCGACCACGGTTTTTTCAATCTGCAGCAGCAAGCTGACGGCGGTTTCAAGATCCGCCTCGCTAACCAAGACGATTTCGTCGACAAGCCCGCGAATGACTTCGCTGGTGAACGATCCGGGGATTTTAACCGCAATGCCTTCCGCCAGCGTGTCACCTTCGCATGGCATCTGCATATCATTGAGCAGCGCGTACATCGACGGATATAGTTCCGCCTGCACACCAATCAGGCCAATGTCCGGCTTCAATGCGCGCGCCGCCGTGCCCATGCCCGACAGCAAGCCGCCTCCACCAATGGGCACGACAAGCATATCCAGCGATGGAATGCTCTCGAGCATTTCAAGCGCGACTGTCCCCTGCCCTGCGGCAACATCAGGGTCATCGAAAGGATGAACGAATGTCAGGCCCTGTTCCGCCTCAAGCAAGCGGGCATGTTTGTAGGCATCATCAAAAGTCTCGCCATGCAGCACGACCTTGCCGCCAACGCTTTCGGTCTGCATCACCTTCACCGTCGGGGTCGGTACGGGCATGACGATGGTCACAGGAA
Organism: Sphingorhabdus sp.; assembly: GCF_044239005.1. Lineage (GTDB taxonomy): Bacteria > Pseudomonadota > Alphaproteobacteria > Sphingomonadales > Sphingomonadaceae > Sphingorhabdus_B. The sequence continues at coordinate 2,787 of NZ_JBIICH010000104.1, read as the reverse complement.
TGCCCAGACGCGTGCCATGATAGCTCAAACCTTGCGCGTGGTTCCCCGCCGATGCCGCGATAACGCCTTTGCTACGCTGTTCTTCGGTGAGCAGCAGGATCGCGTTCAGCGCACCGCGTTCCTTGTAGGCTGCTGTGAACTGATGGTTTTCGAACTTCAGATAAATATTTGCACCGGTCAGCTTGGACAAAGTCTGGCTGTGCAGCGTTTGCGTCGCCACGATGGAGTCACGGATCCGGGCATGGGCCGCGCGGACATGTTCAAGGGTCAGTTGGTCAGACATAGAAAGCGCCCCTAACGCATCTGGCGTTAAGTGAAAACAAACATTAAGACCTACCTATGACTAGAATAGCTTTTATCGGACTGGGCGTCATGGGCGGCCCAATGGCACGGCATCTTAAACAGGCAGGGCATGATCTGACGGTGTATAACCGTTCGCGGGCCAAGGCCGAGAACTGGGTTGCGACCTATGGCGGAACGCTTGCGCTGTCGCCAGCGGATGCCGCCAAGGATGCAGAGGTCGTCATCAGCTGCGTCGGCACGGACGATGACCTTGCGGGCGTTACGCTTGGCCGCGATGGTGCATTTGCCGCGATGGCGAAGGGCAGCCTGTACATTGATCATACAACGGTCTCCGCACGGATAGCCCGTCAGCTTGGCGTAGAGGCCAAGTCACGCGGCCTGTTGGTCGTCGATGCGCCCGTGACCGGCGGACAGGCCGGCGCGGAAAACGGAACCTTGTCAATTATGTGCGGCGGCAGCGAAGCGGCTGTTGAGGCCGCGCGCCCGATCATGGCGCCTTATGCCAAGCGCGTTGTCCATGTGGGCGGCCCCGGCACGGGTCAGATCACCAAAATGTGCAACCAAATCGCCTTTGCCGGTATCATCCAGTCCCTGTCCGAAGCGATGCGTTTCGCGCAATCGGCGGAGCTTGACGTTGAAAAAGTCTACGAAGCCATATCGGGCGGCGCAGCGCAAAGCTGGCAAATGGACAATCGCTGGGCCACAATGGCCGAGGACAAGTTCGACTTTGGCTTTGCCGTTGACTGGATGCGCAAGGACTTGGGTCTCGCTTTCGAAGAGGCGCGTGCCGTTGGCGCAACCTTGCCAATTACCGCGATCATCGATCAATTTTACGCTGATGTGCAACATATGGGCGGCGGCCGTCTTGACACCAGTGCGATTGTGAAAAGGCTGCCCAAGGGATGAAAAGGTTTTTTGCGTTCGCCTTTCTCGCGCTTGCCACACCCGCATTTGCCGACGGACTGGTCGAGAATGTCAACGGCATCACGCTTGATCAGGACGGCAAGGTCATCCGGTTCAACGCGATGCTGGTGGGCAAAGATGGCAAGGTCACGGAGCTGCTGACCAAGAAAGACAGGCTTCCCAAGCAACTCGATTTCCGCCTCGATGGGCGCGGCGCAACCTTGTTGCCCGGACTGATTGATGCGCATGGCCATGTGATGGGGCTTGGCTTTCAATTGCTGACGCTCGATTTGTCGGAAACCAATAGCCTGGCCGAAGCGCAAGCCGCGATAAAGGCCTATGCCGCGAAATATCCCGAACGCCGCTGGATTATCGGTCGGGGTTGGAATCAGGAAAAATGGGGCCTTGGCCGTTTCCCAACCGCGCAAGATTTAGACGCAGCCGTTGGCGATCGGCCTGTATGGCTGGAGCGCGTCGACGGGCACGCCGGATGGGCCAACAGCAAAGCGATGGAAATTGCAGGCGTCACCGCTGCATCCAAATCACCGCCGGGCGGGCGTATCGAGCTGGCTGGCGGAAAACCCAGCGGTATCTTTGTCGATTCCGCCGCCGATCTGGTGGGCAAATTCGTGCCCGCACCCAAACCGTCGGAACGCGATGTCGCCTTGGGCGAGGCACAAAAGAAACTGCACAGTCTGGGCATCACATCGATTGCCGACATGGGCACGTCGATCGACGATTGGCAAAGCTATCGCCGTGCAGGCGATGCGGGATGGCTGACCGTCCGGATATTTGCCTATGCCGGTGGCATCGACAATATGGTCGCCATTGCGGGCCCTGCGCCAAGCCCTTGGTTGTACAACGACAAATTGCGGCTGGGCGGTGTGAAGCTGTATCTTGATGGCGCCTTGGGCAGCCGGGGTGCTTGGCTGAAGAAACCTTATTCTGACGCGCCTGGGCAGACTGGCCTTCAGTTTCTGGCCAGCGCCGAAATCCGCAACCTGATGGTGCGGGCGTCGATGGACGGGTTTCAGACCGCCGTGCACGCGATTGGCGATGCGGCGAATGCCGAAGTTATTAGCGCGATCGAGGAACTGTCTGGAACATATACAGGCGATATGCGCTGGCGGATTGAACATGTCCAAATTGTCGACCCCGCTGATCTGCAAAAGCTTGGCAAACATGGCATCATTTCGTCGATGCAGCCGGTGCACCAGACATCAGACCGGTTGATGGCCGAGGCGCGGCTTGGCCAAGAGCGTTTGAAAGGCGCTTATGCGTGGCAGTCCATCGCGCGCGCTGGCGGCAAGCTGGCGTTCGGTTCGGACGTACCCGTTGAGTCCGCCGATCCCTTCGCCGGATTGGCAGCGGCCATGACGCGTGAAGATGCGGCTGGCCAACCCTTTGGCGGCTGGCGGCCCGAAGACCGCGTGTCGCGCGAACAGGCGCTTGCTGGCTTTACCACCGGCGCTGCTTACGCGGCCTTTGCCGAAGGCAAATTTGGTTCGTTAACCCCGGGGCATTATGCCGACTTCATATTGATTGATGTCGACCCATTGCTTGCAAGCCCGCGCGAACTGC
>NZ_JBIICH010000103.1:0-7208 GCF_044239005.1 Sphingorhabdus sp. | reverse complement strand
GTGATTGCAGCGCGCTCGCCGGTTGATTGCTTTGACTGCGCGGTGGAAGCGGTGCGGATTGCGGTCGAGTATATGACGCCCGTCATGCTGCTTACCGATGGCTATATCGCCAACGCGGCTGAACCATGGCTCGTGCCCGATCTTGAAGAGTATACGCCATTCCCGGTCGAGTTCCTCGAAAGCGTGCCTGAAGATGGCTTCAAGCCCTATTCGCGCGACCATAAATTGAAGCGCCCATGGGTGAAGCCCGGCACGCCCGGATTGCTGCACCGCATTGGTGGTATCGAAAAAGAAGTCGATACCGGCCACATCAACTATGCACCTGCCAACCACCAAGCGATGACTGACATCCGTTCGGCCAAGGTAAATAATGTCGCCGACAGTATCCCCGACCAGATCGTCGAGCAGGGCGCAGCAGGCGCGAAACTTGCTGTCGTTGGCTGGGGTTCAACCTATGGACCCATCAAGCAAGCCGTGCGCCGCAAGCGCGCCGAAGGTGTTGATGTCGCGCATGTCCACATTCGCCATATCTGGCCCATGCCCAAAAACATGGCCGAGTTGTTGAAGAGCTTTGACAAGATCATCGTCCCTGAAATGAACACGGGCCAGTTGAAGACGATATTGCGTGACCAGTTCCTTGTGGATGCGCAGCCCGTGAACAAAGTGTCCGGCCAGCCATTTACTATCGCCGAAATTGAAGCCGCGATTGGGAGTGCTTTATAATGAACGATATGACCCCCGTTAAAGCGACAACGCCCAAGGATTGGGAAACCGACCAAGAAGTTCGCTGGTGCCCCGGCTGCGGTGACTATGCGATTTTGAAGGCGGTGCAGCGCACCATGCCTGAAATCGGTGGCACGCCCGAAAACACCGTGTTCATCAGCGGCATCGGCTGTTCTTCGCGCTTCCCATATTATATGGAAACCTATGGTTTCCACACCATCCACGGCCGCGCGCCTGCGGTTGCGACGGGTGTAAAGCTCGCCAATCCCGATCTTGATGTGTGGATTATCACGGGCGATGGTGATGCGCTGTCGATCGGCGGCAACCACACGATGCATTTGCTGCGCCGCAATCTGGATTGCCAGATCATGCTGTTCAACAATGAGATTTACGGCCTGACCAAGGGCCAATATTCGCCAACATCGCGCGTTGGCACCAACAGCCCATCGACGCCTTATGGCTCGGTTGACCGTCCAGCCACGCCATGCGCCTTTGCGCTGGGTTCAGGCGCGCGGTTTGTTGCGCGCGGCTTTGACGTTTCAAAGAATCTGCCTGACGTGCTGAAGGCGGCGCACGCCCATCGCGGCGCGGCGTTCATCGAAATCTTCCAGAACTGCATTGTGTATAACAAGGACGTGTTTGAAGACTTCGCTGCGCCAAAGGGAGCCGACGGCCATCAACTCTGGCTGCGCAATGGTGAGCCGATGTTGTTCGGCAGCGAAAAGTCCGGCGGGACCAAAGGCATTGCCCTCGACAATGTTGGCCTGACGCTCAAGGTTGTCGATGTGGTCGATGGTGATTGGCAGAGCGCGGGCGTTATCGTCCACGATGTGACCAACCGTTCGCTCGCGCACATGCTTGTGGAAATGCCATTCGGCGAATTCCCCATGGCACTCGGCGTCCTCTACGACGATCCGCGCCCGACCTTTAACGACGCCGTCATCGCGCAGAACGAGTCGGCCAGCGCAGGTAAAGCACCTGATCTCGGCAAGCTGCTGGCAAAGGGACAAACTTGGACCGTAGCTGAAGGCCATCCCGAGACTTAATTGATTTTCACGCAGAGGCGTAGAGTCCGCAGAGATTTCAAATTTCTGCTCTGCGAACTCTGCGCCTCTGCGTGAACAAAATAGTTTATGGCGATAACGCCGTATTGCCATTTCGGTTTTGCTACGCCAGCTAACCCGCATGGATAATCTCACACACAGCCTTGTTGGCGCGCTCATCGGGCAGATGGGGTTGAAGCGTCGGACTGGCCTTGCCATGCCCACGCTCATCATTGCTGCGAATATCCCCGATATTGACGCCGTGGCGACATTGCTGGGCGGGCAGCAGCATTTGGCGATCCGGCGCGGCCTCACGCATGGCCCAATCGCGATGTTGGTGCTGCCGCTGATGTTGTGGGGCATCATGCTGTGGTTCGATCGCTGGCAAGAAAGACGCGGAAAGCGGCCAGAGACAAGGTTGCCGGTGCATAAAGGCTGGTTGTTGGCGCTGGCTTATATTGGATGCTTGAGCCACCCGCTTTTCGACTGGTTCAACAGTTACGGGATCCGTTTGCTTGAACCATTTTCGAGCCAATGGTTTTATGGCGATACCTTGTTCATCATCGATATCTGGCTGTGGGCTGCGTTGATATGCGGCGTTTGGTTTTCGCTGCGTCGCGAACGTACGGGGCGCGCAACCTGGCGCGCACCGGCATTGGTCAGTTTTGCCGCCATTTGCGCATATATCTTAGCCAATGGGCTCATCACGGGCAGGGCGGAGCAATTGGCCGCCCAAGCCGTTCAGAAGCAGCATAAGATCGTGCCGACTCTGGTTGTTGCAAATCCTGTTCCAGTGCAATTTTGGAAACGTGAGATGCTTTGGCGCGACGATAGATATTATGGGCAGGGCACGTACACCCCGTTTCACGGCGCGCGCATCGATGACGACATTCGTGCCCATTATATGGGACGTGAAGATGCCAAGGCTTTTGAGACACATATTGCCCGCGGTACGCCGCTGTTGTTCTGGTCACGAATGCCGGTGGCCGAGATTGTCGGCGAAGGCGCGGACAGGACGTTGAAGGTTTCCGACCAGCGCTTTTCTGACCCGCTGGTGGGCGACCGATTTAGTATGTTCTTTCCCATTGTAGTTGAAAGCAAATGACGGCCCCGGTAATCGTCTGGCTGCGCCGTGACCTGCGTCTTGCGGACCAAGCGGCAATCGCAGCCGCAGTGGCAAGTGGCGCGCCGGTTATCCCCGTCTATATCCTTGATGATGACACGCCAAAACATCGCAAGATGGGCGCGGCGTCGCGATGGTGGTTGCACCATAGCCTGACGGCGTTTGACGCAGATTTGCGGGCATTGGGTTCGCGTTTGATTTTACGCGCCGGAAAATCCGACGAAGTTTTGTGCGCACTCGCTGAAGAGACCGGCGCGTCGGCCATTCATTGCATGCGGCATTACGAACCATGGTGGCGGAATGCGGAAAAGGCCGTCGCAAGCGGACTAAGCAAGGGTTGTGCATTTGTCTGCCACGACGGTAACTATCTGCTGCCCGCAGGCAGCGTCACAACCGGAAGCGGCGGGCAGTACAAGATCTACACGCCGTTCATGCGCGCGCTCTGGCAGCATATGCCGCCCTCGGTGCCACTGGCAGCACCCACGCGCGTCGCTGCGCCCCAGACATGGCCAGAGAGCGACAATATTGATGATTGGGCCCTGCTGCCCACCGAGCCCGATTGGTCAGGCGCTATGGCCGATATGTGGACACCGGGAGAGGCTGGCGCGCGCCATCGGCTTGAGGATTTTGCAAACAAGGCCAAATTTTATGACGAGAAGCGCAATTTGCCATCGGTTGCGGGTTCGTCATTCCTTTCACCGCATCTGCACTTTGGCGAGATTTCACCTGCTGCGTGCTGGCACGCGACCATGCATGCGGGCGGGTCGGTTGACGTGTTTTTGAAAGAACTGGTGTGGCGGGACTATGCACAGAATGTGATCGTCCAGATGCCCGAATATGGTGCGAAGAATGCCCGCGATGCGTTCGACAGGCTGCCGTGGCGCGATCTATCCGATCCAGCGGTAAAGGCTGATTTCGTGGCATGGACCAAGGGCCGGACGGGTTACCCATTCGTTGATGCTGGGATGCGGCAATTATGGGCGACCGGGTGGATGCACAACCGCGTGCGGATGATTGCGGCGTCGTTTCTGGTCAAACATCTGCTGATTGACTGGCGCGAGGGCGAGAAATGGTTCTGGGATACGCTGGTCGATGCCGATTACGGCAGCAACAGCGTCAATTGGCAATGGACTGCGGGGACGGGCGTAGACAGCAATATGTTCGTGCGCATCATGGCGCCATTGTCGCAGTCAGAGAAATTCGACGCCGCACGTTACATCCGCGAATGGGTGCCAGAGCTTGCTGGCCTGCAAGAGCCGTATATTCATGACCCCGATGAATATGGCGCACGGCCAAAAAACTATCCGCGCAAAATCATTGGCCACAAAGCGGCGCGCGAGCGTGCGTTAAAGGCGCATGAGGTGGTCAAATCATAAACCGTAGCCCTGAGCCGTCAGCGCGCAGCGCTGGCGAAAAGTCGAAGAGCGGTTCGCTGCCTAGCATAGCTGTTTACTGATGGGCGTCCTTCGACAGACGCAGTCGCGATGCGACTGCTGCTCAGGACTACGGTAATATTAAAAAGTTAGCCCGCGACCACCAAACGATGGCCAGTCTCAAACTCAGTCGTCAGCATCGCGACGATTGCATCGGCAACAACCGATGGTTCCTTCACCGTCGCCGGGTCTTCGCCCGGATAGGCCTTTGCCCGCATTTGGGTGCGTGTACGGCCCGGATCCACAATGGCCGTGCGCACGGCGGACAGGTTCTTCACTTCCTCGCCATAGCTGGCGACGAGCGTTTCAAGCGCCGCCTTTGATGCGCCATAAGCGCCCCAGAATGCGCGTGGTGCTGCACCGACCGAGGATGTCAGCGCGACGAGGCGACCCGCATCCGATTTGCGCAACAACGCATCGAATGACGCGATCAGCACCTGCTGCGCAGTTACGTTTAGCGTGAACAAACGCGCGAATTCTGCGCCATCAATGGCTGGAATCGGCGCGAGCGTGCCGAGCATTGCGGCATTCAATACCAAGACATCGAGCTTACCCCAACGTTCGGTCACGGCTGTGGCGAGCCGTGCAATGCTGTCGCCATCCGTGAGGTCCAATGGTGCAATCGTCGCATTGCCACCTGCGTTGAATATCGCGTCTTCAACGGCTTCTAAGTCTTTGGCGGTGCGCGCTGTAATGATGACATGTGCACCTTGCGCCGCGAGTGCTTTTGCGGTTGCCGCTCCAATCCCGCGGCTTGCGCCCGTAACCAGCGCCACTTTGCCTTCAAATAGCTTCGTCATGATTTATGCAGACTTCCGTTCACCCAGCATCATGAGGTCACCCGATTCATGCTCATCATGGTCGGTGAGGGTGGTGGGATAGTCGCCGGTAAAACACGCATCGCAATATTGCGGTTGGTTTTTGTTGCGCGAATCTTCGCCCAACGCGCGGTACAGCCCATCGATAGACAGAAACGCGAGGCTGTCGGCCTGAATAAACTGCCGCATTTCTTCCACGTCCATACGGCTCGCGAGCAATTTGGAGCGTTCCGGCGTATCGACGCCGTAAAAGCAGCTGTTCATCGTTGGCGGGCTTGCAATACGCATATGCACTTCGGCCGCGCCCGCTTCGCGCATCATCTGAACGATCTTGAGCGAGGTCGTACCACGCACGATCGAGTCGTCGATAAGAACGATCTTTTTGCCCGCAACCAGATTGCGGTTCGCATTATGCTTCAGCTTTACGCCCAAATGGCGAACGCCATCGCCCGGCTGAATGAAGGTACGGCCAACATAATGTGACCGGATGATACCCAGCTCGAACGGAATTTTGGCCGCCTCGGCATAGCCAATGGCTGCAGGGGTGCCGCTGTCGGGTACGGGAATGACATAATCAACATCGACGCCATTTTCGCGCGCGAGTTCCGCGCCAATGGCCTTGCGAACCGAATAGACGCTGATGCCTTCCACAATGGAATCGGGTCGTGAGAAATACACATGCTCGAAAATGCAGGGGCGTTGCGAAACGGGGATGAACGGCTTGTGCGAATGAATTTCGCTACCGTGCACCACAACCAATTCGCCCGGTTCAACCGAACGGATGAATTCTGCGCCAACAATATCGAGCGCAACGGTTTCCGATGCGAAGATTATTGTATCGCCAAGCTTGCCCATGACCAATGGACGAATGCCCAACGGATCGCGGCATGCGATCATGCCTTCGGTTGTTAGGCATATAAGCGAATAGGCGCCTTCAACGCGTTTCAGCGCGTCAATCAGGCGGTCCAGCAACGTGCGGTAACCTGACGTCGCCACCAAATGAATGATGACTTCGGTGTCCGATGATGACTGGAATATCGAACCGCGGCGGACAAGGTCACGGCGCAATGCAACCGCGTTTGAAATATTGCCGTTATGCGCGACCGCAAATCCGCCGGTGGCAAGGTCAGCATATAATGGCTGCACATTGCGCAGCGATGTTTCGCCCGTCGTTGAATAGCGGACGTGGCCAATGGCACTGCGCCCGACAAGGCCGTTGATGATTTCATCACGGTCGAAATTGCCCGCAACATGACCCATGGCACGGTGTGTGTGAAATTCATGGTTGTCGTAACTTGTGATGCCGGCGGCTTCCTGGCCGCGATGCTGAAGCGCATGTAGGCCAAGCGCAACCATCGCTGAAGCACCTTCGGCGTCATAGACACCAAAAATCCCGCACTCCTCGCGTAGTTTGTCGTCATCAAATGGGTCGGTGGTCAGCATAATTCGAATCCCGCTGCGCGTCGCTGGCTGGCGTATAGGCAACGCATCATCGATTGTCTCCCCCTTGTCGTAGCAATGTAACAAAGAAAATGTTGGCGGGCCACTTGCCCTTGCGTTAGGCCTTGGAAATGACCGACGAGATTGAGACAGGGCTTGCCCTCACACCCAAATTTGACGCCAACGGATTGTTGACCGCTGTGGTCACCGATGCGGCGGACGGTGCCGTATTGATGGTGGCGCATATGAACGCGGAGGCACTCGCCAAAAGCATAGAGAGCCGCACTGCGGTGTTTTATTCGCGCAGCCGTCAGCGGCTTTGGCAAAAGGGCGAAAGCAGCGGCAATGTCCTGCACATTGTCGATATGCGCATTGACTGTGATCAGGACGCCATTTGGATAATCGCAAAGCCACAAGGCCCGACCTGTCATACCGGCGCGCGCAGCTGCTTTTATCGCAGGATAAACAAGGATGGATTGGAGCCAGTGTGAGGCGCACGGCATTTCCAATCTTCGCTTCATGCGCGCTGTTGGCCGGGTGCGGTGATGGCGCGCTCACATCGACCCTTGGGTCGGACGCTGGCGCAACGCTTGATGCACGCGCGGTGGAGACGGGTGTTTTGCCGAAC
>NZ_JBIICH010000102.1:0-7307 GCF_044239005.1 Sphingorhabdus sp. | reverse complement strand
TATAAAATCTGGTCGACCAAATATGACGAGACCATCACCGCGACCGAGCTTGCCGACGAAGAAGAGCTGAACCGGCTGCGCGCCTATCTCGACCAGCAATTGTCCAACCTGCAATCGGTGGTGACAAAACTCGCCAACCGTCTGCAACGCCGCCTGATGGCGCAGCAAAACCGCAGTTGGGATTTCGATCAGGAAGAAGGCATGATTGACGCAGCGCGGCTTGCGCGCATCGTTGTCTCGCCGGGCAGCTCGCTGTCGTACAAGGTCGAACGCGAAACCGATTTCCGCGACACCGTGGTGACCTTGCTTATCGACAACAGCGGATCGATGCGCGGACGGCCGATCAGCATCGCCGCGATCAGCGCCGACATATTGGCACGCACGCTGGAACGTTGCGGCGTCAAAACCGAAATTTTGGGCTTCACCACCCGTGCGTGGAAAGGCGGCCAAGCGCGTGAAGATTGGCTCGCTGCTGGACGGCAACCCATGCCCGGCCGCCTCAACGACTTGCGCCACATCGTCTACAAAAAAGCCGATGAGCCATGGCGTCATGCCAAGCGCAACCTTGGCCTGATGATGCGCGAAGGTTTGCTGAAAGAGAATATCGACGGCGAAGCCCTGCTTTGGGCGCACAACCGCCTGATCGCCCGCGCCGAAGACCGCCGCATATTGATGGTCATTTCCGACGGCGCGCCCGTCGATGACAGCACCTTGTCGGTCAACCATGGCGGCTATCTGGAACAGCATTTGCGCAAAGTTATCGAAATGATCGAAACGCGCTCGCCCGTGCAATTGGTCGCGATCGGCATCGGCCATGATGTCACCCGTTATTACAAACGCGCCGTCACTATCATGGACGTTGAACAATTGGGCGGCACGATGATCGAACAACTCGCCGGGTTGTTTGACGAGGAATAGGCTTGCCTTTCACACAGCTACGCCGCGGCGTGGGCAAGCGATCCGTGGGGACGGGTTTTGAACATTACCGTAGCCCTGAGCAGCAGGCAGCGCCTGCGGCCGTCGAAGGGCGCATCTCGACTGTAGCGCAACACTGACATTCGGCCCTTTTAAACTTTAATTTCTGTCACCCTGAACTTGTTTCAGGGTCTTACTTCGCGGCGGAAAAGGCAAAAATTAAGACCCTGAAACAAGTTCAGGGTGACGGTTGGAGGCGGGAGTTTCGATCGCGCAAGCTGCCTTGACCTAATCGCGCATTTCCAGCATCGTCGACACCAATGTCAGTAGTAAAATCCCTCTTCTTTTTCGGGCCGTTGTTCTTTGGCCTCGCCTTCCTTGCGCCTTTGGTTGCGCAAGTGATGGTCCGGCTGGATGTGAACGCACCCTTTGCGTTGTCGCCACTCCAATTCGGCCTGATTATCGGAACGGTGCTGGGCTTGATCGCGACATATCGGGGCAAATGGGTATGATTAGTCAAAGCCTGCGCGCGCGGGAAAAGGCAATTGCCGAACAGTTTATGGGCGGCATTCCGTGGCTCATGGTGTTTTGGGGCATCACGAACACCGCCATTTGGATCGCATTATGGCCGTTGGTCTTTACCGGCATTATGCCGTTGTGGCTTGGCTTCATCATCGCGACGATCAATATCACGGCAAGCTACCTGCCGTCGCATGATGCCCAACATTATATCATCGCGCCCAAGGGATCAAAACTGGAATGGTTTAACGAGCTTGTCGGACACTGGTCGCTCATTCCGTTAACGCTTCCGCTGCGTACAGCGCGCATCACGCATATGGCGCATCATAAGCACGCCAATGATCCGCTGTTGGACCCCGATTATTCGACCCACGCAAACGGCCCGTTGCACGCAATATGGAAAACCATCGTCAACCGCCAACCCCGCGCCGAAGGGGGCTTTAACCGCTATGGCCAGTTGTTGCAGCAGTGGGACAGTCCAGCCGCGAAGTCCGCTTTGACGGACGCGATTATCAGCAAAACATTGTTCTTCGGCATTCTCGCCGCTTTGGCATTGAGCGGCTATGCGATAGAGGCCGCGTTGCTGTGGTGGCTGCCGCGGCATTTGGCGTTGACCTATATTTCATTCTACCTCAGCTGGGCTCCGCATCATCCCGGCGCCGAAAAAGGACGCTATAAGGACACCAGAGCCTTCAAAAGCCGCATGGGCAATATCTGGTCATCGGGCATGCAATATCACATCGTCCATCATCTTTATCCCACGATCCCGCTGAACAAGACCCCCGCGGCATATCGCGCGCTCCGCCCGATATTGTTGGAGCGCGGGTGTAATCTCGACCATATGTAGGCGAATTGGGATACACGCCGATATTCGGCCCTTTTAAACTTTAATTACCGTCACCCTGAACTTGTTTCAGCATCTTACTTTTTTGACCGCGGTGGACAAAGTAAGACCCTGAAACAAGTTCAGGGTGACTTTGAGAGATTGGAGGTGGGTTGACCTACGCACCCATTTCCAGCATCGCCAATCCATGTCCGAGCTTAAACTCTTCAACAGCCTGACCCGGCAACTGGAAACCTTCACACCCGTCCACGCTGGCGAGGCGCGCGTCTATACCTGCGGCCCGACGGTGTATAATTACCCGCACATCGGCAACATGCGCGCATATGTTTTTGCCGACACGCTTGGCCGGGTGCTGTCATATAAGGGCTATAAGCTCACCCATGTCATCAACATCACCGATGTCGGCCATCTGACCGACGACGCCGATGCCGGCGAAGATAAGATGGAGAAGATGGCGGCGGAAAAAGCGCAGTCCATTTGGGACATCGCAAAGCATTATACGCAAGCGTATTGGGACGACATTAAGGCGCTGAACATCCGTCAGCCCGCGCATTGGTCGATTGCGACCGAATATGTGCCCGCGATGATCGCCTATGCGACCAGCATTGCCGACAAGCATTGCTACGAACTGGAATCGGGCCTGTATTTCGACACCTCGACCGTTGCCAATTATGGCGCATTGGCCCGTGCCAAGACCGAGGACGGAGAGGGCCGCATCGAAGAGGTCGAAGGCAAACGCCACGCCGCCGACTTTGCCATTTGGCGCAAGACGCCCGCGGGCGAAACACGGCAGATGGAATGGGACAGCCCATGGGGCAAAGGCGCGCCGGGTTGGCATCTGGAATGCTCGGTCATGTCAGAGGCGCTGCTTGGCCTGCCGTTTGACATCCACACCGGCGGCATCGACCACCGCGAAATCCACCACCCCAATGAAATCGCGCAAAATCAGGCGCGCTGCGGCGGTGACCACAGCGGCGCACAATTTTGGATGCACAACAATTTCCTTATCGAACGCAGTGGCAAGATGAGCAAATCATCTGGCGAGTTCCTGCGCGTACAATTGCTGATCGACAAAGGCTTCCACCCCCTCGCCTACCGCCTGATGTGCCTGCAAGCGCATTACCGCAGTGAGCTGGAGTTTAGCTGGGAGGGTTTGCAGGCTGCGTTTGTGCGGTTGAAGCGGATGGTGATGGCTGCCTCAAACCTCAAGGCCCGTCATGCTGAACTCGTTTCAGCATCTTACTTAGCGACGTCGGAAAGTAAGACCCTGAAACACGTTCAGGGTGACGTTGCTCCGGCGATTTCGGCGGCGCTTAACGATTTTGCGGCGGCTGTTTCAGATGACCTCAACACCGCTATCGCAATAACATCGCTAGAAACGCTCATCGGCTTGAAGAAGGTCGACGCTGCACAGCATCTTGCCGCGATTGGCGAGATGGACGCAGTTCTGGGTCTGAACCTTCAAAGTCTAAACCGCACCGACCTACGCATCCGCCCCAAAGCCGCCGTCATCACCGAAGCCGAAATCGAAACCGCCCTCGCCGCCCGCAAAGACGCGCGCGCCGAAAAAGACTTCGCCAAATCCGACGCCATCCGCGACGACCTCATCGCCAAAGGCGTTGAAGTCATGGACGGCGACCCGCTGGGCTGGGATTGGAAGTTGGATATATGATGCTCAAATTTGCTTGGCTCATCCTTGCGGCTATCCACGCGTTGCCCGCGCTGGCGCTATTCCGTCCAGCGATGATTGGGCAGCTTTACCGCGTCGCTAGCGATAACCCCTTGTTTCTGTTGCTGCATCATCGCGCTGCGCTGTTCCTCGTTATCTTTCTGCTTGCTGTCTGGGCTGCTTTTGACCCTGCGAGCCGCCGCATTGCCAGCGTTGGCGTCGGCGTCAGCATGTTGTCATTCTTGGTTCTCTATTGGTCTGCAGGCTCACCGCCCGCGCTGAAAACCATTGCGATGACCGATCTTGTCGGCATCCCGTTTTTAATTTTTGTAACTTGGAAGGCTTTTGCCGCATGACCAAAACGAAACTCGTGATGTCGGGCCTTGTGCGTCCCCTGATTGAACCGCGCTTGCCCGATTGGATCGAGCCGCATTTCTTCATGTCCAAGGAAGAGGCACTCGCCCTCGCACCGCAGGCCGAGATCGGCTGGTTCGACATGTATGACAAGGGCGATATGGCCACGGTCATCAATGCCGCCACCAACATGAAATGGCTGAACAGCATCTATGCCGGTGTCGACGGCATGCCGCTGGCGCAGTTGAAGGCGCAGGGCTGCGTTGTCACCAATGGCGCAGGCATCAACGCGATTACCATCGCCGAATATGTCGTCATGGGCATGCTGACCGTCGCGAAGAACTATCGCGAAGTTGTCCGCGCGCAGGAACGCCGCGAATGGCTGCTCGATTCGCCTGGCAAGGTTGAACTGTTCGGTTCCAAGGCTTTGCTGCTTGGCTATGGCGCGATTGGAAAGCTGATTGAAGAGCGGCTGAAGCCCTTTGGCGTCGATGTCACCATTGTGCGCCGCTCGGCAGGCCCAAACACGCTGACGCCCGATCAATGGCGTGCGCAATTGGGCGATTTTGATTGGGTCATCCTTGCCGTTCCCGCGACCGCAGAAACCGACGGCATGATTGGCGCAGACGAACTTGCCGCGATGAAAAATAGCGCAACGCTCATCAACATCGCGCGCGGTTCCGTCATTGATCAGGACGCGTTGGTCAGCGCGTTACAGGACAAGGACATCGCCAATGCCTTCCTTGATGTGACGACACCCGAACCCTTGCCCGCCGATCACCCTTTGTGGAGCCTCGACAACGCGCATGTCACCATGCACTTGTCGGGCCGCGCGCAGGACAAAATGTTCGTGCGTTCTGCCACGCGCTTCTTCGAAAATCTGGAGCGCTACCGCCAAGGCGCACCGCTTGAGCCAATGGTAAACCTCGATCTGGGATATTAACAACCACCGTAGCCCTGAGCAGCAGCCGCAAAGCGGCTGCGTCCGTCGAAGGGCGCTTATCGGGTGTAGCGCTACCCCCGACAGGCGTGCTTCGACAGGCTCAGCACTTACGGTATAGGAGAACACGACATGCCCCATAACCCCGCCGAAATCTGGCACACAGTTGCCCTGTCACGCGATGTTGATGCGATATCCGCCGTCCTGCACGACGATTGCGTGTTTGAAAGCCCGGTTGTCCACTCACCGCAAATGGGCAAGGCCATCACCGCCAAATATCTCGCCGCCGCAGGGCATACGCTGGGCAATGCCGAATTTGCCTATGTCGGTGAATGGCACCGCGAAAACAGCGCCATTCTGGAATTCCAAACCGTGATCGACGGTATCGCCATCAATGGCATCGACATGATCACCTGCGATGATGATGGCCTCATCACCCATTTCAAGGTCATGGTTCGCCCGTTGAAGGCAATGAATATGCTCCACCAGAAAATGGGCGAGATGCTGCAGCATATGAGCGCATAAGCGCATGGCAACCGGAGAAACATCCAGCCGGTGGCGCCTTTTTGTACCGAAACTTGCCGGCGCAAGCTTGCATGACCGGTTGATCGCATGTGCCGGTGCTGGCCTTGGTGTCCTTGTCGCGGCGCTGGCGGGGCTTGGTGTTCAGGACATGTTCCCTGCTTTGCCGTTCCTGATTGCCCCCATTGGCGCATCGGCGGTGCTGGTTTTCGTGGTGCCCTCCAGCCCATTGGCACAGCCATGGCCCGTTTTTGGCGGCAATGTGATTTCCGCTTTGGTCGGCGTGACCGTGCTGCATATGGTACCCGTTACCTTTGCCGCGATCGCCATTGCCGTGGCCGCGTCGATATTATTGATGTCGTTGCTGCGCTGCGTTCATCCGCCCAGCGGCGCTGTCGCCATCACGACCATTTTGGGCGGCCAAGCCATTGTCGATGCGGGCTATATATATCCCCTGTCGATCGTCGCCGCCAATTCCGCGGCATTGCTTGCGGCAGGCTGGTTATTCCACCGTTTCAGCGGCCACAGCTATCCGCATCGCGCGGCGGCCACACCTGCCCTGCCCGTGGGCCTCTTGCGCGCCGATATCGATCAAGCGGTTCAGGAAACCCATGAGACCTTCGACATCGACTTGGCTGACCTAGAAGCGTTGCTCCTCACCGCCGAACGCATCGCCGAACAACGCCGCGGCAAAAAGTAACCACATAACAAAAAAGGCCGGAAGGTTTCCCCTCCGGCCCATTATCTGTGCTTCATAAAGCGTTGGACTATTAGAAGTCCATACCGCCCATGCCGCCCATTCCGCCCATGCCGCCTGGCATGCCGCCGGCGCCAGCAGCCTTATCTTCTGGCGCGTCGGAGATGGCAGCTTCGGTGGTGATCAACAGACCAGCAACCGATGCCGCGTCTTGCAACGCTGTACGGACAACCTTGGTTGGGTCGATAACGCCCGCAGTTACGAGGTTTTCGTAAACGTCGGTCGATGCGTTGAAGCCCATGGTTTCGTCGTTTTCACGAAGCAGGTTGCCCGAGACAACGGCACCGTCATATCCGGCGTTGGCTGCGATCTGACGCAATGGAGCAACAATCGCCTTGCGGATGATGTCGATACCACGTGTCTGGTCGTCGTTGACGCCCTTGAGGCCTTCGAGAGCCTTTGTACCGTACAGAAGTGCAGTACCGCCGCCTGGGACGATGCCTTCTTCAACGGCTGCGCGGGTTGCGTGCAGCGCGTCATCAACGCGGTCCTTGCGCTCTTTCACTTCAACTTCGGTCGAACCACCGACCTTGATCACGGCAACACCGCCGGCGAGTTTCGCCAAACGCTCTTGCAGCTTTTCACGGTCATAATCGCTGGTTGTGTTTTCGATCTGCGCACGGATCGCTTCTACGCGGCCCTTGATCGCATCGGTTTCGCCAGCACCGTCGACGATGATGGTGTTGTCCTTGTCGATGCTGACGCGCTTGGCTTGGCCGAGCATGCCCAAAGTGACGGTTTCCAGCTTGATGCCCAGATCTTCGCTGATCATTTCACCCTTGGTGAG
>NZ_JBIICH010000101.1:0-7356 GCF_044239005.1 Sphingorhabdus sp. | reverse complement strand
TTCGAAGTGACGACGCAGCTTCATTTCGCGATACACGCCTTCACGCTGCAGCTTCTTCTTAAGCGCGCGTAGGGCTTGATCAACATTATTGTCGCGAACCATGATCTGCATAAAAAACTCAACTCCGGATCGAATCGGCAAAATGGCTTAAAACGGCCACTTTGAAAGGCTAAAAACGAAAATCGCCGCGTTCACAGGCGGCGTGTTGAGGTGGCCCCTAACTAGGTCGCCCTTAAATATCAAGCGAAAATGGCGCTTTTAAGCACGAAGATGGAGAAATCTGTCGGCCTTTTTGCTGCGCCCAACCCCTTGCCCTCGTGCAATGTTCGTTTCATAAAGCAACGCAACGAATGAGCAGGAGAGTGCGCATGGCAACCCAATTGAAGTCGAACAGCAAATATAGCGAAGCCGAATGGACCGCGCGTCAGGAGCTTGCTGCCTGCTATCGGATATTTTCGATGTTCGGTTGGGACGAACTGGTGTTTAACCACATTACGGTGAAGGTGCCCGACGAAGACGGCGCGTTTCTGATCAATCCTTATGGCATGCACTTCGGTGAAATTACCGCGTCGAGCCTGATCAAGATCGACATTGATGGCAACAAGATCGATGTCGACAACCCATGGCATGTCAATAAGGCGGGCTTTGTCCAGCATAGCCTGTTCCATCGCACTTTGCCCGATGCCCATGCCATCATCCATACCCACACAACCGCCACGGTTGCCGTGTGCAGCCTTGAGGGCGGATTGCAGCCAGTCAATTTCTACGCCTGCAACTTCATGGGCCAGCTGGCTTATCATGATTTCGAAGGCGTCACCGTGCGTGAAGAAGAAGGTACGCGATTGGTCCAAAATCTGGGCGAAAAACGGATATTGATGCTGAAAAATCACGGTCCTGTCGTGATGGGCAAGACATTGACGGATGCGTTCATCAAATATTGGGCGCTGCAGCGGGCATGCGAGCAACAGATTGCAACAATGCAAATGGGCAAACCAATCACGGTGCCGCCTGAAGTCATCGCGGTGCACCAGCGTGACCTGTATATGGCATCACCCCCAGGCGGTTCGGGCCGCGTTGAATTTGACGCAATGGTACGCAAGGTTGACCAGATCGATAAAAGCTGGCGGGATTAAAACTCCGCTGCAACACGTTCAGCGCGCGTATAATGGGGCTGCATGACCAAATTCACCGTCAATGATCGCCCGGTCCAATATAAAATGGATCCACAAACGCCTCTTTTGTGGGCTTTGCGCGATGCGTCGAACTTGACTGGAACCAAATATGGTTGCGGCAATGGTGATTGCGGCGCGTGCATTGTGGAAGTCGACGGGGAGGCGATACGGTCTTGTCTGGTCACTATTGCCGAAGCCGAAGGACGTTTCGTCACGACGATCGAAGGCCTCAGCCGTGACCGTAGCCATCCGCTGCAACAGGCGTTTGTCGCCAGCAACGTGCCGCAATGCGGCTTTTGCATTCCGGGTATCATCATGGCGGGCGCGGTGTTGCTTAAGAAAAGCAGCAATCCAACCGATGAAGAAATCGACGCGGCCATCACGAACTTGTGCCGTTGCGGCGTGTATCCACGCCTGCGCGACGCTATCAAACGGGCCGGACGCGTCATGCGCGGCGAAGAACGTATCGCGGCCGCCCCGCCGCCGGGAATTACGCCTGAAGATGCCGCGCGGGCGGTGCCTGCGTTGACGGTTACCGATTAAGCTTAACCCTGCAGTTCAATATCCCAATACAACCAGTCGTGCCATGTTTCGTGCAGATGGTTCGGCGGGAACGCACGGCCCCTGTCTTGCAATTGCCAACTGGTGGGACGGATCGCGGCCATGTTCAGCTGCATATGCGCTTGCTTTGGTGTGCGGCCGCCTTTTTTCAGGTTGCAGTGTAGGCATGCCGTGGTGACATTTTCCCAGCTGGTGATGCCGCCCAAACGGCGCGGAACGATATGGTCAAAAGTAAGATTGTCGCCCGATCCGCAATATTGGCATTCGAACTTGTCACGCAGGAATAGGTTGAAGCGGGTGAATGCCGGATATTCCGATGGCTTCACATATTGGCGCAGCGCGATAACCGACGGGATTTTCATATCCAGCCTTGGGCTATGGACATGCCGATCATAGTTGGAAACGATGTCGACCTTGTCGAGGAACACCGCCTTAATGGCGGCTTGCCATGGCCATAAGCTCAATGGATAATAGCTCAACGGCGTGTAATCGGCGTTGAGTACCAATGCCGGGCAGTTTTCCGGGTGCCTTGCGCGGCCCGCTGCTTCGAAAGTTCCGGTATGCAACATAAGTCGAACCCTACTCCCTTTATGTCATACATGCTTTAAGCGTATCAACGTTACAGCAATCTGACAGTCATCAACCTATTTGCACATATGGTGACGTCAAGAGGGCAAAGGCACCGGATATGGTATTTTATTGGGGATATGTTTTTTGCGCGTGGACGACTTTTTGAAGCAATATCTGCCTGCGTTGCCGCAATGTGATGGCGCAGTGGTGACGCGGTTCGCGCCGAGTCCCAATGGACGACTGCATCTGGGGCATGCCTTTTCGGCATTATGCGCGCATGATTTTGCGCGGGCTTTGGATGGTCAGTTCCATCTGCGGATTGAAGATATTGACGGAACACGAAGCCGTGCGGAGCATGTTGCGGCGATCATGTCGGATATGGACTGGCTTGGGCTTCATCATGACGGTGCTGTGCAATTTCAATCGCAGAACATTGCTCGATATGAAGCGGCGCGGGATCGGTTGATCGCGGACGGGCTGCTATACCGCTGCGTCTGTACACGAAGCGATATTGCCCATGCGCTGAAACATAAGCCAGTGCCGCATGGTCCGGATGGCCCCCATTATCCGGGAACGTGCCGGGACAGCGACATTGACCCTGCCGTTCCCCATTGCTGGCGGATTGATATGGACAAAGCGGTTGCGCGGTCGGGGCTGTTGGGGTGGGTCGATTTGGCGGCTGGACCGCAATTTGCGGACCCAATGGCATTTGGCGATGTTGTTCTGTGGCGCAAAGATGCGCCGGCATCATATCATTTGGCCGCAACCATCGACGATGCCGCCGACGGGGTGTCGCATGTCGTGCGGGGCCAAGATCTTCTCGGATATACCGCCATACATAGGCTGTTGCAGAAACTGTTGGATTTGCCTGAACCCATATATTGGCACCATCCGCTGTTGTTAGACAGCAGTGGTGAAAAACTGGCGAAGAGCAAATCCTCACCTGCGCTGTCGGACCGGCGGTTGGCGGGGGAATCCGGCGATGGGCTTATTAATATTTTGCGTCAGGGCACGCTACCGCTTGGAATCTCGCTATCTCACGCCTAAATAGGCGCAGCGGGGTATTGGCCCCGGACAAGGATTTCTCCCGATGACTATTTTGTTGGTTCTCCTCACCATTGGCGCAGCTGGTGCCGTGGCATTTGCACTTATCCGTGGCCTTCATGCGTTCGCCAATTTGCGACCAGCAGATGTTGACGAAGCGGGGCTGCCTAAATCGCTCACCGTGCAGAACAAGATGATGTTTGCCCGCGTCAAATGGCAGGCCATTACTATCGGTTTGCTTGCTGTGCTCGTCGTGGTCGCCGGCTCGCAATAAGCGGGCGGCATCAGAGATGGTAAAGCTCAACAAGATTTACACGCGCACCGGCGACGACGGGACAACTGGCCTCGTCGATGGCTCGCGCGTGTCCAAGACCAACGCGCGCTTGCACGCCATCGGCGAAGTCGATGAGACCAACAGCGCGCTTGGCTTAGCGCTTCAGGCCCTGGCAGCGGATGAGGGTGAAACGCCTTTGGTCGCTGAGTTGCGGCGTATTCAGAACGACCTGTTTGATCTGGGTGCCGATATCGCAACACCCGGCGACAGTTTTGAACCATCGCCGATGGAATTGCGGATTGTGTCATCCCAAGTCGAATGGCTTGAGGCGGCGATTGATAAAGCCAATGAGCAGCTTCCACCGTTGACCAGTTTCATTTTGCCGGGCGGCAGCTTGCCAGCAGCGCATATGCATATGGCGCGGGCCATTTCGCGCCGTGCCGAACGGGCGTTGGTCGCGGCATCGCTGGATGTTTCGATCAACCCACAGGCGTTGAACTACATCAACCGTCTGTCGGACTATCTGTTCGTGCTGTGCCGCCTGATCAATTCGACGCGCGGTGGTGATATCATGTGGGTGCCGGGCGCATCGCGGTGAGCGCGGGGGCGTCGATCCTGATTTGCAGCTGCTAACGCTTACGGCCACATGGCCCGAGCGCTTCAATGATAAATTTATAGTCAGCTTGCGCGCGCGCAGCGTCTTCATCGCGCGCTGTTTCGATGCGGTCGGTGGGAAGGCTGCGCGGTAGGCCACAGGCTAGGCGATACCATAGCAATGTGGATCGTTCCGGCGCGGTCGCAGACGAATCGATGACTTCGGCTGTCGATACTGCCCACTGTTTTTGCTCATTCGGCCGGCTAAGAACTGTCAGTGAGACTGGCTGGTCCTTTTCGGTCTTCAGGAAAATCTGTGTTTCGCCCTCACCGAGCACCGTTCCCGGGCTATGGAAAGCACTGGCGACACCTATGATGCGTTGCGGAGCGTCACGCAGGACAGCCTCTTGGGTGATGCGGCGGACCAAAGCATCATTGGTCGGACTGAAATTTGCGAGCGCGTTGGGCCGCGATAAACGGATTTCGCCCGTTCGGCCCGCAACGGGGCTACCAAATAGGAACAACCGCTGTTTTTTCAATTTGGGCACTTTGCCCTTCGCATCCTTGGGCACATCCAGCACAAAGCGGACGCGGTCGGCAATGCCGCCTTCGCCCCGAATCAACGCCATCACATCCGCTTCTATCAGCATTCGCTGAAGCGATACGGGGACGCCTATGGCTTGTTCAGGGGCAACTTTAGCAGCTTTGCGGACCGTAACATCAATGATCAGAGGCGATATGACGACCAAATCGGCAATATCCGAATAACTTGCCGATTCTGCTTCAATGGCAAGTGCAGGGGGCGGGGTGGCCACGGGTTGGGCAGATGCGGCATTGCCCAAACCCATCAAAACCAAGCATAAAATCACTTTCGCTTGCGAAATTCGCATTAAACAACCCTTCCTGAAACCGACATCCGTCGCCGGTTTTACGTATATCACATCGTAGCATTATGTGAACCTGTCCATGAATTGCGTATGAATCGCAGAATCCGGATTGCTTGGCATGTTAGGGTTGGCTAATGCGTCGATGAATCGAGTAAAAAAAAAGATAGATTTCGATATCGCGAGGGTACTTTGGGGCACGGTAAAACGTGCGTCCTTAGTGTACTATTTTGTTTTGAAGGTAGGAGAGTTGTTTCCGCATGGCATATGCTGATCAAGATGGGATGAGCACAAACCGTTTGGTTTCTGTCGTCATTGTACTCCTTCTTCACGCTTTCCTCGGTTATGCCTTGGTGACTGGCCTCGCATATGATGCGGTCGTCTCGATCAAGGAAAAGATGACCGTGGTCGACGTGAAAGAAGAAGAACCACCCGAAGAAGAAGAACCACCACCAGAGCCAGAGAAGCAAATCGAGCCTCCGGTCGTTTCGCCTCCGCCAATGGTTGTTACGGTGACACCACCGCCAACGGTTCGTACAGTTGATACGCCGCCACCTGCGGCTCCAATTGTGCCGACAGCCGCGCCTCCAGCGCCCCCACCGCCGCCAGCAGGCCCTTCTGCTGAAGCTAAGCCACGGGGCAATCCAGGTAACTGGGCAAACACGAACGACTATCCGTCGCGTGCTTTGCAGCAGGAACGTGAAGGAACCACTGGCTTCCGCGTCACTATCGGCGTTGATGGCCGCGTCATTGATTGCCAAGTTACGCAGTCAAGTGGCCATGCTGACCTTGATGCGGCAACCTGCACCAACGTGAAGCGTCGTGCGCGCTTTGAACCTGCTGTTCGTAACGGCGAAAAAGTTCAAGGTTCGTATTCAAACCGCGTCCGGTGGCAGATACCGAAATAATTTTCTGGCCCGGTAAAAGGGGGAGCCTTGGTTCCGGGTCTTTTTTGCTAGATAGTTCTATTTTTTGAGAGGTAGTTAAAATGTCGATTTTGTTTCTGACTGCGGCCGGCGCCGCAAACCCAGATGTGGCCGCACAATTCGGTCTTATCCCTGCGCTTAACGAAGGTGGCCCGATTTCATGGTCGATTTTCATCGTCATGGTCATCATGTCCGTCTTCTCTTTCTACATTATGTTCACGAAGCTTTTTGAACAGCAGAAGGTTTTGAACCAGTACAAGGACGTCCGTGCACAATTCTGGCGCGCTGCAACGCTTGAAGAAGGCGCTGCAAAGCTCGATAAGAACAGTGCATATCGTCAAGTCGTTGATGATGGCATCGCCGCTCAAAAGCAGCACAGCCTTTTGACCGACCCTATCGAAGCACATGATTGGCTGCACGGCGCAATGGCCCGTTCGGAAGAATCCATCAACAACAAGCTAGCGGGCGGTCTTCCGTTCCTCGCAACGGTTGGTGCAACGGCTCCTTTCGTTGGTCTGCTTGGTACGGTTATCGGCATCTACTCGGCGCTGATCAAAATCGGTATCGCTGGTCAGGCTGACATCGGCAAGATCGCTGGTCCAGTTGGTGAAGCACTGATCATGACCGCAATTGGTCTGTTCGTTGCTGTTCCTGCTGTTCTTGCGTACAACTGGCTTCAGGCACGTAACAAGACAATCGCACGTAGCCTTTCGACCTTCTCGAACGATGTGCTTGGTTACATCTCTTCGGGTGGCCGCGTTAAGCCTGCTGTTCCTGCCGCTGCACCAGCTGGTAAGCCAGCACCTGCTGCAGCTAAGAAGTAATATTGGGTTAGGGCCGCGTTTCGGCGCGGCCCATACGTCAGCAATCGCTGGCGCTCCATTTTTGACCCAATTTATTTAGAGAGGATTGGCCAATGGCAATCAGTTCAGGAGGCGGCGGCAATGATACGCCAATGTCTGACATCAACACGACGCCGCTCGTCGACGTCATGCTGGTGCTCCTCATCGTATTCCTCATCGCAATTCCTGTCGCTATCCAGACAGTGAAGATGGACATTCCGGTCATCAAGTTCGAACCAACAAAGGCAAAGCGTGAAAACGTTCTTTTGTCGGTGACAACAACCGATGTCGGTGGTCGTGATCCCGGTGACCCGGCTTATGAAGGTGCAAACCCGAATGGCGAGTGCCGTATTTACTGGAACGTAACGCCTGTTGATTCAACCGAGTTGGTGGATCGCGCGGCGAAGCATTTGAAGGCAGAATTTGAAAAGCTCGGTGGCCCAGAAGCCGCCGCCGCTGGTCTGATCGAGCCTGATATGCTGCCAGAGG
>NZ_JBIICH010000014.1:0-29133 GCF_044239005.1 Sphingorhabdus sp. | reverse complement strand
TGAGGCCCCGCATCGCATAGGGCATGCGGGTCAAAGGAAAATCTATGTTTAATACGAAAACTGTATCAATCGAGTGGGGCGGACAAACCCTGACACTCGAAACGGGTAAGGTTGCCCGTCAAGCTGATGGCGCTGTTATGGCGTCTTTGGGCGAAACCGTTGTACTTTGCGCGGTTACCGCGGCGAAGTCGGTAAAGGATGGTCAGGATTTCTTCCCATTGACCGTTCACTATCAAGAAAAATATTCGGCAGCTGGCCGTATCCCAGGTGGCTTCTTCAAGCGGGAACGCGGCGCGACTGAAAAGGAAACTTTGGTTTCCCGTTTGATCGACCGTCCATTGCGTCCATTGTTCCCAGAAGGTTTCTACAACGAAATCAACGCAATCGCGCAAGTTCTTAGCTATGATGGCGAGAATGAGCCGGACATTTTGGCAATTGTTGCAGCTTCGGCTGCGATGACCATTTCGGGCGTTCCTTTCATGGGCCCAATCGGCGCAGCACGCGTTGGTTATCTGAATGGCGAATATATCCTGAACCCAACAGATGAGCAGGTTGCCGAAGGTGACCTCGACCTCGTTGTTGCGGCGACATATGACGCCGTGATGATGGTTGAATCCGAAGCCAATGAGCTTTCGGAAGAAATCATGCTTGGCGCCGTCCTGTTTGCGCATGACGCATGTAAGGAAGTCGTTAAGGCAATCATCAAGCTTGCTGAACAAGCTGCCAAGGATCCTTGGGCAATGGCGGAACAGGCTGACCTGTCCGCGGCCAAGGACAAGCTTAAGAAGCTGATCGGCAAGGATATTGCTGCAGCTTATAAGCTGACCGACAAGTCGGAACGCAGCAACGCGTTGAACCTTGCACGCGCAAAGGCGAAGGAAGCGTTTGTTGACGCTGCGCCTCAGGATCAGCTGGCTGCCGGCAAGTTGATGAAGAAGCTTGAAGCTGAAATCGTTCGCGGCGCCATCCTAAAGGACGGCACCCGCATCGACGGTCGCAGCACCACGCAAATCCGTCCAATCGTTTCGGAAACGCATTTCTTGCCACGTGCACATGGTTCTGCCTTGTTCACACGCGGCGAAACGCAAACCATCGCAACCTGCACCTTGGGCACCAAGGACGCAGAGCAGATGATCGACGGTCTTGGCGGTCTGCATTATGAAAACTTCATGCTGCATTACAACTTCCCACCGTACAGCGTTGGTGAAGTTGGCCGTTTCGGTGCGCCCGGTCGCCGCGAAATTGGCCATGGTAAGCTTGCATGGCGTGCGCTGCACCCTGTGCTGCCAACCAAGGACGAGTTCCCGTACACAATCCGTTTGACCAGCGACATCACAGAGTCGAACGGCTCGTCGTCGATGGCGTCGGTTTGCGGTGGAAGCCTCGCCATGATGGACGCAGGCGTGCCTATCAAGCGTCCGGTTTCGGGTATCGCAATGGGTCTTATCCTTGAAGGTAAGGATTTCGCTATCCTTTCCGACATCTTGGGTGATGAAGATCATCTCGGCGATATGGATTTCAAGGTTGCTGGTACGTCAGAAGGCATCACCACGATGCAGATGGACATCAAGATTGCCGGTATTACCCGTGAAATCTTCGAAGCGGCATTGAACCAAGCCAAGGAAGGCCGCGCGCATATCCTTGGTGAAATGGCAAAAGCTTTGGGCGAAGCCCGCGGTGAATTGTCGGCGCACGCACCACGCATCGAAACCATGCAGATCGATAAAGCGAAGATCCGCGACATCATCGGTACCGGTGGTAAGGTTATTCGTGAAATCGTCGCCACAACTGGTGCCAAGGTCGACATCGATGATGAAGGTCTTATCAAGATCTCGTCGTCCGACGTTACCCAGATTGAAGCCGCTCGTAAGTGGATTTCCGGCATCGTTGAAGAAGCTGAAGTTGGCAAAATCTATGACGGCAAGGTCGTCAATCTCGTCGATTTCGGTGCGTTCGTAAACTTCATGGGTGGCAAGGACGGTCTCGTCCACGTCAGCGAAATGCGCAATGAGCGCGTTGAGAAGGTTACCGACGTCGTCAGCGAAGGCATGGACGTTAAGGTCAAGGTTCTTGAAATCGATCCACGTGGCAAGGTTCGCCTGTCGATGCGCGTCGTTGATCAGGAAACCGGTGAAGAACTGGAAGACACACGCCCGCCACGTGAAAAGAGCGAGCGCAGCGATCGTGGTCCCCGTCGTGAAGGCGGCGGACGCGGCGAAGGCCGTGGCGATCGCGGACCGCGTCGTGATGGCGGTGGTCGGGGTGAAGGCCGCGGCGACCGTGGTCCACGCCAAGAGCGTTCAGAAGGCGGAAACAATGGCGGGGGCGATCCCGATCATGTTCCAGCATTCCTGAAGGACTAAGCCCGCGCGGCACACAGAACATCCTGCAAAAGGATTGGAGAGGAAAAGGGGTCGCTGCGGTGGCCCCTTTTTCGTTGTGGGCATAGGCCGCCATTAATGCGCAAAGCTGGTTGCCCCCGAAGCTATCTCGGCTTCAGTTCATGCCCGATACAGCATCTCGCACTAACATGCGCAAAACCCTTGGCGACGGCCCCAAGAGTATCTAAGGACAATCCCATGAACAGAAAAATCCTTGTGTCCGCTGGCTTGCTGGCTTCGGTTTCCATGCTTTCGGGTTGCGCTATGCTTGGCCTTGGCGGCGGTGGCGCAAAGCCGGGCAGCAACACCCGTTATGTCGCGCGTGACGTCAATACGTTGTATACGGCGGCAAAGGACAAGCTGGATAACAAGCAATATGAAGTTGCTGCCGCTTTGTTTGACGAAGTCGAACGCCAGCACCCTTATTCGCCATGGGCCCGCCGCGCGCAGTTGATGAGCGCATTTAGCTATTACATGGCGCAGAAATATAACGAATCGATTCAATCGTCGCGCCGTTTCCTGTCGATCCATCCGGGTAACAAAGATGCGGCTTATGCATATTATCTGATCGCCTTGTCTTATTATGAACAGATGAGCGATGTGACCCACGATCAGAAGATTTCGGAGCAGGCATTGGCGGCATTGGGTGAAGTGCAGCGTCGCTATCCCAATTCGCGCTATTCCGCTGACGCCACGTTGAAAATCGATCTTGTGCGTGACCATTTGGCGGGCAAGGAAATGGAGATTGGCCGTTTCTATCAACGTCGTGCCCTGTGGCTCGCATCCTCTTTGCGTTTCCGCGAAGTCATCGACAAATTTGATACGACAACGCACACGCCAGAGGCTTTGTACCGCCTGACCGAGAGCTATTTGGCGATGGGCGTGCCTGAAGAGGCGAAGAAAGCCGCAGCTGTGCTGGGTGCCAACTATCCCGGTAGCGAATGGTATCAGCGTGCCTATGACCTGATGCAGAAGAACGCGCCCGCCGCGTAATGACATGCTAACGGGGCTGTCGATCCGCGATGTGGTGCTGATCGAGGCGCTGGACCTTGAATTTGCAAACGGCCTTGGTGTGTTAACCGGGGAGACGGGCGCTGGTAAGTCTATCTTGCTGGACGCTCTTGGCCTTGCGCTGGGTGCGCGCGCCGATAGCGGCCTTGTGCGTGCAGGCGCTGACAAGGCGCAAGTGACGGCCAGCTTTGATGCGCCCGCCAATGTGGTCGCGTTGCTTGGCGAAAATGACATTGAAATCGACATAGGCGAACTGCTGCTGATCCGCCGTTCGGTCAAGGCCGATGGCGGCAGTAAGGCGTTCATAAATGATCAGCCTTGCTCTGCCGCTTTGTTGCGCGATGTCGGTGCATCTTTGGTCGAAATACACGGACAGCATGATGACCGGGGGTTGCTGAACCCGCGCGGGCACCGGGCGCTGCTTGACGCATTTGGTCGATGCGACACCGCAACAGTCGCGGCCAATTTCACGTCATGGCATGAGGCGAAAGTGCGGCTTGATATCGCACGCGAAGCGCTGGAAAATGCCGCGCGCGACCAAGAGTGGCTTGAGCATGCGGTGGCGGAACTTGCTGCCTTTAATCCGCAACCAGGCGAGGAAGAGGAGCTGGCTGGCGAGCGGTCGGACATGCAAAAGGGCGAGCGCATCGCCGAAGATTTGAAGGCGGTGCTCGAAAGCTTCGACGGCCCCAAAAGCGGCCTGGCGCTTATCCGGTCTGCGGCACGCAAGCTTGATCGCTTGGCGGATGCCCATCCGTTGCTGGCAGAAGCGCTGACGTCGCTTGACCGTGCCGTGATTGAGGCAAGCGAAGCCGAGGACAAGTTGAACGCGGCGGCGCGGGCGATTGAATATGAACCCGCGCGTCTCGATGAAATTGAAGAGCGCCTGTTCGAATTGCGCGCGCTGGCCCGTAAACACAATGTCGCGCCAGACGGCATCATTGCCCTGCAGGAGCGCCTGACCGCGCAGCTTCAGTCGATTGAGGCAGGTGGTGAGGGGCTCGCTCTGTTAGAGGTTGAGGTCGCTGCAAAGCACGCGGCCTATGTCACGTCCGCCACGGCGCTGTCGGAAACGCGACGTGCGTCAGCAGCGAAGCTCGATGCCGCCGTTAAGGTGGAATTGGCGCCGTTAAAGCTGGATGCGGCACAGTTCCAAACATCTGTCGAGCAGCTTCCCGAGGAGCGCTGGGCCGCGTCGGGCATGGACCGCGTCGAGTTTCTGATTTCAACAAATCCCGGCGCGCCATTCGCGCCGCTGGCCAAAATTGCATCGGGCGGCGAACTGTCGCGCTTCATCCTCGCGCTGAAAGTCGCGTTGGCGGAAGAGGGCGGGGCGGCGACAATCATCTTTGACGAAATCGACCGCGGCGTCGGCGGCGCGGTGGCGGCTGCCATCGGTGAGCGGCTTGCGCGCTTGGCCCAACATACGCAGTTGCTGGCGGTAACGCACAGTCCGCAGGTCGCGGCCAAAGGCAAGGCGCATTACTTCATCGCCAAATCCAGCCAAGGGACGGTGACGCGCACGGGCGTCGTCTTGTTGGATAATGCGGCGCGCAGCCAGGAAATCGCCCGGATGCTGTCGGGCGCAGAAGTGACGGATGAAGCGCGCGCGCAAGCAAAACGTCTTTTGGAGGTTGTGTGAAGAAAATAGGTTTGATTTTTGCGGTGTTGCTGACTGGCTGCACGACCACAGAACCCGCAGCGCTGCCGGCCGACGGGTTTTTTCGGGAACTTTCCGCGCTGTGCGGCAAGTCATTTGAAGGCAAATTGACGGCGGGCGATGAAAGCGACGCTAGCTTTAATTCGGCCGAGATGCGTGCGCACGTCCGCGAATGTTCATCGCGCGAGGTTCGGATCGCATTTGATGTTGGCGAAGATAAATCGCGCACATGGATTATCAGCAAGACAGACACTGGCCTGCGTCTGAAACATCGCCATATGTTAAAAGATGGCACCGAAGACCCAGTATCCCAATATGGCGGCGATACCGTGACGTCAGGCAGCGTCATGCGGCAAGAATTCCCTGCGGATGCATTTTCCAAAGACATGTTCACCAAAGAAGGGCGAACTGTATCAAATGCCAATATCTGGGCGTTTGAAGTCACGCCACGACAAGTCCTGACATATGAACTGGCAAGGCCGGGGCGGTTGTTCCGGGTTTCATTTGACCTGACGAAGCCGGTTTCTGGAGCCGGTGAGTGACAGAAGCAGACGCTGCCAATGAGCTGATGCGGTTGGCGAAACAGATTGCCCATCACAACAAGCGCTATCATGCCGAAGACACGCCTGAGATATCAGACGCGGAATATGATGCGTTGGTACGGCGCAATAATGAATTGGAGGCCGCTTTCCCGCATCTCGTGCGCGCCGATAGCCCCAATAACTTGGTTGGCGCGGCTGTAGACGGTTCGGGCCTGAAGAAAATCACGCATGCCAAGCGCATGATGAGCCTCGACAATGCGTTTGAGGCGCAAGATGTGCATGATTTCGTGGCGCGTGTCCGGCGATTTCTAAACCTCGCCTCCGATGCGGATGTCGCGTTGACGGCGGAGGACAAGATTGACGGCCTTTCGCTCTCCTTGCGTTATGAAAAAGGGGATCTGATTCAGGCCGCAACACGCGGCGATGGCAGCGTGGGTGAGGATGTAACCGCCAATGTCGCCTATATCTCGGACATCCCGCAGCAATTGCACGGTGATGTGCCCGAGATTTTCGAGATACGCGGCGAAGTCTATATGGCCAAGTCTGACTTTGCAGCGATAAACGAAGCGCAAAAGGCGAAGGACGGGAAGATATTCGCCAACCCGCGCAATGCGGCGGCGGGGTCATTGCGGCAGAAAGATGCCAAGGTTACCGCGTCACGGCCGTTGCGGTTCTTTGCGCACGGATGGGGCGAGGTCAGTGGCCTGCCAGCCGAGACCCAAAGCGGCGTCATGGCCGCCATTGCGGCCTGGGGTGTCCCAGTGTCGCCATTACTCGTCCGCGTGCCGCATAGCGATGATGCGTTGGCTCATTATGCCAGCATCGAACGTCAGCGTGCGGACTTGCCCTATGACATTGACGGCGTGGTTTACAAGGTTGACCGGCTTGAATGGCAGGAACGGCTTGGCTTTGTCGCAAAATCCCCGCGCTGGGCGATTGCGCATAAATTTCCTGCTGAACAGGCCGAAACAACGCTTGAGCTTATCGATATTCAAGTCGGACGGACCGGCAAGTTGACGCCCGTGGGTCGCCTGACCCCAGTAACGGTGGGCGGCGTCGTTGTCTCCAACGTAACGCTGCACAACCGCGATGAAATCGCCCGACTGGCTGTGCGCCCCGGTGACCGGATTGTTGTGCAAAGGGCAGGGGACGTTATTCCCCAGATCGTCGAAAACCTGACACGCGATGCAGAACGCGCGCCTTATGCCTTTCCATCGCAATGCCCCGAATGCGGTTCCGAAGCCGTCGCCGAAGAGGGCGAAGTCGATGTGCGTTGCACGGGCGGACTGATTTGTCCGGCCCAGCGCGTCCAGCGGCTGATTCACTTTGTCAGCCGTGGTGCGCTGGATATTGAGGGGCTTGGCGAGAAAACCATTCAAGAGTTTTTCGATTTGGGTTGGCTCGAAAGTCCGGCAGATATTTTCAGGTTGAAGGCCCGCCGTGCAGATATTGTATCGCGCGATGGATGGCAGGATAAGTCTGTGGATAACCTGTTGGCAGCGATTGAGGCGAAGCGCGCGCCCGATGGTGCCAAATTGCTCTTTGGGCTTGGAATTCGCCATATCGGCGCGGTCACTGCGCGCGATTTGTTTAAGGCTTTTGGCACGGTACAAGAGGTCGGGAACGTCGGGCTGCGTTTGGCGCAGGGTGATGAGGCGGCCGTCGCGGACGTCACCGCGATTGACGGCGTTGGCGGGGCAGTTGCCGAGGCACTTGGCGATTTCTTCCACGAACCGCACAATATGTCGGTGTGGAATGATCTTTTGAACGAAATCGCGCCGCCTGCTTATGTTTCAAATGTCCGTGAAAGCGCGTGGACGGGTAAAAATATTGTGTTCACCGGAAAGCTTGAAACCATGAGCCGGGATGAGGCGAAGGCCCAAGCGGAAGCACTTGGCGCAAAATCTGCTGGATCGGTGAGTGCAAAGACCGACTTGGTCGTGGCAGGCCCCGGCGCAGGATCGAAGCTGAAACAGGCCACGGCCCTTGGCATTCAAGTCATTGATGAGGCCGAATGGGCCCGCATTGTGGCGGAGGCTTAGCGGGGGCCTGCAACGTCTTGTGAACTGATGAGATCGCGACCAACGCGGTTGATGCAAAACGGTTTCAAGTGTAACTAATTGCCATGGATAGCTCGAGCCATGTTTATGACGCGCCGCCTGCCGGTGCCAATGCCGATTGGACCGTGCCCCAGAATTGGGACGCCTTTGGCGCTGATGAACATGCGATGTGGGACCGGCTTTTTGCGCGCCAAACCGCGATGCTGCCGGGCCGCGCGGCTGACGCGTTTCTGCGCGGGATCGACGTTCTAAAGCTAACGCGCCCCGGCATTCCCGATTATCGCGAATTGAACGCGCGGTTGATGGCGGCCACCGGTTGGCAAATCGTTGCCGTGCCGGGCTTGGTTCCCGACGACGTGTTTTTTGACCATCTCGCCAATCGCCGTTTTCCGGCAGGCAATTTTATCCGGACGCCTGAGCAGCTGGATTATCTGCAAGAGCCCGACATTTTCCATGATGTTTTCGGGCATGTGCCCATGTTGGCCGACCCCGTATTTGCCGATTATATGGTCGCTTATGGCAAAGGCGGATTGCGTTCGCTCGGTTTTGGCGCGCTTGACCATCTCGCGCGGCTATATTGGTATACGGTGGAGTTCGGCCTTATTCAGCAGGCCGATGGTTTGCGGATTTACGGCGCTGGGATCGTCTCAAGCTATGCAGAGAGCATTTTTGCGCTGGAGGACCCAAGTCCCAACCGGATCGCATTCGACCTGCTGCGCGTGATGCGCAGCCATTACCGGATTGATGATTTTCAGCAGAACTATTTTGTGGTCTCCAGCATGGATCAGCTGCTTGAGGTGACCGTTGAGACCGATTTCGCGCCATTGTACGAGCGGCTTGAATCCTTGCCCGACATATCGGTTGGCGAAATCATTGCCGAAGATGCCCTTATCACCAAGGGTACACAGGCATATTTTAAGGGCGCCAGCCGCTACCAGGTTCCAAAATCACCCGGCGGCTGACTGGTGCGGCCTGAAGCGCGCAGCGGACGTTGCCAGCCATAATTGCGGCGCTTGACGAGCCACAGGCATGGCCAATCACCCATATCCTTGCGTTTTTGCACTCTAAACCCGTGTAGGCGATATGCGCGCGTAACCGCTTCTGCCTGCGTATTCAGCAAGCCAGCCAATATCAGCGAGCCACCTTCGCGCAATATCGCCGATAGTGACGGCGCAAGTTCGATTAACGGGCCCGCCAAAATATTGGCGATGACCAAATCATAAGGCGCGCGGGCGGTGATAAGGTCGTGCGCTGTCCCCGCGGCCACACACAGCGCCAGCTGGCCCTGCGCAACGCCGCAAGGGACATTGTTGACCACGGCATTGGCCGCTGTGACATCAATGCTGACCGGGTCGATATCCGATGCCGTCAAATATGCCTTCGGCCACAACACATGCGCGGCAAATGCCAGCAGGCCAGTGCCGGTCCCGATGTCAGCAATCAGGTCAAACCGCTTACCGGCACGTTTCATTCTGTCGAGCATATCAAGACAGCCGCTGGTTGTTTCATGTCCGCCCGTGCCAAAGGCGCGGCTAGCCTCGATTTGGAACGGGGTTGCGCCTTTGGGCACTGTGCCCTTGTTGGCCATTGTATGGACGTAGAAGCGCCCGGCATGCACCGGTTGAAGCCCTTGTTGGCTCATAACGACCCAATCGGCATCGGGAAGTTCTTCAACCACCGCCTTTGCGTCGGCCGCACTGGGCAAGCGGATTTGGATGGCGGCGATCACCTGAGCATTTGGTTTCTCGTTAAAATAAGCTTCAAGCCGCCATTTCTCGTCATTGAAGGCTTCGACCTCGTCCGCAACGATTGTCGGCATGGGTTCCAATGCCGCAAGCCACTCATCGTCATGGTGCAGTTCTTCCGCTTCATTGCGGGTGCAGGGCAGGGTAACCTTCCAGCTCATTGTGCGGCTTCTTTTGCTAACCGGGCATCAAGCCGCTCCATTGCTGCTTTGGCATAATTTGCACAGCCCGCAGGGTCGGCCAGAGGTTCCTTGCCGGAAACGCGCTCAAAGAAACGCGATTGCGCGGGGTGCGGGGCGATCAGGACGTCGCATGGGTTTAGTTCAGAAACGCGCTTCATGGTCGCCCTTAATACCGCCACATATTCTGGATGGTCGGTAAATCGGTATGCATCAGCAGACACAGCGCCAAGACTGTCGGCGAAAACAAACTGATGACAGGTCGCGCCTTCGCATGATTTCCAGGTCCAACTCGTTCCGCCAGGGGCGTGACCGGGCGTGGCGATGGCAGTCATTTTTATCGGGCCAAGGGTGATGGTTTCGCCGTCGCTGACGATCTGGTCGACCTTTATGCCCGCGAAGGGCGGCAATATTGCCAACTGCGGGTCGGTAGGGTCCGAAATACCGGTCTCCAGACTTTTGCGCGCTTCGGCCCGTGCCAGCATGCGGGCTCCTGTAATGCCCTTCAACGCGGCAAGCCCGCCAACATGATCCAAATGTTCATGGCTGCTGACCAGATATTTCACATCTGTCGGTTGGAAACCAAGCTTGCGAATATTGTCGGCAATGAACGGCGCAGCTTCGGCGGTCGCACCGTCGATGAGGATATGACCTTTGGGTGACGTGACGAGCAACGACACGATGCCGCATGTGCCCACCATATACACATTGGCGAATATGTGCGCGGGCGGGGCAGGGTCGCCCCAGCCGTCACGGCCTTCGCACTGTGACGCGAGTGTGGTTCCGTTGCTCATGGCCTTGACGGGAGCGACAGGTGCGCAGGCCGTCAGGGCCAATGCCACTAGGGCGCCCAGCTTAGCGTACATAGCTCGCGCCATTTATGTCCAATACCGCACCCGTCATCGACGGCGGTGCATCCAGTGCACAGAATTTCACCATCGCCGCGACTTCTTCGGGATCCGCAACCTTGCCAAGCGGAATATCGGCGAGCAGCTTATCGCCGCCGCGGCTTGCGAGATAATCGTCCGCCATGCCGGTCATGGTAAACCCGGGGCATATGGCAAAGGCATAGATTTTTTGGGCAGCGTAAGCCCGTGCGATGGTCTTGGTCATGGCGACCATACCGGCCTTTGATGCCGCATAATGCCAATGGGCCGGGCTATCCCCGCGATGCGCGGCGCGGCTGGCGATGTTGACGATCCTGCCGCTCGCGTTCGATTCCTGCCAATGCAGGACAGCGCGGCGACACAAGTCCGCACTGGCCGTCAGGTTGATCTGCATGGTCCGGTTCCAATACGCGAGCCATTGCTCGTCCGACGCCGAAATCGGGTTTTGTTCAAATATCCCGGCATTGTTGATTAGCACATCCACACGCCCGTCAAGGCGATCAAGCGCATGGTTCCAAAGCCGCTGTGGCGTTGCAGGATCGTTCAGATCACCATCCTTGCTGGACAGTGCCAGCACGGTAGTCGTTGCGGGGTCAAAGCTGGCGGCGGCAGCAGCGCCGATGCCTCGTGATGCGCCGGTGATAAGGATATGGGTTTTCATCCGCGCTGCTTTTCACAGCGCCGACAAAATTTCAACCGAAGTTATCGGATCAGGTTTCCAACAAAGCGCGTAGCATTGGCTTGAAGCGATGAGATCTTCTCATTTACTTCGCTAAAACCGCCCTCAAGCTGCATGATTTCCGATACCACATTTTCCGTATCGCTGCGGATGGCGGAGATGGTGTTAGACATCAAATCGGCGGCCAGAGCGGTTTCATCAACGGACGCGGTAATCATCGTAACCGTTTGTGCTTGGTCCTCCATCGCCCGCCGGATGCGCTCAGCAGACATGCGCACTTCGTCAACGGTTTCGCGGATGGATGCGTTTGATTCAACCGACGCCTTGGTCGCACTTTGAATGGATGAAATCTTCTGTGCAATTTCGTCCGTTGCCTGCGCTGTTTGATTTGCGAGGCTTTTGACTTCCTGCGCGACCACCGCGAAACCACGGCCTGCATCGCCTGCGCGCGCGGCTTCGATTGTGGCGTTCAACGCCAACAAGTTGGTTTGCCCCGCGATCTCGCGGATAAGGCCCAATATAGATTCGATAGATTGGGATTGTTCGGACAGCGTGTCGGTCGCCACTGCACCTTTGGTTGCCACGGCCGCGGCGCGGTTTGCGACGTCGGCGGCGGTCTCCACTTCTGTCCGTGCATCTTCAATTGCACGGATGAGGCCTGCGGCCGTCTGGGCCGCTTCGCGCATTGCGACTGCAGATTGTTCAGACGCTGCAGCAACTTCCGATGCCTTGGACAGCATGCCGTTCGCCATTTGCGAACTGCTCGCGGCTTGTTGGCGCAATACGGCCGTGCGATCGGCAACCTCATGTGCAGTAATGCCGATGTCGTTTTCAAACTGCGCCGATTGTTCCTGGCGGCGCGCCGCGTTCTGATTGGCGTGATATGCCGTGTGGCACATTGCCATGATGGACAGTTCCAGCCCTGTCGCGGTCAGAACCGCAGCTGCAAGGTCCTGATAATCTTCCTGTTCGACGCCATATACTTCACCGAGCAACTTTAGCGTGAAGGCGTTCGACCGTATCGATGCTGCATTAACAGTTTTGGGCGGGATACCCCGCTGGCATGAGTCCATGATCTGGCGAGTTAGAAACTTTGACCATTCTGCGCCTTCGACATCGCTAAGGCGTTTACCTATAAAGGCGGCCGTTTTGATCCGGGCTTTTTCTACATTTTCGGGATCCTGCATTTCAGGAAACTTGCCCATGCCGATCCAATAATCCCAATAATAGCTGCTAATGTCGTATAGCCGGTCTTTCAAAAGCTCACCGACTTTGCGGCAGCGGGGCGCAAAGTTTTTGTCTTCGACAAACACATCAATAATCGCCTGGACGTCCGATTGTTCAATGTCCCGTTTCTCTGCCATACTTGCGTTCCTGTGCCATGGTCTTCCGCAATGCGGACCGATTTTCCATGTTTAAGCAGTAAATGGTTAATAGGCGGTTATTGCCCGAACGCCTCCGATGCTCTGGCGCAGATTTTGTACAAAGTTGTGATTGAACAAATCCATCATCTCAATGCGCGATTCTGACGGCGGAGGCCTTGCGCCACGCCATTAAACGATTAAAGAGCGACGCTTAATATAGGCTGCGCTTAAATGAAGGACGCTGAAATCATGGCGAAAAACCCGAACCGCCCGTTATCACCGCATTTGCAGGTGTATCGTTGGTCACCGCAGATGGCGATTTCGATTTTCCACCGGGCAACAGGATTCATTCTCGCGACGGTTGGAATGATCACCTTGCTTTGGTGGTTGTCGGCGATTGGTGGTGGCGCAGAAAGCTATGCGACCTTTCAAAAATATGTCGTCTCTGCAGGTGACAGCGCAACCGGTTTTGAAACTGCGGCCAACTGGTTCTTCCGGCTTTTGGGCCTTGCTGTAACCTTCAGCTTTTTCCAGCATCTCGCATCTGGCATTCGCCACCTCGTTTTGGATATTGGCGCTGGTTACGAATTGAAGGCGAACCGGACCTGGGCTTCGGCTGCATTCATTGCGGCCTTTTTTGCAACTGCATTCGTTGTCCTGTTTGTGGCATCGCGCTTTCTGGGAGTTTGATGATGGACAGTAGAACATATATCGGGCGCGTGCGCGGGTTGGGGTCAGCAAAGCATGGCGGCGAACATTGGCTGAAACAGCGCCTGACCGCGATTGGCAATATCTTGCTGACCACGTGGCTCGTTGTCTCGCTGCTTCTTATGCCGAATTTTGATCAAGCAACTTTGGCGCAATGGCTGGCTCAACCAACCGTTGCGGTTCCGATGATATTGATGATCGTGAACATTTTTTCGCACGCGCGCCTTGGTCTTCAGGTTTTGATTGAAGATTATGTCCATGACGAGGGATTGAAGTTTGGCGCAATGGCGCTTCTCAACTTCTATGTCGTCGCGAGCGCCGTATTCGGCATTTTCGTCGTAGCAAAATTAGCATTTACCGGAGCATCCGCCTGATGTCAGACGCTTACAAGATTATCGACCATACCTATGACACGGTTGTTGTTGGAGCCGGCGGCTCTGGCTTGCGCGCCACGATGGGCAGCGCTGAAGCCGGTTTGAAAACAGCCTGTATCACGAAGGTTTTTCCCACCCGTTCGCATACTGTTGCGGCACAGGGCGGGATTGCGGCGTCGCTTGGTAACAACTCGCCGGACCATTGGACCTGGCATATGTACGACACCGTAAAGGGGTCCGACTGGTTGGGTGACCAAGACGCGATCGAATATATGGTGCGTGAAGCGCCTGCTGCGGTGTATGAGCTTGAGCATGCCGGCGTTCCATTTAGCCGCAATGCCGACGGCACAATTTACCAGCGCCCCTTTGGCGGCCACATGCAGAATATGGGCGAAGGCCCCCCCGTTCAGCGTACGGCCGCAGCGGCCGACCGGACCGGTCACGCCATGTTGCACAGCCTGTATCAACAGAGCCTGAAATATGATGCGGATTTCTTCATCGAATATTTCGCGCTCGATCTGATTATGGAAAATGGCGAATGCCGCGGCGTGATTGCCATGTGCATGGAAGATGGCACCATCCACCGTTTCAAGAGCCACGCCGTCGTGCTGGCAACCGGCGGATATGGCCGTGCCTATTTCTCCGCCACTTCGGCGCATACCTGCACCGGTGACGGTGGCGGCATGGTGCTGCGCGCCGGGCTTCCGCTTCAGGATATGGAATTCGTGCAATTCCACCCCACCGGTATTTACGGCGCTGGCGTTCTCATCACAGAAGGCGCGCGCGGCGAGGGCGGTTATCTGACCAACAGCGAAGGTGAACGCTTTATGGAGCGTTATGCACCGTCCGCGAAGGACTTGGCTTCACGCGACGTTGTAAGCCGTTCGATGGCGCTTGAAATGCGTGAAGGCCGCGGTGTCGGCCCGCATAAGGACCATATCTACCTACATCTCGACCATATCGATCCCAAGGTTTTGGCCCAGCGTTTGCCCGGCATCACCGAAAGCGGAAAGATTTTCGCTGGCGTCGATCTGACGCGTCAACCACTGCCCGTGACACCAACGGTGCACTACAATATGGGTGGAATTCCGTGCAATTATCATGGTCAGGTGGTCACCAAGGTTGGTAATGATCCCGAAGTCATCGTGCGCGGCCTTTACGCGGTTGGCGAAGCAGCATGCGTTTCGGTGCATGGCGCAAACCGCCTGGGATCAAACTCGTTGATCGACTTGGTGGTATTCGGACGCGCAACTGGTCTGCATTTGAAATCGTCGTTGACGCCAGGTGCGCCGCACAAGGCGCTGCCGAAAGATGCTGCCGATTTGGCACTGACCCGCGTCGACAAGTTCCGTGCAGCAAAGGGCGGTTCGCCGACTGCAGACATTCGTCTGCAAATGCAGCGGACAATGCAAAAGCATGCTGCGGTGTTCCGCGACACAGCACTGCTGGCCGAAGGCGTTACCGAGATGCAAAAGGTAAACCAGCGTCTGGCCGACGTGCACGTCACCGACCGCAGCATGATCTGGAACACCGACCTCATCGAAACGCTTGAGCTCGACAATTTGATGGCGCAGGCTGTGTGCACCATCGAAAGCGCCAACAACCGCAAGGAAAGCCGCGGCGCGCATGCGCATGAGGATTATCCAGAGCGTGATGACGCAAACTGGATGAAGCACACTGCTTCATGGTTTGAAGGTTGGGGCGGATCCGGCGGCGCGGTGAAAATCGACTACCGCCCAGTGCATGATTATACGCTGACCGACGAGGCAGAGTATATCAAGCCGAAGCCACGCGTTTATTAAGTTCCGCGAAAACGGAGGCTGTAATATACAGGCTCCGTTTTCGTTTTTCATGATCGAAAACCGAACAGGCGACGATGATTTCGTCCACTTGCGTGCGCGCTAAAAACGCTTTGGCGCCTGTCTTTACAGTGTCAGCGGAGCCGATTGCGCTGGCGGATAATATGTCGTTCAACGCGGACGTAAATTGCGGTGGAAGTGACGCCACATAGCCTTCGACCGGTGGCGGCATTTGGCGCGGGTTGCCCGTGCGTAAGGCGACAAAGCTTTGCATCAATGAGCTCGCCAAAAATTCCGCTTCCGCATCGGTTTCGCCGGCGATGATGTTGAATGCCGCCATCGCATAGGGTTTGTCCAATATAGCGCTTGGCCGGAAATGGCTGCGGTAGATGTGCAGGGCTTCGTCGAGCATTTGCGGTGCAAAGTGGCTGGCGAAGGCAAAGGGCAAGCCCAATGCAGCGGCCACTTGCGCGCCGTAGAGGCTGCTGCCCAAGATATAAAGTTGCACATTTGCGCCCGCGCCGGGTGTCGCGACGATGCCTGTTTGGCCATCATCGGCGAAATAGCTTTGCAGTTCCATTACATCGCGCGGGAACGCGTTCGGGTCGCTGTCCAATGTCCGGCGGATCGCTGCGGCAACACGTTGGTCGCTGCCCGGCGCACGGCCCAGTCCAAGATCGATCCTGCCGGGGTAAAGCGCGTCCAGTGTGCCAAATTGCTCGGCGATGACCAAAGGCGCATGGTTCGGCAGCATGATGCCGCCTGAGCCAACGCGGATGGATTTGGTCGCCGCAGCAATATGCCCAATAACAACGCTGGTGGCCGCGCTGGCGATGCCCCGCATCCCGTGATGTTCGGCAACCCAATAGCGGCTGAACCCCAGACTTTCGGCGTGGGCAGCAAGGTCGGCGGCGTTGGCGAGCGCGCCAGCCACTGAGCCACCTTCGACAACGGGAACAAGGTCAAGCAAAGAGTAATTGGTCATGAACCCTAAATGGGTGTGTTCACGCGCAAAGCCAAGCGCAATCGACTATGCTGTGAAGGCGTGTATAAAATGCGCATGATCACCGCGCTGTTCCTTCCCTTTCTTATCACCACAATGCTGATTGAACTGACCCCGGGGCCGAACATGGCATGGCTCGCATTGACCAGCGCGACGCAAGGGAAGCGGTCGGGTTTCGCCGCGGTCGCGGGCATTGCAACGGGCCTTACGATTCTTGCTTTGGCTTCGGCCATGGGGCTTGCCGCGCTCGCAGCCCGCGCACCTTTTGCCTTTAGTTTGTTGCGCTATGCAGGCGTGGCCTATTTGCTCTGGCTCGCATGGCAAACATGGGTTGGGGAGAAAGAAGTTGGGGCCAACCACATAGACGCGACGGCCATGGCGGCATGGTTCCGCCACGGTTTGCTGATCAACTTGCTGAACCCAAAGGCCGCGGTGTTTTTTGTCACTGTCCTGCCAGCCTATATCGCAACGAATGCGCCGATTGTGCCGCAGACCATGCTGCTGTCCGCCAGCTACGTCGCGATTGCGACAGCGGTGCACCTCGTCATCGTTGTATTGGCGGCGCAAGCACATGGATGGATGACTGTAGGCAACCGCCGGAACCAAGTGCGCCGTATATTTGCGGGTCTATTGGCGATGGTCGCAATCTGGTTCTTGGTAAGCACGCGTTAAAGCTGTTTTCCTGACGTTGCAGAAGCGCAAAAAGCCTTAGCGCCAGCGCAACATAGAGCGGTTCAGCTGCGCGACGGATTTGACACCCATCAATCGCATGTCACGATCAATTTCGTCGCGCAATT
The DNA here is from genome assembly GCF_044239005.1 of Sphingorhabdus sp. Lineage (GTDB taxonomy): Bacteria > Pseudomonadota > Alphaproteobacteria > Sphingomonadales > Sphingomonadaceae > Sphingorhabdus_B. The sequence continues at coordinate 11,944 of NZ_JBIICH010000014.1, read as the reverse complement.
TGCCAACGATACGTTCAACGCCGGGTTGGCCCGCCGCGGCCAATGCATAAAGATAGAGCCGCCCGCCCGAGCATGCTGTGGCACCTGCTGCCAGCGCCTTCAATACATGGCTGCCGCGCTGCACGCCGCCGTCACAGATGATGTCGATCTTGCCGCCAACGGCGTCGGCGATTTCGGAAATCTGGTCGAATGGCGACCGCGATCCGTCCAATTGCCGCCCGCCGTGGTTGGACACCAAGATCGCAGTCGCGCCGATGTCGACAGCCCGCTTCGCATCATCAACGGACATGATGCCCTTTAAGCAAAATTCGCCGCCCCAGTCGGACCGCACTTTCTCGGCCATTTTCCAATCCATCGACGTGTCGAGCATGGTATTGAAATATTCGGCCACAGAGACCGCGACATTGGTCCCGGCGTCAACATGCGTTTGCAGATTGGGAAGCGAGAATTTCTCGCGGAATATATAGTTCAGCGCCCATGATGGATGGATCGCGTAGCTCAGCACCGATGCAGGTGTAAATCGCGGCGGCGAGGTGAAGCCACTGCGCAGGCAGCGTTCCCTATTGCCCGATACGATCGTATCGACCGTCAACGCGATGGCATCAAATTTCGCGGCTTTACAACGTTCGATCATCGACGCGTTCAGGCCTTTGTCTTTGTGAATATACAGCTGAAACAGTTTTGGCGTCTTGATGCGTTCGCCGACTTCCTCAATGCTGACCGTGGCAAGCGATGAAATGCCGAACCAAGTGTTAAACTGCTGCGCCACAGCGGCAACGGCACGTTCACCTTGCCAATGGAATAAGCGTTGCAACGCGGTTGGCGATAGCATGAGCGGCATGGCAATGTCTTTGCCCATGACACGCACTTTTGTGTCGATATCTGAAACGCCCGCGAGCACATTGGGCACAAGATCGCAGTCGTCGAACGATGAACTGTTGCGACCTTTCGTCCGCTCATCATCGGCTGCGCCGTCGATATAGTTGAAGATAGGTGACGGCAGGCGCGACTTCGCCAGCTGGCGAAAATCGGCGACATTATGACAATCATTCAAACGCATGCGGCGCTTATGACAGGCCTTTTATATAATTGCACCTATTTGGTCTTGGCATTCTGCCATATTGTCCTGCAGCAACATTGCGTTTAGCGATGTACAACGCAAATAACGTCCATCCCTAATGCAAAGGCTATCTCCCATGTTCCTCCAAGGCAAAACGGCGCTTATCACTGGTTCAACATCTGGCATTGGTCTGGGTTATGCGCGCGCGCTAGCGGCCGAGGGTGCCAATGTGATGATCAACGGTTTTGGTGATGCGGATGCCATACAAGGCTATGTCGCGGAACTCGCCGCGGCAAGCGGTGGCAAAGCACTCCATTCTGGCGCGGATATGATGAAACCAGATGAAATCAGGGCGATGGTCGCTGAATGTAGCGAGAAACTGGGGGCGCCTGATATTTTGATCAACAATGCGGGTATCCAGCATGTCGCGCCGGTTGATGAATTCCCGGAAGACAAATGGGACGCAATCATGTCGATCATCTTGTCGTCCGCATTTCATACCACAAAAGCTGCTTTGCCCGCGATGAAGGCAAAGGGATGGGGCAGGGTCATCAACACCGGTTCGATGCACAGCCTTGTCGCATCACCGTTTAAGTCGGCGTATAATGCGGCAAAACACGGCCTTGCGGGCTTTAGCAAAACGGTTGCGCTTGAGGTTGCGACGCAAGGCATAACCGTCAACAATATCTGCCCGGGATATGTGTGGACGTCATTGGTTGAAAACCAGATTCCCGACACGATGAAGGCACGCGGATTGACGCGTGAACAGGTTATCAACGATGTGTTGCTGGCGAACCAGCCGCAGAAAAAATTTGTTCAGGTTGAACAATTGGCGGCATTGGCGGTGTTCCTGTGCAGGGATGAGGCCAGCGCGATTACCGGAACGAACCTATCGGTTGATGGTGGCTGGACTGCCCAATAAATCTTGGCTTGTGGGTTCGCGGCCAAAGGGTGCTTTAGTCGCCATCTCTCCCTCCCTCTCGTCTAGGGCAGTTGCGCCCGGCACAGCAAATAGCGGCGGTGTATAGCCAATTTTGTTCTTTCGGGGTGCGTCCGGATTTTCCCGCTCTGACCGCGGGGATACGCCAAATGGCAATCCGAAATCGGCTTGAATTGGTCTGCCGTCAATCGATGGCGCGCCGGTTATAAATCCAACAGAAACGCCAGAATCGAATGGAACAGGCGGCGGAGATGGTGGCGGAGAGGGTGGCGGTGCTGTTGGTTCGGGCGGCGGGGCGTTAACTTCTGCGTTTGTGCCATCTGCGGCTTCGTGGGTCGCGATGGGATTGCCCTGTGGAATGAGCACGGTGATGAACCCGGTGACCGACAGAACCCCAAGCAAGATTTTTAGAGTATTATCCACGCGCCCCAGCCTGTTTGGTTGCAAGGGGGGTATATGAACGGCCTTAAGAAAATATTAGCGACAATGCGTTGGCCCATAGAAAAAACCGCCGACATTGCTGCCGGCGGTTAGGTGTTTTCCTCCCCAGGAAAACTCGTAAATATCTGCGCTTACTTGCCGCCTGCACTCCCCAAACGGTGGTAGAGGCGGGCAAATTTGATCGACTCCGGCTGATCCTTGATCGCTTCCAGATAGTGGACCAAGGCCTGCCTCAAAAGCGTGAGGTCCTCGGTCGACAATACGGCGCGGGCGCGTGCTGGTTCGCTCATGGATTCACCTTTCTTACGCTGCGTTGCTGAACTGGTTCATGGTATTGTCTTTACCGCCAGCCTTCAGCGCGGCTTCGCCAGCGAAATATTCCTTATGCTCGTCACCAATGTCGGAACCCGACATATTCTGGTGCTTAACACAGGCGATACCTTGGCGGATTTCCTTGCGTTGGACGCCGGCAACATAGCCAAGCATACCCATTTCGCCGAAATAATCCTTCGCCAGATTGTCCGTGCTTAATGCCGCGGTGTGATATGTTGGCAAGGTGATCAGGTGGTGGAAAATGCCCGCACGCTTCGCAGAATCGCGTTGGAAATTCTGGATCCACATATCGGCTTGCGTGCCCAATTCGGTCTCGTCATATGCTGCGCTCATCAGGTTTGTGCGGTCGTAAGCCGACACGTCCTTACCCTCTGCAGCCCAGGCGTCGAACACCTGCTGACGGAAATTAAGCGTCCAGTTGAAGCTTGGCGAGTTGTTATAGGCCAATTTGGCGTTGGGAACGACTTCGCGGATACGGTCGACCATGCCGGCAATTTGTTCGATGTGCGGCTTTTCGGTTTCAATCCAGATCAGGTCCGCGCCATTCTGCAGCGATGTGATGCAATCCAGCACGCAGCGGTCTTCGCCTGTTCCTGAACGGAATTGGAAAAGGTTGGAGGGCAGGCGCTTTGGCTTCAAAAGCTTCCCATTGCGGTTCAGGATGACATCGCCATTTTGCGCTGTGCTTGGGTCGATTTCTTCGCAATCGAGGAAGCTGTTGTACAAGTCACCAAGGTCGCCAGCTTCTTTCGATACAGCAATCTGCTTGGTAAGGCCTGCACCCAAGGAGTCCGTGCGCGCAACGATGATGCCATCAGGAACGCCCAGCTCGAGAAACGCGTAACGGCAGGCACGAATTTTCTGCAGAAAATCTTCGTGTGGGACGGTCACTTTGCCATCTTGGTGGCCACATTGTTTTTCGTCCGAAACCTGATTTTCGATCTGCAATGCGCATGCGCCCGCTTCAATCATCTTCTTGGCCAGAAGATAGGTCGCCTCGGCATTGCCGAAACCTGCGTCAATATCCGCGATGATCGGCACGACGTGGGTTTCATGGTTTTCGATTTTGGCAAGCGCCTGTACTTCCTTGGCCGCATCGTTAGCTGCACGGGCGTCATCAAGGTCCTTGAACAGAAGGTTGAGTTCCCGGCTGTCCGCTTGACGCAGGAACGTGTAGAGTTCGCCGATAAGGGCAGGGACGCTCGTCTTTTCATGCATCGATTGGTCGGGCAGTGGGCCGAACTCGCTGCGCAGGGCCGCGATCATCCAGCCCGACAGGTAAAGATAGCGCTTTTTCGTGGTGCCGAAATGCTTCTTGATCGAAATCATCTTCTGCTGGGCAATGAACCCGTGCCAGCAACCCAGCGACTGCGTATATTGCGCGGGGTCGGCATCATAAGCCGCCATATCTTCACGCATGATTTTTGCGGTGTAGCGCGCAATGTCGAGGCCCGTTTGGAAACGGTTTTGCAACTGCATACGCGCCACGGACTCTGCGCTAATCGAGTCCCATGTGCCATTGTTCGCGGCAATGTGTATGCTGTTTTCAGCAATGAGCGACTGGTACGACATTTACAATTCCTTCGGTAACCTGATGTATGCCAGCAGATATGCGGCTCATATGCCCAAAGGACGAGTCAATTTTGTAATATTTGTTGTGTTATGGTGCAGATAATCTAAGGATTAATTGTAAATCTGTAATATAACTTACAAGGCATTGCCATGAGTGAACAAAAGCTATTTGCCGGTCATGCCGTCCGCAGAATCCGTCGTGCAAACGGACTGACACAAGGGGCAATGGCCGATGCGCTCACCATATCCGCGTCTTACCTCAACCTGATTGAGCGCAACCAGCGGCCACTGACGGCCACCTTGTTGCTGAAACTCGCGCAGTCATATGACTTCGATCCACGCACACTGACTGGGACAACACCCGGCGGTGGCGTGGAGGCCATTCGCCGTAGGTTGAGCGATCCTATGTTTGCTGATTTGTCCGTCGACCGAACACAGGTGGAAGAATGGATTGCCGCCAGCCCTGATGCAGCCGAAGCTTTTGCCCGCGCGTTTGACCGTTTGTCTGGCGGTTCGCATGGGGCAGCGGGCGCGATGCAAGGCGGTGCAAGCATTGAACCTGAATCCATCGCATCGGCGCGGCGCGAGATTGAACGCTGGCGCAACCATTTTGCAGATTTGGACTCGCAAGCTGAAAACCTCGCAGATGAGCTGCGTCTTAATAATGCGGACCTGTATGGCGCGATTACCGAACGGCTGCGCGTAAAGCATCAGCTGTCGATACGGATATTGCCGTTTGACGTAATGCCTGACCGGTTACGCCGGTTGGACCTCCATGCCCGGCAATTGCAGTTGTCAGAGCTATTGGATCCGGCAAGCCGCACATTCGCCGCCGCCTTGCAACTTGGTATGTTGGAGGCAAAGGCGGAGATTGAGGCACTCGTTGCTGGGGCCTCGTTCACCGAACGGGCGGGCGAGCGTCTCTACCGCCGCCATCTACACAGCTATTTCGCCGCAGCCGTCATGATGCCTTACGCCCGCTTCCTGCGCGCTTGCGAGGCGACTGGCTATGATCTCATTTTGTTGCAACGCCGGTTTGGGGCGGGTTTTGAGCATGTCGCGCACCGCTTAACGACTTTGCAGAGGGTGGGGCAGCGGGGATTGCCATTTTTCATGCTACGGATTGATCGGGCCGGGCAGAGCAGTAAGCGTTATGCAGGCGCGAGTGCATCACCTTTGGTAGAAACCGACCGCAGATGCCCGTTGTGGCACGTGCACAATGTTTTTGCACGACCGGGCACGCTGTTGCCGCATTTGGTTGAACTGGAGGACAAAAGCCGTTGGTTCACGCTGTCACGCACGGTGCACCCGCAAACCGCTGTGAGTGGCGGCGTTGAAGCGGAATTCGCCATTTGTTTGGGTATTGATGCCAAGCTCGCGGCACCCTTGGCCGCGGCGCGGGGCTGGGATTTAGGCGACGCGGCAGCGACGCCAATCGGATTGGGCTGTCCTGCGTGCACGCGATCGGACTGCCCACAACGCAGCGCGCCGCCCGCAGGACGCGTGCTTGTTTTCAATGAGCGCGAGCGCGGGTTGTCGCCATTTGCCTTTGATCAACAGGCATAACCATTAAGGACGGTCGAAAACATAGCCTGCCGACCGAACCGTACGGATTGGGTCTGGGCTACCAACCTGCTCAAAGGCTTTACGCAGGCGACCAACCCATACGTTCACAGTTTTGTCATCAACTATGTCCCCATCTTTGCCGAGAACTCGAATGAGGTGCTGGCGTGAAAAAACGCGATCGGGATTAGCTGCAAAATGGGCCAATAAGCGAAATTCTGTCGGTCCAAGTGGCAGGGATTGACCGTTATACTGCGCTCTAAAGGTCGCTGTGTCGACGACCAGCCGGCCATGAATATATTTGTGGAGGTCGGGGCCTGCGTTTCGTGCGGACAACTGAAGTGCAAGCCGGCGGCTGAGCGTTTTAACGTCGAACGGCCCAATGATATAATCGTCGGCGCCGGCGTCCAGCGCGCGCCGCTGGCTGGTTTCGTCTGCATGTTCCAAGACAAGTGTCGTATGACATTGTTGACCGACATCGGTGGCTTTTAACTGGCGGCAAAACTCTAGGCCGGACTTGTCGGGAAGAATCCAATTGACAAAGCAGAGAATGTTTTGCGTTTCGGGCAGCGATGTAATGTCGGACGATCCTGTCAAAAACCGAACGTCTGGGTACTCTGCGCCCATGTCCGCTATCAGTTCCGCATCGCCGCCTGCGATTAATACATAAGTATCGTCGTTCATGTTCATCCACCCGTTTCAGCGGATGAAATGCAGATGGCAAATGACAAGTTCGTGACCGTTATGCGTCACTTTGGTGTCGACTTTTTTCTGTAACGTTGGCGTCACCAAATTGTCGGTGAAGTGTCGCAGGGGTGCAACTCACGACGTCTAGCGACCTCCTTGCAAATGCACCCGGGGCGAATCGAAATGACTTCAATCGTCCCGACAACGATTAACAACAGGGATTTATTATGAAGCGCACCGTCTCTCTCCATCTGGTTTCGTTGGCTGCGATCGCCGCTTTCCAGACCACTACGCCCGCGTTCGCGGCTGAAGCTGCCGCTGTTGACGCCGCGGCGGTCGATGAGGCTACCCGGCAGGACAATTCCGGCCTGGTCGACATTGTTGTAACTGCGACGAAGCGTGAAACCAATCTACAGGATACGCCGATTGCTATTGCGGTCATGAGCGACGAAGATTTGAAGAAGCGCCAGGTACAAAGCTTGTTAGATCTCGCAGACGGCGGAATACCATCGCTGCGCGTGGCGACATTTGAATCACGTCAAACAGCGCTAACGGTCGGCATGCGGGGTATTGTTCCCGGTGACGCCAATCAACCCGCCCGCGAACAAGGCGTCGGCGTCTATATTGACGGCGTATATCTGGGACGTCAGCATGGTCTGAACGCTGGCTTTTTGGATGTACAGCGCATTGAGGTTCTGAAAGGTCCGCAAGGAACCTTGTTTGGACGCAATACCGAAGGTGGCGCGGTCAATATTGTCACGCGCGCTCCAACCGGTGAGTTCGGCGGCCGTGCCTCCGCCGGTATGGGCAATTTCGGTGCATATAGCGGTCAACTTCGTATCGATCTTCCTGAAGTTGCTGGTTTCTCGTTCAAAATTGACGCCGGTCTGCAACATCAGAATGCAACGACCAAAAACCCGTTGGAGGGACAAGTTGGGTGGAATTATTTCCATCGCTATGGCGGTCGGATAGCGGCACGGTGGGAACCCACGAACACGATTACAGCCGATTTTTCGGCCGATATCGGTCGCGACAAAAACACCGCATTTCTTAGCCAGCTGATCAATTATAATCCAACCAATCGCCCCATTGCGACGCTTGCGCAGATTGTTGCCAACGGCAACCGTCTTCCTTCGGGCTTTGTTGCGCCGCTTCCTCCGCTGTTGAAGGTGCAACCTGACCGCGTTAGCACCGCTGACATCGGCGTGCCGCAACAGCCCAGCGTGGGTAAAACCTTCGGCGTTGTCAGCAACATCAAATGGCGGCCGTTCGATGGTATCGAAATTCGCTCGATTACAGCATGGCGCACGGTCAGCGACCGTCAGTTTGATAATTCCGGCGGCGCTAACCGGACACCGACATTCCTTCCGAATGCCACGTTTAGCCGCTACAGCCTTGCGACGTTAGACCAACGTCAGTTCAGCCAGGAAATACAAGCTGTCGGCAATACCGAGACCGTCGATTATGTTCTGGGCCTTTATTATTTCAATGAACGGGCCAACGACACCGCCCGCACCCCGAATACGAACCGTTGGAATGCCGACGGAACAGCGTTCAGCATTGTTGATCCGGTGACCTATCCACTTGCCGTTACAGCGCGTGCAAGTATCGCATTTGCCAAAAGCTACGCCGTATATGGGCAAGCTACCTACACGCCTGAACAATTGGAGAGCCTGCATGTGACGGTCGGTGGTCGCGTTACGCGTGATGACAAGAACGGACAGTTGTTCACGGTAAATGGTGCATCCACCAATTTCACCTTCGATCAACGCAACACGCGTATTGACCCGCTGGCGACAGTCGCTTGGGATGCTTCAGATGCCGTCAATCTATATGCAAAATATGCGACGGGTTACCGTGCGGGTGGCGCAAGCTCACGTTCTTTGAACTATCGTGCATTTGGACCTGAATCGGTCAAGTCGTATGAAATTGGCGCGAAAACCGAATTGTTTGATCGGCTCGTCCGGTTGAACCTGGCTGGTTACATAATGGACCGAACCGACAGTCAGGTTGATTTCAATTTCTTCATTCCGCAAACCAATGGGACAGTCCGCAACACGCTGGAAACCGTAAATGCGGAAGGCGTAACCAAGATTAAGGGTATTGAGGCGGACTTGACCGTCAGGCCCACCGACAGCCTGTCTTTCGGTGTATCTTACGCCTACACCGACGTGAAGATTCCACCCGCACGCAATACCGTGCAGGAACAGCTTAACGCGTCGCTGACACCCGCGGTGACCACACCAGTGTTTCAGGACGTCTATGTCGTATACACACCCAAGCACGCTATATCAGGTTCGATTGACTTTGAAACGCCAGTGGGCGGAGCAGGTGCGGCGGTAAAGCTTCATTTGGACGCCAACTACAGCTCGCCGTCTTTCACGTTCGATAATGAAAACGTCAAAAATGAAAAAGCGTTTCTTATGAATGGCCGGCTGTCGCTTGCAGACATTCCAATGTCCGACAATGGCCAGCTGTTAACGGTCGCTTTATGGGCGCGTAACATGTTTAATGAATCACATATCTATCGTCGTTCAAATGCAAATGGTCCGGTTCTGGGCGATTATGCGAACTTCAATGCGCCGCGCACGATAGGCGTTGAAGCTACCGTCAACTTCTAAGGGTACGTCCCCCCAAGACTAAGGGGTGCTGCAGCAATGCGGCACCCTTTTTTTGACGTGATTGCAGACTGTAAAATTAATCGACACTTTACCATTGCCCGTTAGCAAAGCGGACATGGACGCGGCGCGATGATAGGGCTTTTTAGGCATTATATACCCTATGGGGTGTCGTTTCTGGCGCTGGATGATCGCTTGCGGATCAAAGCAGCGGGCGTGCACGATCGTGGTGACAGCGTGTCCCATCAGGAGGCCGCATAAATGACCGAACATCGGCAAAAGCTACTCATTGTGGAAGATGATCTTGATCGTCAGAAGCAACGCAAATGGTCATATCAAGGTTTTGACGTCTTTTGCGCGTCCAATCGCGAAGAGGCGCTCGCCTTGCTGCGCGAAGTAGAGCCTGACACCAAAATCATTGTCGTGTCGGGAGATGGCACACATGAAAGCGCGCTGCGCGCTATTTCTGCCGGTGCTTGGGATGTTGATCATAAGCCCGAGGATATTGACGCGCTTCACCTAATCCTTCGGCGTGCATTTCATGCGCGGGAGTTGGAGGTGAAAAACGCATTGTTGCAGCAACCCGATAGCGACGGCGCGTTGTTGCTGGGAACAATTCGCACCGCATCACCGGAGATGGTGAAGGTTGCACGCACCATAGAGCGGATCGCACCCGCTGATATTTCGGTTTTGCTGTTGGGTGCCAGCGGCACGGGGAAGGAATTGCTGGCGCGCGGTCTGCACAATGCCAGCGGCCGGCGCGATAAGCCATTCGTCGCCATCAATTGCGGCGCCATCCCTGAAAATTTGCTGGAATCCGAATTGTTCGGCCATGAAAAAGGTGCGTTTACCGGCGCGGTTAAAACGACCGAGGGCAAGATTGAGCTGGCACATGGCGGAACGCTCTTTCTGGATGAAGTGGGCGACATCCCGTTAGCGCTGCAGGTGAAACTGCTCCGTTTTCTGCAGGAACGCAATATTGAGCGCATTGGCGGCCGCACAGCCATTCACGTCGATGTCCGCGTGGTCTGCGCCACCCATCGCAATCTCAGCAAGATGATTTCGGACCAGACATTCCGCGATGATTTATATTACCGATTGGCAGAAGTCACCGTCAACATTCCGCCGCTTGCCGCGCGCACGGGGGACGCAATTTTGTTGGCCAAGCATTTCGTGAGCACATTTGCACGCGATATGAACCCGGCGATTAAGGGCGTGTCGACCGGCGCATTGGCGGCAATTGATGCATGGAACTGGCCGGGAAATGTTCGCGAACTTGAAAATCGCGTTAAGCGCGCGGTCATCATGGCAGAGGGCGCGTTTGTCACAGCAGAAGACCTCGACTTGGGCGACGGGAATGCGGACGATCTGCAACTCAACTTGAAAGCCGCGCGCGAGGCAGCCGACCGCAAGGCGATTACGCGGGCTGTTGCGCGGACAGAGGGCAATATTTCCAGCGCAGCGAAGTTATTGGGGATTAGCCGACCGACGCTGTACGATCTGATGAAGCAATATGATCTGCAATTGTGATGGGACGTGAATCAGCCAAAAGCTGCGGTAAAAAAATTAGCTGAGCGCCAGTAATTCGGCCGGATCGATACCGGCACGCTGCATTTGGGCTTTTACGTCAGGCCAAATATTGTGCATGAAATTGTCGCGCTCGAAACTGCGCAGTTTTGAAATAGCGCCATTCGCCACAAAAAGGCCGACGCCACGCTTAACGTCCACGAGCCCGCTGTCTTGAAATAGCTGATAGGCCTTAGCGACCGTCAACGGGTTGGCGCCTTGGTCAGCAGCAAACGCGCGAACCGAAGGCAACATGTCGCCTTCCTTATACGCGCCGTCCAAAATGGCGGCGGCAATCACATCGCGCAATTTCAAATATACGGGTTTAACGTCATTCTTCATCACATACTTACTGCCATAATACAGTAGGTCGCGTCAAGGCAGCACTTTTACGGCCATTGGCGAATGATATGCGTGGGGTCGGGGCGCGGCCGCTCTTCAAGAGGCAGGGCTGGGGACCCCATGAAGAATAGCCCGGCAATTTGTTCGTCACCGGTGCACATCGCTTTGCGCACATTGTCGTCGTAGGTTGCCCATCCGGTAATCCAACTTCCAACAAAGCCATGTGCATGCGCCGCGTGCAACAGATTCATGCCAACGGCGCCAACGCTGAGCTGCTGTTCCCACACAGGAATTTTTGCGCTTGGCTGCGGCGCATACAGCAAAAGGACAAGCGTTGGGGCCATGCGCGATGGTGACACCGCCGCGTCAATCTGTGCAGGCCGCGCGTCGGGATTGGCTGCGGCGAATGCATGTGTGAGGAGATCAGCAAAGGCGTTGCGGTCGGTGATCTCGACAAAACGCCACGGAAATAGCTTGCCATGATCGGGGGTGCGCATAGCGGTCTGCAATATGCGGTTAAGCGTGGCTTGGTCGGGACCGGGCTCCACCATGTCGCGTGGTTTGCCAGACCGGCGGGTTTCGAGATAGCGCGTTACAGAGGAGATGTCGTTGAACATTCCACTCCCTTCGACGAATTTTGACGGTATCCGCAATTAAATTCTTCACACGCGTAATTTTTTCGGTAGGTTCGCCGCCAATCGTTCCTTTCAATGGAACATCAAACATAACAGAAATGAGGGGTTTCGCTCGATGGCGACATCATATGCGCAAGATGGAGATGCAGCAGGGACATTCCTTGGCCATCCCAAAGGTCTTTTCGTT
>NZ_JBIICH010000013.1:0-29291 GCF_044239005.1 Sphingorhabdus sp. | reverse complement strand
GCTGGCACCGACATGTTGTACAGTTCAGGGACGACTGGTCAGCCCAAGGGCGTACGTTTCCCCTTGCCCGATGATCCGGACATTGCGGGACCAAATGCATTGTCAGGCCTTGCCGCGATGGCGTTCAAATTTTCGGGCGACAGCATCTATTTGTCACCAGCGCCGCTATATCATGCGGCTCCGCTGCGTTGGTGCGCGGCGGTCCACCGGCTGGGTGGCACCGTGGTTGTCATGGAGAAATTCGACCCTGAAGCGGCGCTCGCGGCGATTCAGAAATATAAGATCAGCGCCAGCCAATGGGTGCCAACGCATTTTGCGCGCATGTTGAAGCTGCCCGAAGAGGTCCGCAACGCATATGATGTGTCGAGCCTTGATTCCGCGGTGCACGCAGCCGCGCCGTGCCCAGTTCCTATCAAAGAAGCGATGATAAATTGGTGGGGCCCGGTTATCCGCGAATATTATGCGGGGACTGAGGGCCAAGGGATTACCTTTATCTCCAGCGAAGAATGGATGACGCACAAGGGTTCGGTTGGACGGCCATTGAACGCCATCATGCATATATGCGACGAAGATGGCGATGATGTTCCCGTGGGCGAAGAAGGCACCGTATTCTTCGAAAGCGCTGCATCCTTCAGCTATCATAATGATCCCGAAAAAACCAAAAGTGCGACCAACAAACATGGTTGGACAACGCTTGGCGATGTCGGCCGGTTGGACGAAGAGGGCTATCTCTACCTGACAGACCGCAAAAGCTTTATGATCATTTCGGGCGGGGTGAATATCTATCCGCAGGAGATTGAAAACCATCTGCTGGCCCACCCGCGCGTCCGCGACGTTGCGGTCATTGGTGGTCCGCATGACGAAATGGGTGAAGAGGTTATCGCTGTGGTGCAACCGCTCGATATGGCGGACGCCGGTGATGCCTTGCGTGACGAGCTGACCGCTTATGCGCGCGAAAAGCTGTCGGGTGTCAAAATCCCGCGCCGTATCGATTTCCGCGAGGAGCTTCCCCGCCACGATACCGGCAAATTATACAAGCGCCTGCTGCGGGATGAATATTGGGCAAAGCAAAAAGCATGACCGCCATTCCCAAGATTGCACCGGAGCTTGCGGCGCATATCGTCGACCCGGTTGTCTATGGGAATTGGCGTGCGTTGCTGGATACGTTCGCCACACTTCGCCGGGATTCCCCCGTCGCAGTTGCTGAGATACCGGGCTATCGACCGTTTTGGGTCATCACCCGCCATGCAGACATATTGAAGATCAGCAAGGACAATGCTACTTTTTTGAATAACCCCGCGACAGTTGTCGTTGCGCCTTTGATGGCCGAAATGTTTGTTGCGCATTTGATGAACGGCAGCCCGCATCTGGTGAAGTCGCTGGTACAAATGGATGCGCCCGAGCATCCCAAATACCGGCGGCTGACGCAGGATTGGTTCATGCCGGCAAATCTCAAGACGATAGAAAGCAATATTCGCGCGATCGCGAAATCGGCCGTCGACAAGATGCTGTCTATGGACGGAACATGTGATTTTGCGCGCGACGTGGCGGCGATGTATCCCTTGCATGTCGTGATGGAATTGCTTGGCGTTCCAGAAAGCGACGAGCCGTTGATGCTGAAGCTGACGCAGGAACTGTTCGGCGGGCAGGATCCGGATTTGAACCGGATGCGCGCGGCCAATATCTCGCCGCAAGAAGCGACCGAGCTCATGGCGCAGACGGTCGCTGATTTTAACGCTTATTTCGAAGCATTGGCACAGGACCGCCGCGCTAATCCGCGCAACGATCTGGCAACGATTATCGCCACCGGAACCATCGATGGCATGCCTATCCCTGACTATGAAAGCGCGGGCTATTACACGATCGTTGCGACGGCAGGGCATGACACCACCTCGGCGTCGACGGCTGGCGCGATGTGGGCCTTGGCACAGGACCCGGCGCAGTTTGCGAAAGTGAAGGCAGATCGTTCCTTACTGCCCGGTCTGATTGAAGAAGCGATACGGTGGACGACACCCGTTCAGCACTTCATGCGCACGGTCGGCGCGGACACAGAGGTCGGCGGCGTACCGATGAAAGCGGGCGATTGGCTGATGCTGTGCTACGTCTCGGGTAATTATGACGAGTCCGTGTTCCCTGACCCGGAACGGTTTGATGCGGGGCGCAGTCCCAACCGGCACATTTCCTTTGGATCCGGCGCGCATCAATGTCTGGGCTTGCATCTGGCGCGGCTAGAGATGAAGATATTATTCGAGGAACTGCTTGACCGTGTAGATTCGGTCGAACTGGCTGGCGAACCCAAACGATCGCAATCGACGTTTGTGGGCGGCCCCAAAACTTTACCGCTGCGATTTGTGGCAGCTTGAACGAAAGAGGATACTCTAATGACCACGCAATATAAAAATCTGATCAACGGCGAGCTGGTGGATAACGGCAAATGGATTGATGTCGTAAACCCCGCGACCGAGCAGGTCATTGGCCAAGTGCCCGATTGCGGTCAGGCAGATTTGGACAAGGCTGTTGCCGCCGCACGCGCCGCATTCCAGACTTGGAAAAAAACCAGCGTTGAAGAACGCCGCGCTTTGTTCGCCAAAATGGCTGATGTCATCAAAGCCAACAGCGATGAGCTGATGCGTTTGCTGACGTCTGAACAGGGCAAGCCGCATATGCAGGCGGGCAGCGAGATTGCTGGCTGCGTTGGCATGACGCGCGCATTGCCGATGTTGAATCTTGAAGAGAAAATTACAGAAGATAGCGACAAGCGCCTCAGCCGTACGCGCCGCGTTCCTGTTGGCGTGGTTGGCGGCATCGTGCCATGGAATTTCCCGGTATTGATGGCGATCCAGAAAATTGTCCCGGCGCTTTTGTCGGGCTGCACCATGGTGCTGAAGCCTTCACCATTCACACCGCTGGCGACATTGCGCCTTGCTGAACTGGTTGCGGGCGTATTCCCACCCGGCGTTTTGAACATCATCACCGGTGGCGACGCGTTGGGCCCATTGCTGACCTCGCATCCTGATATCGACAAGATTACCTTCACGGGTTCGACTGCCACGGGCAAGCGCGTGATGGAATCGGCGTCGAAGGACCTTAAGCGCATCACGCTTGAACTGGGCGGCAATGACGCGGCGATTGTTTTGCCGGATGCGGATGTTGGCAAGGTGGCTGAAAAGCTGTTTTGGGCAAGCTTCTACAATGCGGGCCAAGTTTGCATTGCGGCCAAGCGTATCTACATTCACGAAGATATTTACGACGAATTGTCGGGCGCGATTGCGGCTTATGCCAAAGCGGTCAAGGTTGGCGATGGCGCCGAACAGGGCACGGCCATTGGCCCCATCCAGAACAAGCCGCAGTATAAGCGCGTGCTTGAACTGATTCAGGATGCCAAGGACAAGGGATATAAATTCCTTGCAGGCGGCGATCATGATCCATCCATCCCCGGCTATTTTGTGCCTGTAACCGTTCTCGACAACCCGCCCGAAGATGCGCGGATTGTGGCCGAAGAACAGTTCGGCCCTGTGATGCCATTGATGAAGTTTTCGACCATCAACGAAGTTATCAGCCGCGCCAATGCATCTGATTACGGTCTTGCCGGTTCGATCTGGACCAGCAATCCAGAGGCAGCGGTCGAAGTGGCCGAGCAGCTGGAAACCGGAACTGTGTGGATCAACGAATCCATGCACCTTGCCCCCAACGCACCATTTGCCGGACATAAGCAGTCCGGCTTTGGCGCGGAGTTGGGTGAAGAAGGTTTGCTTGAGTTCACCTATCCGCAAGTGATCACGATCGCCCGCGAAGCGGCTTAAGGTATATATTCCAGGCGTCGTCATGCTGAACTTGTTTCAGCATCTTACTTTGGAACGCACGAAGTAAGACCCTGAAACAAGTTCAGGGTGACGATTGCTCAAGACACGGCCAATCGCACTTGACTCTCCCCTTTCAAAGTTTAATCGTCTGATTAAATTTGAACAACAGGAGAGAGAAAATGGCAGACGCTTATATTGTGGATGCGGTTCGTACCGCTGGTGGCCGCCGCGGTGGTAAGCTTGCGGGCGTTCACCCCGTCGATTTGGGCGCTGCCGTGCTCGATTCCATTGCCGACCGTAACGATTTTGATCCTGCGGCGATTGAAGACGTCATCATGGGCTGCGTCATGCAAGGCGGCGAACAAGCGGGCGATGTCGGCCGCAATATCGTTCTGGCATCGCGTCTGCCCAATTCAATCCCATCGGTCAGCATCGACCGCCAGTGCGGATCGTCGCAGCAATCGATGATGTTCGCGGCGCAAGGCGTCATGTCGGGCACACAGGACATTGTGTTGGCGGCCGGTATCGAAAGCATGACGCGCGTTCCCATGGGTTCGACGTCGATGCTGTTCAAGAAAGAAGGCATGGGCACCTATAAGAGCCCGCGGCTCGAAGAAGCCTATCCCGGCATCATGTTCAGCCAGTTCATGGGCGCTGAAATGCTCGTAAAGAAACATGGCTTTACCCGCGAAGACCTTGACCAGTTCGCGCTGGAATCGCACCAGAAAGCTGTCGCCGCCACGCAAAGTGGTGCCTTTGCCAATGAAATCGTCGGCATCGAAGTTGATACGCCCGAAGGCAAGATCATCCACAATAGCGACGAAGGCATTCGCTATGATGCAACCTTTGAGAGCCTGTCCGGCGTCAAGTTGCTTCAAGAAGGCGGCTCTATCACGGCTGCCAATGCCAGCCAGATTTGCGACGGTGCTTCGGCAGTTTTGATCGTGTCGGAAAAGGCGCTGAAAGAACATGGTCTCACCCCGCGCGCGCGCATCGTCAATTTGACCGTGACCGCTGGCGACCCCGTCATCATGTTGGAAGAGCCCTTGTTCGCGACCGATCGTGCGTTTCAGCGTTCGGGCATGAAAATGTCCGACATCGACCTGTATGAAGTGAACGAGGCATTCGCGCCTGTGCCACTCGCTTGGTTGAAGCATACCGGCGGCGACCGTTCGAAAATCAACGTTCATGGTGGCGCAATCGCATTGGGCCATCCGCTCGGCGCATCGGGCACGAAGCTGATGGCGACATTGCTGAATGCGCTTGAAGCACGTGGCGGCAAATATGGTTTGCAGACGATGTGTGAAGGCGGCGGTCAGGCCAACGTCACGATCATTGAGCGGGTATAACGATTAGTCATCCATCACCGTCACCCTGAACTTGTTTGACCGCTGGTCATTTCATTTCAGGGTCTTAATTTCCACCGTCAAAAAGTAAGATGCTGAAACAAGTTCAGCATGACGGATAAAACGATCAGGAGTATTTATGAAACTGGATTCAACAGTCGCAGCAGTCGTCACCGGCGGCGCATCTGGCCTTGGTGAGGCAACCGCCCGCGCGCTGGCCGCAAAGGGTGTGAAGGTCGCCATTTTTGATTTGCAGGCCGACAAGGGCGAGGCACTTGCAGCCGAAATCGGCGGTGTATTTTGCAACGTCAATGTGACCAGCGATGAAAGCGTCGATGCAGGGTTCGCCAAGGCGCGTGCTGCGCATGGTCAGGAACGCATCTTGGTCAACTGTGCCGGCACAGGTAACGCGGCGAAGACTGCAAGTCGTTCGAAGGAAGACGGTTCGATCAAGCATTTCCCGCTCGATGCCTTTGACCGCATCATCCAGATCAACTTGGTCGGCACGTTCCGCTGCATCGCCAAGTCGGCAGCTGGCATGTTGACGCTGGAGCCCATGGAAGATGGCGAACGCGGCGCGATGGTGAACACTGCTTCAGTGGCTGCTGAAGACGGCCAGATGGGTCAGGCAGCTTATTCCGCATCAAAGGGCGGCGTTGTCGGCATGACCTTGCCAATCGCACGCGACCTGATGAGCGAAGGCATTCGCATCAACACGATTCTGCCGGGCATCTTTAACACGCCATTGATGAACGGCGCGCCTCAGGCTGTGAAAGATGGGCTTGCTGCGTCGGTTCCATTCCCGAAACGCCTCGGCCATCCACACGAGTTTGCGCAGGTCGCCATGACCATGATCGAGTGCGGTTATTTCAACGGCGAAGACGTCCGCATCGACGGCGCCATCCGTATGGCACCGCGTTGATCGCATGACCGCGTTCACCCAAATCCTGTATGATGTCGCAGACGGCATCGCGACCATCACGATGCATCGTCCCGAAAAGATGAATGCGTTTACAAATGTGATGATGCGCGAAATGTGTGCGGCATTTGATTTGGTGGACGCGGATGATGCGGTGCGCGCCGTCATCGTAACGGGTTCGGGTGATCGTGCATTTTGTGCAGGGGCCGATCTGACACCGGAGGGTGGCGGCGACGTGTTCGCGAGCCGGTCCGAAGTCGAAACGCTTTCCGATGAACGTGTGCGCGATTCAGGTGGCCGGTTAACGCTGCGGATTTTCCAATGCAAAAAGCCTGTCATTGGCGCGATCAACGGCGCTGCGGTCGGCATTGGCGCGACCATGCAGCTGCCCATGGATTTCCGCTTGGCCAGCGACAGCGCACGCTTCGGCTTTGTTTTTGCGCGTCGCGGGATTGTGCCAGAGGCTGCCTCCAGCTGGTTCTTGCCGCGGCTGGTGGGCATGCAACAGGCGCTGGAATGGTGCATGACGGGCCGGGTTTTCAACGCGGCGGAGGCACTTCAAGGCGGCCTCGTGCGATCCATTCATGCGCCTGCAGACCTGATGGACGCCGCGCGGGCATTGGCCCGCGAAATCGCCGACAACACCGCGCCCGTGTCGATTGCACTCACACGGGCGATGTTGTGGCGGTTGTCCGCTGCGGAACATCCCATGGCAGCGCATCAGATTGACAGCCGAGCGATTTACCGCCGGTCACGCTCCGGCGACGCAAAGGAAGGCATATCCAGCTTCCTTGAAAAGCGCCCGCCCGTTTATCCCGATAAAGTTTCCGCAGATATGCCTGACTTCTTCCCATGGTGGGATGAACCTGCTTATAAGTAACCCTGCGTAAACGGGGGGAGTAGACGCCAATGGCCACGACAGGACCAAGGCTGGTGAGCGAAGCGGGCGATAATGCAAAGGCGCGCGACCAGCTTATTGAAGCGGCGAGCCAGATCATGCGTGAGGGCGATACCATCGACCTTTCGTTATCGGAACTGTCGCTTCGCGCAGGCCTGAACAGTGCATTGGTCAAATATTATTTCGGCAACAAAAACGGCCTGATGCTGGCACTGCTTGATCGCGACATGGGCAATATTGTTTTCAGTCTTGGCGCGTTGCTCGCAAAGGACATTCCGCCGGAAGACAAATTGCGCATCCACATCGGTGCCGTCATCGACACTTATTATGCGTTCCCTTATCTCAATCGCCTGTTGATGCGCATGGTGCGTGACAGCGCGCCGGTTGAAGCGGCCCGTATCGCGGACCTGTATCTGAAGCCTATTTCAAAGGTGTATGACGCGCTGATCGCCGAAGGCGTAAAGGCGGGCAAGTTCCGCAAGCTTGATCCGCAGTTTTTCTACTTCACCGTGACGGGCGCGGCTGACCGATTCTATTCGTCACGCTTGGTGTTGCGCCATTGTTATAATCAGGACGATTTTAACGAAAATATGCGCGATGCCTATCGCGAACACAGCATCGACCTGATTATGCGCGGGCTGCTGGTTTAGGGCTGGGCTGAACCGCACGCGTCACAGCCCCAACGCGGCCCTAATTTCATCACCATCGGCATCCAGCATCGGCGGATGCGCATAGTTCGACGCTGGCGTTCCGGCATAATGCACCGGGTGCTTCATCGATCGATATGTGCCGATGTCGGGCGACTCCAGCTCTTCGAAAAAGCCGACGTCGGCCAGATGCGGATCGGTGAGGACATCTGCCATCCGGTTATATTTCATCGCTGGGATGTCATGTTCGGCCAACAGGTCAAGCCATTCGGCGGTGGTGCGTAGCGCGCTGACTTCTTCGATCAGCGCGTATAATTCGCCCGTGTGCTTTGTGCGCTCTTGATAGGTCGCAAAACGCGGGTCGTCGAACACGTTGGGCCTGCCGCCCAGTTCAAAAAACTTCGCCCATTGCCGGTCGTTATAGGGGACGATCGCGATGAAGCTGTCCTTCGTCGGATATGGCCGCCGACGGGGGTTCACCGAACGCGTATAGCCCATGCGGCCATTGCCGGGGATGAAGGTTTCGCCCCACAAATTTTCGACCATGTTGAACCAGGTGAAGCATTCGAACATGGGCACTTGAACAAATTGTCCGCCTTGCCCGCCTGCACGCGCAAGCAATGCCGCCATGGTTGCATTGGCCGCGAACAGACCGCTGACTTTATCCGCGACAAGGCTGGGCGAATAGGTCGGTCGGCCACCATCGCGCTGCTCGCTTAAGGCAGCAAAGCCGGACGCGGCTTGAATCAGGTCGTCATAAGCCTGCCGCTCGCCATAAGCGCCACCCGCTCCAAATCCGGCGCAGTGGACATAGACGATATTGGGGTTGATCGCCTTAACCGTCTCATAGCCAAAACCCAGCCGTTCGACGCCTGCCATGCGGACATTATGGATGAAGACATCGGCCTCCTCCAACAACGCTTCGAGAACGGCTTTGTCCTCCGGTTTTTTGATGTTGAGGTTGATGGCTTTTTTGTTGCGGTTGAGCGCCGTGAAAATGGGGCCATGCTGCTTGCTGGGCGAATCACCGCCATGGCGCATCAGGTCGCCGGGTGTGTTGCCCTCGCTATTTTCGATTTTAATGACCTCCGCGCCAAGGTCGGCCAATTGCACGGTGGCATAAGGCCCAAGGACAACCGTGGCCATGTCGACAACCTTAATCCCCTTCAACGGACCAGTTGGTTCTTTGTCCCACGTCAATTTCGGCCATTTCGCCATGTGCGCTCTCCTTATCTCTTGCATCGACTGCTAGCATATTTAAGCGTGCAGTTAAGAGATAATCGGGAGTGAATGATGAGCAATTTTGATGCAAGCGCGCCGGTCATTATTGGCGTAGGCGAGGCCAGCCGAAAGACTGTTTCCGGCGAATGGCCAAGCCCGCGCGAATTGGCTGGCGCCGCTATCAAGGTTGCACTGGCCGATACAGGTCAGTCCCCATCGGTTGCAGCGGCGATTGACACCATTGCCGCGATCCGCACGTTTGAGGACAGCGGCGTCAGCCTAGGCACCGGGTCGCCCGACAATACGCCCGAAGCTTTTGGAGCGGCCGGCGGCATCAGCGCGCCGCGTCTGATTTACGCCGATGTCGGCGGCCAAAGCCCGCAGGCGATGTTGAACGAACTGGCGGGTGATATCCGCCGCGGGACCTGTGAGCTTGCCGTACTCGTGGCCGCAGAAGCGACCGGTACCGCAAAGCGCGCGCGTAAGGCGGGTGTGACGTTGGACTGGCGCTTGCCTTCGGATACCCCGTTCGACAACCGCCTTTCCACCTTCCCGATTTTGAGCCGAACGGAAATCCGCCATGGCATCATTTCCATGCCGCTGGCGTACAGCCTGATTGAGAACGCCCGGCGGATGGAGCTGGGATTAAATGCCGACGCTTATGCGCGGGAAATGGCGGCCTTGTGGTCGGCATTTTCAGCAAAAGCGGAAGGGCGGACCCACGCGCAGTTCCCCGGCTATCGTTCATCCGACGCGATGTTGAGCGATGACAATGCCAATTACCCGCTGACGGACATTTACCGTCGCTGGCATGTGGCACAGGATGCGGTCGATCTGGGCGGTGCGATTATCCTGACCAGCGCGGGCAAGGCGCGCGATCTGGGTGTGCCGCAAGACAAATGGGTCTGGTTGGCCGGCGCGGCCGAAGCCGCTGAACCACCATTGGCAGAGCGCGGTGTCATTCACCGATCGGCGGCGCTTGATTTTGCCATTCCGGCGGCACTTGGGCAGGCCGGAATTCATGCCAGTGATCTTGGACCCGTCGACATTTACAGCTGCTTTCCCTGCGCGGTGTTTGCGGCCGTTGACACCATGAATGACGCCGGGCGTGCGCTTGGCGATTATACGTTGACCGGCGGCCTCAGCTTTTTCGGTGGGCCCGGCAATGGCTATAGCATGTATAATATCGCAGCGATGGTTGATGCCCTGCGCCAAGATGGATCAAAGCCCGCTTTGGTCACTGCGAATGGCGGCGTAATGTCAAAACAGGCCGTCGGCATCTACACCGCGTCACAGCCCGACATTGCTTGGTCGGGAGAGGCGGCGAAGGGCTATGTGCCGAAACAGATCGCGCTCGATGACGCCCCGCAAGGCAAGGGCCGTATACTCAGCTTTGTAAGGTCCGCGGGCAAGGACGGTTTCGGTCCGGCCACGCTCATCCTTGAAATGGAAAATGGCGCCCGTGCCATGGCGGTGCTGGAAAGCACACCCGATGGCGACCTTGGCCATAGGATCGTTGACGTCACGTCGGGTGAAAAACGCCACATGGCGACGATTTTATGATAATCTGCCGTTCATCACGCAGCGGCTATGACGCCGCGACATGAATTCAGGAGATAGACCGATGCATATCCTCAAACAGGCTGGCCTCATACTGCCTTTGACGGTTGTTGCGGCATGCGGCCAAGTGGAACGCACGCCTGCGCCACTGACCGAGAAACAATCTGCTGTCTTGATGAAGGAAATCGGCGGTAAGGTTGCGGGGAAACCGTTAACCTGCATCAGTGATTTCAATGCCGACAATATGATCCGCGTCAGCGACAATATCGTGCTCTACCGTGTGTCAGGCCGGCTTGTGTACAAAAATGTTTTGCGGTCACCTTGTCCGGGCCTTGCCCGCGACAGTGATATCGTCGTCTCCGAACAATTTGGCAGCCAGAAATGCCGCGGTGATATTCTCCGCTTGGTGGACCGGACCAGCGGCATGACCGGCGGCATTTGTAGCCTTGGCGATTTCGTGCCCTATCGCGCCGAGAAGACTGCGGGTTAGGATGCAATTGGGCGCTGCACGGCACGAAGAAGGTGATAGCGCATAAGGACAAAGCTGCAGGGTTGCGACTTCGCGTTTGGGCTGGCAAAGGGACGGTTCCAAACCGAAGCTGAAAGCAAGTAAATCCATGTCCGAGATGATCCGCATTACCCTTCCCGATGGCACTGCCCGTGAAGTCGCGCGCGGCACTACCCCGGCGGATATTGCCGCCGCCATTGGCCCCGGCCTTGCGAAGGCTGCGATCGCCGCGCGGGTGGATGGCGAATTGCGCGACATCACGCGCCCGTTGGACGCCGATGCGCAGCTCGCACTGGTGACCAGCCGTGATGAGGCAGACGCGCTTGAACTTGCCCGCCATGACTTTGCGCATATCCTTGCCGAAGCGGTGCAGGGCTTGTTTCCCGGAACGCAGATTACATTTGGCCCGTCGACCGACGACGGATTTTATTATGACGTGATGGCGCCCGCATCGCGTGGTCCATTCACGATGGACGACCTGCCCGCGATTGAAGAAAAGATGCGCGACATCATTCGCGCCGATAAGCCGCTGCGCCGCGAAGTCATGGCGCGTGATGCGTTGATCGCCACATGGCAGAATGCGGGCGAAAGCTTCAAGGCGGAATGGGCGGCGGAGCTGCCCGAAGGCGAAGAGCTTTCGGTCTATTGGTCGGGCAATGACTGGATGGACATGTGCCGCGGTCCGCATTTGGCGTCGACGGGCAAGCTTGATCCTGCCGCGTTTAAGCTGACGCGCGTTGCCGGTGCCTATTGGCGCGGTGACCAGAACAACCCGCAGCTGAGCCGCATTTACGGCACCGGCTGGTTGAACAAAAAGCAGCTCGACGCCCATCTCCTCCGTCTTGAGGAAGCTGCAAAGCGCGACCATCGCCGTCTGGGTCAGGACATGGACCTGTTCCATTTGCAGCAAGAGGCACATGGCTCAGTCTTCTGGCATCCCAATGGCTATCTGATCTGGCGCGAGCTGGAAGCCTATATGCGCCGCGCCATCGACGGCGCTGGCTATAAGGAAGTGAAAACGCCGCAGGTCATGGACGCGCGGCAATGGGAGCAATCGGGGCATTGGGGCAAATATCGCGCCAATATGTTCGTGATCCCTGACGAAGTGCCGAATGTCGATGATGAGGGTCCCGTGATTTCGGGCGAGGCCGACTGGATGGCGTTGAAGCCCATGAACTGCCCCGCGCATGTTCTGATTTTCCGCCAGGGTATCAAATCCTATCGCGACCTGCCGCTGCGCATATATGAAAACGGCTGTTGCCACCGCAATGAACCGCATGGTGCCTTGCATGGCCTGATGCGGGTGCGTCAGTTCACACAGGATGATGCGCATATTTTCTGCCGCGAAGACCAGATTGTGGAAGAGGTACAGGCATTTTGTGCGCTGGCCGACCGGATCTACAAAGAATTTGGCTTCACTTATTCGATCAAGCTCGCGCTGCGTCCTGACCAACGGTTCGGATCGGATGCGGATTGGGACAAGGCGGAAAATGAACTGCGCGACGCCGTTGTGCGTGCGGGCCTTGCGACGCCGGAATTTGGTTGGGAAGAATTGCCCGGCGAAGGCGCATTCTACGCGCCAAAGCTTGAATGGCATCTGACCGACGCCATTGGCCGCACATGGCAGGTCGGAACGATCCAGTCCGACCGCGTCCTGCCCGAACGTCTCGACGCAAGCTATGTCGGTGAAGATGGCGCACGCCACCGCCCCGTCATGCTGCACCGTGCGATCTTCGGCAGCTATGAACGCTTCATTGGCATATTGATTGAGCATTATGCCGGTCGCTTCCCTGTCTGGTTGGCGCCTGTGCAGGCGGTTGTCGCGACAATTACGTCGGAAGCAGACGGCTATGCGCATGATGTTACCGCCAAGCTGAAAGCGGCTGGCATTCGGGTTGAGTCCGACACGCGGAACGAGAAAATCAATTACAAGGTGCGCGAACACAGCGTCGCTAAGGTACCGCACCTGCTCGTGGTTGGCATGCGTGAGGCGGAAGAGGGCAAGGTCGCGATCCGCAGCCTTGGTTCCGACGGTCAGCGTATCATGACGCTGGATGAAGCCATTGCGATGCTGTCGCATGAAGCAACCCCGCCCGATATTCGTTAAACCAAATTTCGGTCAGATAAGGAGATTGTGATGAAGACGCTTCCTTTAACGCTCGCGGCTATCTTGCTGCTGGCGGCGTGCCAAAAACCGGCCGCAGATGATGCTGCCACAACAACGGAGGCATCTACCGAGGCCGACGCCACCGCAAGCTACAACGCGGCGCAAAAGGGCTATGCCGCGGCCAATGACAAAATGCATGCCAGCATGGGCAATATCGCCGAAGATGCGGACGTTGCGTTTATGCAGGGCATGATTCCGCATCATGTCGGCGCGGTTGAAATGGCGAAAGTCGCGTTGGAACATGGCAAAGATCCCGAAGTCCGCGCACTCGCCGAAAAGGTGATTGCGGCGCAGGAAGCCGAAATCAAAGAGATGCAGGCGTGGCTCGACAAAAACGGCGTGAAGGCGGAAAAGCCGCTCACTGCCGCTGACCATGCGGCAATGGGGCACTGAACATTCACGACCTAACAGGCCTTGCCACCGCGCAATTGCTGCTGTTGTCTGCAATGACGTTGGGCGCTGCGTATATCCGTGGGCTGACGGGCTTTGGCATGGCGATCATTCTGGTGCCGTTGTTCGGGATGATTGTTACCCCGGGCCAAGCGGTCGTCATTGCCATATTGCTGCAGGTGCTGATTGGACCTGTTGGGTTAAAGGCCATATTTGCCGATGCGCATCGGCAAAGCGCGCTGATGATTGCGGCCTTTGCCATGCTGGCGACACCGATTGGCGTCCTGTTGCTGAAGGTCACAACGCCTGACGTTGCGCGGTTGATGATCGCGGCCATTGCCATTGGTGCGTTCGCGCTCGTCCTGCTTCCACAACGTGGCGAATTGCGCCCTGGCCCCAAAGAGACCGCAGCGACAGGGATTGCATCGGGTATCCTAACCGGCTTTGCCGCGATGCCCGGCCCGCCTGTTGTGCCCTTTTACCTGCGCCAGCCAATTCCGCCCAAGGAAGCGCGCGCATCGATGATGCTCGTATTTTTCGCGACTGCGATTGCGGGCACGATTTCGGCCTTTGCCTTGGGATTGGCCGATGCGCGCTTATTATGGCTGTCGCTGTTGCTGTTTCCGTCCGTATTGGCGGGCAACTGGCTGGGCGCGAAATCCTTTGGCAAAGTCCCGCCCAGTCTGTGGCGCAGTTTTGTCGCCGGTATCCTTGGCCTTGCCGGGATTTCGGCGCTCATTCGGCTCTTCAACTGAAAACGTAAAAGCTGCTTAAAAGCTCAGGCTTATTTGCCGAATTTCCGCTGCGTCTGTCCGTACCGCATTTTGCGTGTGCCGGGCTGACCTTCTGTCGATCGGCCGCGCGGGGCGGCGACATGTTGTTGGTGCGGCAGGCCAAGCTCTGTTGCTTCCAATGAACGAATCTCATCGCGCAGACGTCCAGCTTCCTCGAACTCAAGATCTGCAGCGGCGGCCCGCATCTTCTTTTCAAGGTCGTCGATATAGGCCCGAAGATTATGGCCGACGAGATTGTTGGCGCCGTCGGCGTCAATCTCGACCAGCACCGAATCGCGGCTGGCGGTGTCGGCCACAATATCGTGGATGTCGCGCTTGATGGTGGCCGGCGTGATGCCATGTTCGATATTATAGGCATGTTGTTTTTCCCGGCGGCGGTCGGTTTCGCGGATCGCGCGCTCCATGCTTCCCGTCATCCGGTCGGCATATAGGATAACGCGGCCTTCGACGTTACGTGCGGCGCGACCAATTGTTTGAATGAGCGACGTTTCGCTGCGCAGGAAACCTTCCTTGTCCGCATCCAAAATCGCGACGAGTCCGCATTCGGGAATATCCAGACCTTCACGCAGCAGGTTGATGCCGACAAGCACGTCATACACGCCGCGCCGTAAGTCACGGATGAGCTCGATGCGCTCCAATGTCTCAACATCGCTGTGCATATAGCGCACGCGCAAGCCAGCCTCATGCATGAACTCGGTCAGGTCCTCGGCCATGCGCTTGGTCAGCGTGGTGACCAATGTCCGGAAACCTGCCTCTGCCGTCTTGCGGCATTCGTTGATGCAATCCTGCACCTGATCCTCAACGGGTTTAATCTCGACCGGTGGGTCGATGAGCCCCGTTGGCCGGATAACCTGTTCGGCAAACACGCCGCCCGATTGTTCCATTTCCCAACCGCCCGGTGTTGCAGAAACGCACACCGTTTGCGGGCGCATAATGTCCCATTCGTTGAAACGCAACGGCCGGTTGTCGATGCATGAGGGCAGGCGGAAGCCATATTCGGCGAGCGTCAGCTTGCGCCTATGGTCACCCTTTGCCATCGCGCCGATTTGCGGCACCGTCTGGTGGCTTTCGTCGACAAACAGCAATGCATTTTCGGGCAGATATTCAAACAGGGTTGGCGGCGGTTCACCGGGCAGGCGGCCCGTTAAAAAGCGCGAGTAATTTTCGATGCCTGCGCAACTGCCGGTCGCCGCGATCATTTCCAGATCGAAATTCGTCCGCTCCTCAAGCCGCTGTGCTTCCAGCAATTTGCCTTCGGACACCAGTTCTTTCAGCCGCTCTGTCAGTTCGAACCGAATGGCTTCGCTCGCCTGCTTCATCGTTGGGCCGGGCGTCACATAGTGGCTGTTCGCGTATACGCGCACACTGTTCAGCTTGGCGCCTGTCGTCCCCGTCAGCGGGTCGAACTCGGCGATTTCCTCAATCTCGTCGCCAAACAAACTGACGCGCCATGCCATGTCTTCATAATGCGACGGGAAGATTTCCAGATTGTCGCCCCGCACGCGGAAATTGCCGCGGGCAAAGCCAGTGTCGTTGCGCTTATATTGCAACGCGACGAGCTTGCGGATCAATTCGCGCTGATCAACGCTTTCGCCTGCTTTCAGGTCGAATATCATCGCCGAATAAGTTTCCACCGAACCGATGCCGTAAATACACGACACAGAGGCAACGATGATAACGTCATCGCGCTCAAGCAACGACCGCGTCGCCGAATGGCGCATACGGTCAATGGCCTCGTTTACGCTCGATTCCTTCTCAATATAGGTGTCGCTGCGCGGGACATAGGCTTCGGGCTGGTAATAGTCATAGTAGCTGACGAAATATTCGACCGCATTGTCGGGGAAGAAGCTTTTAAATTCGCCGTACAGCTGCGCCGCCAAAATCTTGTTCGGAGCAAGGATCAGTGCGGGCCGTTGCAACGCCTCAATGACTTTAGCGACGGTAAATGTCTTGCCGGAACCCGTGACGCCCAAAAGGACCTGATTCTTTTCGCCGGTCAGCGCAGTCGTCACCAATTCTTTGATCGCCGTCGGCTGGTCGCCTGCGGGTTCATAATCGGAAACGATTTTGAAAGGGCGACCCCCTTCAAGCTTCGACGGGCGTTCCGGCCTGTGCGGGGTGAAGCTGCCAACCGTGTCCGGTTCTTCCAGCCCACGGCGGATAATCAATTCAGCCATGTTCGCTATATGTGCTGTAGCGGGTGCAAGGGCAAGAGTGTGCGGCGGCTTTATGTGAAAAACGTGGTCTATGTCATCACCTGTGCCAAGGAACACCAAAACCACAAAAGGGGTTCTGATCGCCTGTTGCCTTTTTGATAAGTCAGGGACACAAGAAGGAAATGACAACAGAGCAAGAAAGACAACCCATGCACAAGTTCCTTTTATTGGGCGTTGCGGCGTTGGCGATTTCAGCCTGTTCGGACAAAGGCGCTGACACCGACAGCAAAGAGCGCGCCGCCGAAATGGATTATGACGCGTTTATCCCGATGAAGGCCGGGCAGTGGGAAACCAAGTTTGTCTTCACCGACATTGACGTGCCGACGCTGGGCAAAGCGGAAAAGCAGCAGATTATGGACGAGGTCGCCAAGGGCGCGTCTAGCCGCAGCTGCCTGACTGAGGCAGAAGCCAAAAAGCCAAGTGCAGATTTTTTTGGCGGCAATGGCGCGGAGAAATGCGTGTATAAGGCATTTGACGTTTCGGGCCAAAATATCCGGTTGAAGCTGTCATGCGGCATGGAAGGCATGGGCAGCGTCGACATGGAGCTTGCGGGCGTCATGGGCGAAACCGCATTCAATTATGACAGCAAGTTCGATGTCCGTCTGCCGATGATTGGCAAGGTGAAGATGCAGGGCAAAGCAACCGGCAAATATGCAGGCCCCTGTCCGGCGGCATGATGCAGGGGATGAGACTGTCTTGGAATAGGACGCGGCTCGCGCCTTTCATCGCGGCTTTGTCTTTGTGGTCGGCGGCGCTTGGCGGCTGTGCAACAACGCCTGCCTTGGCTGAACGCGCACTTCCTGTGGCGGCTGAGGTCCGGGTTGATTTTACCGCTGACGGCATCACGCACGGGGTTGCGCAAGGCGATGCTGGTGTTGCAGGCCGTGCGGTAACGCTGGATGACCCTGCGCGCGTTGCTTCGATCTCGAAACTGGTGGTGGCGATTGGAGCGATGCGGCTGGCGGAGCAGGGTGTGCTTGATCTTGACCGTGATGTCGGTCTTTATCTTGGCTGGCCCGTGCGCAACCCAGCCTTCCCTAATACGCCGGTGACCATGCGTGCCTTGCTGTCCCACCAAAGCGGGCTGCGCGATTCCGTCGATTATATCGTGCCGCTGGATGGCAAGTTGTCCGACGTCATTGCCAACCCAAAAGCGTGGGATGCTGCCCACCCGCCGGGAAGCTATTTTTCCTATGCCAATATCAATTCGCCCGTGATCGCGGCGGTGCTGGAAAGCGCCACGGGCGAGCGGTTTGACCGGTTGATGGCGCGGCTGGTGCTGACACCGCTTGGGCTTGATGCCTGCTACAATTGGGGTGCCGGGTGCAGCGAGGGACGGCGTGCGCAAGCGGTCACTTTGTTGCGCCCAAATGGCGATTTGGCGCGCGATGCGGCCATGAAGGGGCCTGACCCTTGCGCGGTGTATCCTGCCACCAACGGCAGTTGTGATGTTGATGCGCTATACGTTCTTGGGCGCAATGGTTCGGCGTTCAGCCCGCAAGGCGGCCTGCGCATTTCGGCGCGCGACCTTGCCAAAGTGGGCCAATTGCTGTTGCGTCAGGGCGCGCCATTATTGTCGAAACAAAGCTTCGCCGAAATGACCGTACCAGTATGGACGTTCAATGGCTCAAATGGCGATGACGACAAAGGCTATTTCACGGCATATGGCCTTGGCGTGCATTGGTTGGAGGACAATGCGGGCAATCGATGGTTTGGCCATGTCGGTGAAGCATATTCGCTGCGCGCCGGTTTTTGGATTAACCCGGCGCAAGGCAAGGGATTTTACCGTTATGTAACGATGGTCGATGAATTTTCACCCGTCGGGCATTGCTTTGACCGGTGCCCGTGATAGCGTAGCATTCAGACCAAGGCGGCCTCACCCGACAGGGGACATTTGAGCCGTCGCATAACAGATACAATGGGGGACAATGATTATGATGAAAAAGACTTTGTTGGGCGCGCTTTTGACAAGCGCATTAATAGCCACACCAGCGGCGGCCCGCCCCGACTATGCGGATGCCGTCAAAGCAGACTATGATAAGTCGCTCGCCAGCCTGTGGGACCATTTCCACCGCAACCCTGAACTGTCGTTCCGCGAATATAAGACTGCCGCCCGGATGGCACAGGAACTGCGTACCGTGCCTGGCATGATCGTGACTGAAAAGGTTGGCGGAACCGGCGTTGTCGGCATGCTGAAAAATGGCGATGGTCCCGTCGTGCTTGTCCGCGCGGATATGGACGGATTGCCCGTGCAGGAACGCTCGGGCCTCGCCAACAGCTCGACTGTCCGACAGGTTGGTGTTGATGGCCTTGAAATGCCCGTCATGCATGCCTGCGGCCATGATGTGCACATTACCTCTTTGCTCGGCACGGCGCGGCAAATGGCGCGTATGAAAGACCGGTGGAAAGGCACAATCCTGTTCATCGTCCAACCCGCTGAAGAGCGCGTTGGCGGTGCCAAGGCCATGGTGCAGGACGGTCTATACACCCGTTTCCCCAAGCCCGATTATGCGCTGGCCTTCCATGTGGCAGCAGAATTGGAAACGGGTAAAATCGCAGCATCGGAAGGCATCCAATATTCGTCCGCTGACAGCGTCGACATCCGCGTTCCCGGTATCGCCACGCACGGCGCTGCGCCGCATCTTGGCCGCGACCCCGTCTACATCGCGTCGCAGATCGTCGTTGGTCTGCAATCGATCATCAGCCGCGAAAAGGGCCCGTTGGACGCGGGCGTGATTACCGTTGGCGCATTCCACGCTGGGACCAAGCATAACATCATTTCCGAATATGCCGATTTACAGGTGACCGTGCGTGCCAATAGCCAAGCGGTTCGGGATCAGCTGATTGCTTCGATTGAGCGTGTGGCAAAGGGCATTGGCGCGGCGCACGGCCTGCCCAATGACAAGCTACCTATCGTAAAGGTCAACGAAAGCACGCCCGTCACCGTCAATGACGCTGCGCTTGCCCGTCGCTTGAACGGTGCAATTGCGACGGCATTGGGTAGCGATGTTGTTGTGCCCTTCCGCCAGACAAATATGGGCGCAGAGGATTTCGCGTTCTTCGTCGATCAGCAATTTGGCATCCCGGGATATTATTTCGCGGTCGGCGGGACAAACCCCGAATGGATTGCGGCTGCGAAAAATGGCGGACCAGCCGTGGCCGGTCACCATTCGCCCTTGTTCAAGATCGATCCCGAACCGTCGGTCCGCTTGGGCATCGAAGCGATGACGGCCGCCGCGTTGGATTTGCTGGGAACAGGCAAGAACTGATTGCGGATATCTGGCAGGTTACGGAGCGGCGACAATGGCGCGAAAAAATCGCGATTTTTATGACTCAGACGAAGAGTCTGTTACGCCCGAAGTAACCTGCTGGCTGTGTTCGCGCCCGATGGGGGAGGTCACCGAATGGCATCACCCTGTGCCCAAGAGCCGGGGTGGCAAGGAACGGCAGCCGGTGCATCCGATTTGCCATCGCACCATTCATGCCAATTTCACCAACAGCGATCTCGAAAAGCGTTTTGCAACCGCTGATGCGTTGTTGGCGCATGAAGAAATCGGACGGTTCGTGGCATGGATTGCCAACAAACCGTCCGACTTTAATGCGCCGACGAAGGACCGGCGTTAGCCAGCTTTTTCAGGCATCATCGACGAGTGTAGATGGTCGATTTTCCACTTTCCATCTTCGATACGATAGATGAACGAATAACGGGCCTTGATGTCTGTTTTCGCACCCGTTGAAGGGTCTGTTACGGTTACCGTCCAAGTGCCGAGCCGTGCTGCCATGTTGCAACCGATCTTGACCGTGCTGCTGTTGATGGTTCCAACTGGGCTGGGTTTTAGGAAACCGACGAAATAGTCACGGATACCCGCATGGTCGGTGCGTGGCGTGTTGGAAACGGTAGCCAGCAGGACTGCGTCCTTTGTGAACAAGCTGGTGACCGTGTCTGGATTTTTGGATGCCCAAGCGTTGTTGAAATCATTGAACAGCGATTCCACTTGCGCTTGGTTGACGGCCGCGCACTGCATGGGTGCCGCGGTTTTAGCCTGAGCCGGAATGGCGATTACCGATGCAACTGCAACTGCGCTTAACATAAGTTTATTCATCTCAGTTTTCTCCTCTTGGTCGCTAAAGTAAAAACTAAAGCGTGTGATGTGATTGATCCTGTCCGCGCGTTTTCCAGAGCGAAAAGAATATGCCTCCTAAAATCAGGCCAAAGGTGACGCCCAGGCTCAGGACGGGCGGGAACTTGTCGCCGTCCATCACAAAGTCTGAAACAAAGATCTTTGAACCGATGAAGACCAGAACCAATGCCAGCGCATACTTAAGATAATGGAAACGATGGACCATCGCGGCGAGAGCGAAATACAAGGCACGCAGGCCCAAAATCGCCATGATGTTTGACGTGTACACAATGAACGTGTCCGTGGTGATGGCAAAGATCGCCGGTACCGAGTCCACTGCGAACACGAGGTCGGCGAGGTTGATGACGACAAGCGCGAGGAACAATGGCGTCGCAGCGCGCACCATCTTGCCGGTCTTGTCATCTGGTACCTTCACAAAGAA
Source organism: Sphingorhabdus sp. (assembly GCF_044239005.1). Taxonomy (GTDB): domain Bacteria; phylum Pseudomonadota; class Alphaproteobacteria; order Sphingomonadales; family Sphingomonadaceae; genus Sphingorhabdus_B. Next base: position 8,259 of record NZ_JBIICH010000013.1, on the reverse strand, counting down.
CTTCTCGTCATGAAGCTCTTTGGTCACGCGCATATGCCGGGAAATAAATTTGACCACCGGGTTCTTGGCGACGTCCATTTCCTGATCGCCAGAAAACAGCATCTTGATGCCGGTTCCAATCAGGAAAGCGGCGAAGATATACAGCGTCCAATAATATTCCTGCACAATGGCAGCGCCAGCGGCAATCATTAGGCCACGCAAGACGATGACGGCGATAATGCCCCATAGCAATGCGCGGTATTGGTACTTTCGTGGAATCGCGAAGAAGGTGAAAATCAGGCTGATGACAAAGACATTATCAATCGACAGCGCCTTTTCGATGAAAAAGCCCGTGTAATATTTCATGCCCATGTCGGCCCCTTTTTGGAACCAGACCCAAAGGCCGAACAGCATCGCAATACTGATGTAAAACGCCGATAGCTTAAGGCTTTCGGCGATGCCCATCTCTTTGTCTTCCTTGTGCAAAATGCCAAGGTCAAACGCGGTGAGCGTGATTACGATGCCGATAAAGGCCAACCAGAACCAAACCGGTGTGCCCAACCAGTCCATCATCAAAAATTCCATGAAATCATTCCCTGTATTGTACGTGCCGACGCCGCGCAGATTGAAACGCACGCGGCGTCAGCTTTCAAATATTAAGCCCTTTTAAGGCGTAGACGACGGCCAAAGGAGGTATGCGCGTGGCGCGCTAACCGATCCTTGATCGCTAGCTTCAGCCGTTTCAGTTTTTGGATCCGAAACACGTCTGGCCAGCGCCGAGAAATTTCGGCGCGCAGTTCGCGATCAATTTTTTGGTGATATTGCATCAATCGAAATGACGAAAAAGTCATCACTACATCCTCTTGAACATTGTTTAAGTTCAATCGGATGTTCCGGGCACAGACGAGCGTATTTCGGGGGGTTTGAAGACCGCCTGACCAGTGCACCGGAAACATCCGATGCGGCCGACATCACGTTCCTTCCGAAGAAGCGAAGCGCCAGAGGGGCCCGGTCCGCCCGCATCGTCTGGAGTAAATCCGTCCGAATTGCAAGTCCGTTTTGATCGTGCTTGCTCGGTTCGGCGAATTAATCCCTCAACAGGTCGTTGATTGCGGTCTTTGCGCGGGTCTGTGCATCGACGCGTTTGACGATGACCGCGCAGGAAAGATTTGGGCCTGGGCTGCCGTCGGGAAGCGCTTTGCCCGGGAGCGAACCTGGCACAACAACCGAATAAGCCGGAACGCGGCCGACAAAGATTTCGCCTGTTGTCCGGTCAATGATTTTGCTGGTGGAACTGATGAAAACGCCCATCGAAAGCACTGCGCCTTCTTCGATGACGACGCCTTCTACAACTTCTGACCGTGCGCCAATAAAGCAATTGTCTTCAATGATGACAGGGCCAGCCTGCAGTGGCTCAAGTACGCCGCCAATGCCAACGCCGCCCGACAGATGGACATTTTTGCCAATTTGCGCGCAGCTTCCGACCGTTGCCCATGTGTCGACCATGGTGCCTTCATCAACGCGTGCGCCGATATTTACAAAGCTGGGCATCAACACAACATTCTTGCCGATGAAGCTGCCGCGCCGCGCGACGGCGCCGGGCACAACGCGGAACCCTGCGTCGCGGAAACGGCTTTCGCCCCATCCTGTAAATTTGGAAGGGACCTTGTCATAGGCAGGTGCGCCCGCTGCACCGCCATCAACCACGACATTGTCATTCAACCGGAACGACAACAAAACAGCCTTTTTCAGCCATTGGTTGACCTGCCAACTGCCATCCAGCTTTTCCGCAACGCGCAGTGACCCGTCATCCAGTCCAGCCAATGCGGTTTGTACGGCGTCGCGCACCTCGCCTTGGGTGGCGCTGCTGATCGCGTCACGGGCGTCCCATGCGGCGTCAATGATGGCAGTTAGTTGTCCAGTCATGCGGCTCTTTCAAAGCTGTGAATTTCCGATAGCCATTGGGTCACATCGGAAATTTCATGGTCGATATGGTCTTGATGGGCTGCGCTATCAGCTTCGCCTTCATGTTTCACCCAAATTGTGCGCATGCCCAACGCTTTGGCGGGGACGAGATTATGTGCGGAATCTTCCACAAAAAGTGCCCGCGTGGCGTCGATCCTCAATTCGCTGCACAAGGCGTCGTAGCTGCCGGCGAAAGGCTTTGGCATATGCTGCATCCGGTGGATGTCAAAAATATCCTCAAACACATTGTCCAGACCGCGCGCGGTCAACACACGCTCGGCATAAGGTGCATCAGCGTTGGTGAAGATAATTTTGCGGCCCGGTAACGCATGAATATGCCCACGCAAATCCGGCGCGGGTTGCAATAGGCTCAAGTCAACCTCGTGGACGAAATCGAGATAGCCGTAAGGGTCAACCGCATGTTCGGCCATCAGCCCGCCCAATGTCGTGCCATATTTCTTCCAATAACGATGCCGGATTTCATGCGCCTCGACGGAGCCAATTTTAAAATGATCCTCGACATATAGCGCAATGCGGTCCCGGACTTGCGCCATGATATTCGCCTCCGGGCCATATAAGGTGAGGTCGAGATCAAAGATCCATGTGTCGATATCGGTGAAAGGCGTTTGCATCGACGGCGCCTAACAACATACCCTGCGTTACTCAACGGGCATGTTGCGTCTACCGAAAGAGAATCATATATTAACCATTCTTTGGATGAATGTCTCTTTCCCATGACTATGTTGCGGATATGACTAAAGCGCGGGTTGATCGCAAAATAGCAATCGGCACATCGGTTGTTTTTGCACTCGCACTGTCTGCATGTGGCGGCGGCGGCGTGAATTCGACCCCCGTGCCGGTTCCACCCACGGCCGAATCGCCCCCGCCCCCAGTTGTTGTGACGCCGCTGCCTTCTGTAGTCCCGCCTCCACCTCCCCCGCCGGTGGTCGTCGCGCCCCCGCCACCTCTGCCCCCGCCGCCGCCGCCACCTCCGCCGCCCCCGCCGCCACCGCCGCCACCGCCGCCGCCTCCGCCACCTCCGCCCCCGCCGCCCCCGCCGCCCCCGCCGCCGCCACCGCCGCCACCGCCGCCGCCGACGAATTTCATAACAATAGAATATTTCCAGTCAGATGGGCCGAGCGTTCACCGTGCGATCACGGCTTATCAGGCAGGCGCTACCGGGCGAGGCGTAACCGTTGGTGTGATCGATTCAGGGATTGATCCTAATAGCCATGAGTTCACTGGCCGCATTCATGCACAGTCGGGCGATGTAACGGGTGCGGGTAGGCCACTTGGTGATGACGACGGACATGGTACTGCGGTAACGCGGGTCATTGCAGCCGCCAAAGATGATCGCGATGTACATGGCATTGCCTTTAATGCGACAATATTAGCGCTTCGGGCGGATCAGGCGGGAAGCTGTACCACGGCAGCCCCCGGCAAAGATGCGGCTTCATGTTCCTTTCTGGACACCTCCATTGCAGCAGGGGTCGACCGTGCGGTCGACAATGGCGCGCGTGTTATAAACATTTCACTCGGCGGTGCGGGCGGTGCGAGTTCGATATTACGGGCTGCGATAAATCGCGCGACCTTGGCCGGAATCGTCGTCGTTGTATCCGCTGGTAATGAGGGCAATGAAGCTTCGTCTGCCTTTGACCCGAACAGCCCAAGCCCCTTTGCGCAAGCTCTATTGGCCAGCGGAAACGGGCTTGTTATCATTTCGACATCTGTCGATGACAATGATGTCATATCCAACTTTAGTAACAAGGCGGGTGTCGCGCAAAATGCAGTGTTGTCCGCATTGGGGCAAGGCATTTGCTGCGAATATCGGAACGACACCATCTATCGTTTCGTCGAGAATGGTCAGTCACTTATCAGAGTTTTCAATGGCACGTCTTTCTCTGCGCCACAGATTTCGGGAGCTGCAGCTTTGCTGGCGCAAGCCTTTCCCAATCTCACGGGCGCACAGATTGTAAATCTGCTCTTGTCATCAGCGCGCGATGCGGGCGACCCCGGCACCGACGCAATTTACGGACGCGGCATATTGGATATTGCACGTGCCTTCGCGCCCTCCGGAACGACGTCATTGGCGGGCACAACAATAGCCGTTCCGCTTTCGGGCGATGGTGGCACAACAAGTGGCCCGATGGGCGATGTTGCGATGTCCAATCGTCCCGTGAACGCGGTGATCGTGGATAGCTATGGCCGTGCATATGACATCGACCTTGCGCATGGTTTGAATGCCACTGCGCCCCGGTTGCGTTTGACGCCTGCGCTTATCCATCAGGACCGATCGGTCAGCGCGGCTCTTGGCACAACCCAAATTGCATTTTCGATCAGCGACAGCGGCGCCGGCACAGCCAGCATATTGCCGCTCGCGCTTTCGGACGGGCAAGCGCGACAGGCGCGGTTGTTGGCAGGCCGGGTCAGCGCAGCAATTACGAAGGATACCCGCTTTAGTCTGGGCATCCGGCAAACCGCCGCCCATCAGGTTGCGGCCTTGCAAGACATGGCAAGCAGCGCCTTTTTGACCGCTGGTGCGGCGCGGATGGAGGGCGGGTTTGAACGCCAGCAGGGCAATTCCTTTGCCCTGCGACAGCAATTGGGTGCTTTCGGACTGACCGGCAGCGTCGAACATGGCGACGCCCGTCTGTATGAAGGGGCCGGAGACGAATATCTCCGCCGGGGTGCACGCCAATATCCCTATGCAACATTAGGGCTCTCGCTGGATCGCAAGATCGGGCCGGCCAGACTGGCGCTGGGTGCCAACTGGATGCGTGAAGATGAAACGATCCTCGGTGCCCGCTTTGCCAACTTCATCGGCCGCGGCGGTGCGCGCAGCCTGTTCGTCGACGGCAATATGGAAGCGACCTTGGCACAGGATTGGTCCATCGGCACCAGTTGGCGGCAAGGATGGACCTATGCCAATGCGGGTTCGACACTGACGGGACAAAGCCTGCTGAAGAGCAACGCATTCTCCTTTGACGTCACACGGGCCAATGCGTTCGCGCCCGGCGACCGGCTGGCGTTTCGGCTTGCCCAACCGCTGCGTGTCACCAGCGGCGGTCTCACGCTAAATGTGCCCATTGCCTATGATTATGCGACGCTTACCCCGACATTCGGCATCAGACGCTTCAGTCTTGCGCCGCAAGGCCGCGAAATCGCGAGCGAGCTTGCGTGGATATTGCCAATGAGCGGCGGCTATCTCTCGTCAAACCTGTTCTGGCGACAGGAGCCGGGGCATTTCGAAAGCGCGCCGAATGACATCGGCGTTGCATTCCGGCTGCAGTTCGGTTTTTAAACCGTAAAGCTCTCGCCGCATCCACAACTGCCGGTGGCGTTGGGATTATTGAAAACAAAGCCAGCGGCGAATTCATCTTCGACCCAATCCATGATGGATCCGACGAGATAGAGAACCGAGCCGCCATCGATATAGAGCACGCCGCCTGGCGTTTCGATTTTTTCATCAAAAGCGATGGCCTCGGACACATAGTCGACCGAATATGCGAGGCCCGAACAGCCCCGGCGCGGCGTGGACAGCTTTACGCCAATCGCGCCTTCGGGTGCCTTGGACATCAGCTCGGCAATCCGCGCTTCCGACGCGGGCGTCAGGATGACTGCAGCGGGGCGAACGCGGGTCTTTACATCGGTCATAACATTCCAAGCTCCAGACGGGCTTCATCGGTCATATTGGCTGGCGACCACGCGGGTTCCCAAACCAAATTTACTTCAGCATCGCCAATGCCCGGCACCGCGCCAACGCGCAGTTCAACTTCGCCCGGCATGGATTCTGCCACCGGGCAATGCGGGGTCGTCAGTGTCATCGACACGAGCGCATGGCCGTCATTGATCTCGACATTGTAAATAAGCCCAAGGTCATAAATGTTCACCGGAATTTCCGGGTCGTAAATTTCCTTAAGCGCGGCAATGACCGCTTCGTACAAATCGCCGTCGGGTTCGCCCGGTGATGGCGCAGCAGGTTTCTGCGCGAGAAACCCTTCCAGATAATCCTTCTTGCGGGCCAATGTCTCGCCAGGCGTTTCGATGGCGTTTTCCACGCGCGCACGGGGCGGCTTTTCGACGCTATCAACTTCTTCTATCCGGATGTTCTCGTTCATCCAAAAATCCTTTTCACCCGTTCCAGCCCGCGCACCAGCGCTGCGACATCATTTTCGTCATTATAAATACCAAAACTCGCCCGCGCAGTGGCGGGGATGCCCAGATGGTCCATCAGCGGTTGTGCGCAGTGATGGCCGGCACGAATGGCGACATTTTCTTCGTCCAATATCGTGCCGATATCGTGCGGATGGATGCCCTCCATGCTGAAGGACACGATGCCAGCGGACTTTTCCGGACCGTATAAGGTGACCGAATTGATACCGCGCAAGGCGTCGCGCGTTTGCGCGGCGAGCGCGCTTTCATGCGCAAATATCGCCTCGGGACCAAAGCTGTCGATAAAATCGATCGCGGCGTGCAGGCCGATTACCTCGATAATCATCGGGGTGCCCGCCTCAAACCGCGATGGCGCCGGGGCGTAAGTCGTCTTTTCAAAGGTCACACGATCAATCATCGCGCCGCCGCCTTGCCATGGCGGCATAGAATCCAGCGTTTCCGCCTGTGCCCACAACACGCCAACACCGGTTGGGCCATATAATTTGTGGCCGGACATGACGTAAAAGTCGCAGCCAAGCTCGGCCATGTTCAGCCGCATACGCGGTGCGGCCTGACAGCCATCGAGCATGAGCTTGGCACCAACAGCATGTGCAGCCTTGGCCGCACGCTTTACGCCAAGGACCGACCCAAGCACATTGGACACATGCGCCAGCGCGACGAGCTTATGTTGTTCAGTAAGGTTCGCTTCCAGCCAGTCGAGGTCAATCAAGCCATCGTCGGTTAGTGGGCAGACGTCGATATGCGCGCCGACCTTTTCCGCGAGCATCTGCCACGGCACGATATTGCTGTGATGCTCCAACCGGCTGAGCATGATGCGGTCGCCAGCGGTCAGATTGGCGGGGCCCCAGCTTTGGGCGACCAAATTGATGCCCTCGGTCGCGCCGCGCACGAACACGACTTCGTTCGGTGATGCTGCGCCGATGAACCGCGCCACGCGCTCACGCGCCGCCTCAAACGCGACCGTCATATTAGCCGAGCGGGCATATACGCCGCGGTGGACGGTGGCATAATCGGCGCCACCGGCACGCATCATCGCGTCGAGCACGACCTGCGGTTTTTGCGCCGTCGCGGCGGTGTCGAGATAATGCCAGTTGTTCGCAAGGCCGGGGAATTGGTCGCGGATGGGTGAAGCAGACATCAGCATAGCAACACACCGTCATGCTGAACTTGTTTCAGCATCCATCGTGCAACTGAGACCGAAGCTCTGCGAGGCGAAATAGACCCTGAAACAAGTTCAGGGTGACGACGATTTAGGGGGAACCGTGCGCTCACACCAAATCCCCCAATTTGGCCAACGCCGCTTCGGTCAGCGCCTCTTCATCAGCCGCGCCTTCGAACACGCCCGCGACAAAGGCCTGCAACATCAGCTTCTTTGCGTCGGCAGGGGTAATGCCGCGCGCTTGCAGATAGAAAAGTCCCATGGCGTCCAACTCGCCAATCGCGCAGCCATGGGCGCATTTGACGTCGTCGGCGTAAATTTCGAGTTCCGGCTTCGCGTTGGCCGTCGCGCTGCGGTCCAGCAGCATCGCTTTGACGGACTGCACGCTGTCGGTTTGCTGGGCATCGCGTGCCACGGCCACTTTGCCGAGATAGGTGCCGGTCGCCGTACCCGCCAAGACGGAGCGGACGATCTGCGATGATGTCGCGCCGGGTTCGGCATGGGTGACAGTGGTAATGACCTCAAGCGTTTGCGAAGCACCGCCAATTTGCACCGCGCCAAGTTTGAAATCAGCACCCTCGTGCAGTGTGACGTTAAGCTCCACCCGCCCATAATCGCCGCCGATATTCAGCACATGGATTGCGGCGGTGGCGCCTTTGCCAATCGCGATGTCCAATTGATGGATAGTGCCGCTGTCCTGAATAATCGTCCGCGCAAAGGTTCCACCCGCAGGCACGATGATGCTTTCGGGCGCAGGCAATGGCCAAGCCGCCTCGACGGCGGCAATGTCGCTGTAGCGCCATGCTTCATTATGGCGGGTCGGCGCGGACATGCTCAAGCCGCCAATTCCTTATACCCGTCACGCTCCAGCTCAAGCGCGAGCTCTGCACCACCGGTCCGCGTGATGCGGCCGTCGGCGAGGACATGCACAAAGTCGGGTTTCACATAATCGAGCAGCCGCTGATAATGGGTGATCAGCAGCA
>NZ_JBIICH010000100.1:0-7478 GCF_044239005.1 Sphingorhabdus sp. | reverse complement strand
CGCCTGTGCAACCGCGATGCTTCCTGCGGCTGTTGTATATTGCGAAACCTTGCCAACCAACGCGGAACGGCGGATTTCTTCGCTGTCTTTCAGGCTCTGCCAACCTTCGGTGGTGTTGAAGATCAGCTGGATTTCACCATCTTTAATCTTGTCGACGATGTGCGGGCGGCCCTGCGCGACCTTGTTCACGCGCTCGACCTCTATCCCCTGCTCCAGCAGATAACTGGCCGTGCCGTCGGTTGCGCACACGGTAAAGCCGCAAGCAATCGCTTGTTTGACCGCAGGAACGATAACCGGCTTGTCTGTGTCTTTGACCGAAACGAACAGCTTCCCACCCATCGGTGGCGGCATCCGCGCGCCGATTTGTGATTTGGCAAAGGCCGTCGCAAAGTCGCGATCGATACCCATGACTTCGCCGGTTGATTTCATTTCAGGCGATAGAACGGGGTCAACACCGGGGAAACGATCAAACGGGAATACCGCTTCCTTGACCGCGATATAATCGATGTCGAGGTTGATGGGCGGCAAGTCCTTTAGCTTTTCCCCCGCCATAACGCGCGCGGCGATCTTGGCGATAGGTGCGCCGATGGCCTTTGCGACGAAAGGCACGGTCCGACTGGCACGTGGATTGACCTCAATCAGGTACACCTCGCCATCCTTGACTGCGAACTGAATGTTCATCAGGCCACGGACATGCAGGTTGACCGCAAGCAATTCGGTCTGGCGGCGGATTTCCGCGACGATGTTATCGGGCAGGCTATACGGCGGGATGGTGCAGGCGGAATCGCCGCTGTGGACGCCAGCTTCTTCAATATGCTGCAATATGCCGGCAACAACGACCTCGTCGCCATCGCACAAGGCATCCACGTCCACCTCAATGGCGTCTCGCAAATAGCTGTCGATCAATACCGGCGAGTCGCCCGAGACGATCACGGCCGTTTGGATGTAATTTTCCAGCTGCGCCTGCGTATCGACGATCTCCATCGCACGCCCGCCAAGGACGTAAGACGGCCGCATCAGCACGGGGTAGCCAATATTTTCGGCAACCTTAATGGCTTCGTCACGGCTGCGCGCAATGCCGTTTTCGGGCTGCTTGAGCTTCAGTCTGTTGATGAGCGCCGCAAAGCGTTCGCGGTCTTCGGCCAGATCGATGGCGTCGGGCGATGTGCCCAAAATCGGAATGCCAGCTGCCTCAAGCGCCTTTGCGAGGTTCAGCGGGGTCTGCCCACCGAACTGGACGATGACGCCCTTCAGCGTGCCGTTCTGCTGCTCAACATGCAGGATTTCCAGCACGTCTTCCGCCGTCAGTGGCTCGAAATATAAACGGTCGCTGGTGTCATAATCGGTCGACACGGTTTCCGGATTGCAGTTGACCATGATGGTCTCATAGCCCGCATCCGCCAACGCAAAGCAGGCATGGACGCAGCAATAATCGAACTCAATCCCCTGCCCGATGCGGTTCGGACCACCGCCAAGGATAACGACCTTTTCACGATCCGTGGGCTGGCTCTCGCACTCCGGCACACCGAAGCTTGGGGCTTCATAGGTTGAATACATATATGGCGTCTTGGCTTCGAACTCCGCAGCGCAGGTATCGATGCGTTTGAACACGGGGCGCACGCCCAATTTGTGGCGCAATGCGCGCACTTCATCTTCGGTCACCGCGCCAGCAATCGCGCGCGCAGCCTGCATCGCGATGCCGGAACCACGGCGGACTGCGGTTTCCATACCTGGGCGGATATTGACCGATTCCAGCGCCAGATAGGCCAGCCGCTTGTCCGAAAAGCCCATGGCTTTCAGACGGCGAAGCGCCTCGGCACTATTGGGCAAACCGTTCATCTTGACGTCATTTTCCGCCGCAACGATTTCTTCGAGCCGCTCAAGGAACCACGGATCGAACTTCGCAATTGCGTGAATTTCGGCAACGCTCATGCCCTCACGCAGCGCTTGCGCCGCGACCAACAGCCGGTCTGGCGTTGCACGGCTCAATTCGGCAGAAAGCTGATCTTTCGATGCCCCTTTCAGCGCGTCGACATAATTGAAACCCGAAAGCCCGGTTTCCAGTCCGCGAAGAGCCTTTTGCAGGCTTTCGTGGATATTGCGGCCAATCGCCATCACTTCGCCCACGGACTTCATCGCGGTGTGCAACAATGGCTCGGCGCCTTTGAACTTTTCAAAGGCAAAGCGCGGAATTTTGGTGACGACATAATCAATCGTCGGTTCGAAAGACGCTGGTGTTGCGCCGGTAATGTCGTTGGTGATTTCATCGAGCGTGAAACCGACCGCCAGCTTCGCCGCAACCTTCGCAATCGGGAAGCCGGTGGCTTTGGATGCAAGCGCCGACGAACGCGATACGCGCGGGTTCATTTCAATTACGATCAGGCGGCCATCCTTCGGATTGACTGCGAACTGTACGTTCGAACCACCTGTTTCTACGCCGATTTCCCGCAAGCACGCGATGCTCGCATTGCGCATAATCTGATATTCCTTGTCGGTCAGCGTCAGCGCTGGCGCAACCGTGATGGAATCGCCGGTGTGCACGCCCATCGGGTCGATATTTTCAATCGAGCAGATGATGATGGCATTGTCCGCGCGGTCGCGCACGACTTCCATCTCATATTCTTTCCAACCGAGCAGCGATTCTTCAATCAGCACTTCGGTGGTTGGCGATGCATCAAGCCCGCCGGTCACGATCTTGATAAATTCGTCGCGGTTGTATGCAATCCCACCGCCGGTACCGCCCATGGTGAAGCTTGGGCGAATGATCGATGGCAGGCCAGTGCGCTCAAGCACCTCAAGCGCTTCTTCCATCGAATGCGCGATGCCCGACCGTGCCGATTCCAAACCGATTTTTGTCATGGCGTCGCGGAACTTGATCCGGTCCTCGGCCTTGTCGATGGCTTCGGCATCCGCGCCGATCATCTCAACGCCATATTTCGCGAGCGTGCCATCGTTGAACAAGGCCAAGGCAACGTTCAACGCGGTCTGCCCGCCCATCGTCGGCAACACCGCGTCGGGGCGCTCTTTTTCAATGATCTTGGCGACGATTTCGGGCGTAATCGGCTCGACATAGGTCGCGTCGGCCATATCCGGATCGGTCATGATCGTCGCCGGATTGGAATTGACGAGGATGATGCGATAGCCCTCTTCGCGCAACGCCTTGCACGCCTGCGTCCCCGAATAATCAAACTCGCACGCCTGCCCGATGATGATGGGGCCAGCGCCGATGATGAGGATGGATTTTATGTCAGTACGTTTGGGCATTAAAATAGGTTTTCCAAGTCCACGCCAGTCGCGGCTTTTATGAAGGCTTTTATCGCTGCAATCAGTGCATCAATCGCTGAGAGGCGGGCAGTTTCTTTGAATATTGGCTTAGCGTCTTCAATCGCCATCACGACACCGATTTTTACATGTATTAACTTTAACTCGGTCGCCTCCCAAAGCTCTGATGCCGCAGCCAATCCTTTTTTAATACGGTCGCGTTGTTCAGCCGAAATATCGGTGTCGTTGATACCGCGTTCTGCTTCGATAATCTCGCGCAATTCACGGCGAATACTAACGTAATCCGGTTCGTTATGATTAAGCGGAACAATCCGGTCAGCCGCAGGGATCTGCGCTTCTGGTTGGTCTAATTGCGGCCTTGATATATCAACATCGTCTGATGAAAATTTGGCGATGGCATTATGAAGAAATTGATTGCCAACCACCGCATATTTAAAAACCAGAGAGCTGCCATCCACTAAATTTCTATCCCGGGTTTCAACTAATTGCTCATAGTTAAGCTTATAGTAGTCGCCTGCGAATTGATCTTGAACGACTTCGGCAACGCCTTCATCCAAAAATCGGTTCATGAGTGACTCAATCACTTCGTCAGGAACTTGTGCGCCGACTAAACTTTTTAGGTTCGCTACAATCGTAGCCCAGTCAGTGTAACCCTGAGCAATTTCTTGCGGTCGATTAGCGGCTTCTATCAGAATAGCTGCTTCTACATAGTCCGAGAGCGTCAATTTCCAATCCTCCCCATCATCCCCGCAAATTTTTCGAACAGATAATGGCTGTCCTGCGGGCCGGGTGAGGCTTCTGGGTGATATTGCACCGAAAACGCTGGCTGGTCGGCGAGTTCAAAGCCGCAATTGCTGCCGTCGAACAGGCTGATATGCGTTGCCTTGGCATTGGCGGGCAAGGTATCTGCATCCACGGCAAAGCCATGGTTCATGCTGGTAATCTCAACCGCGCCGTCGCTCAGGCGCTTGACGGGATGGTTCGCGCCACGGTGGCCCTGATGCATCTTCTCGGTCTTCGCGCCGACCGCGAGGCCAAGCATCTGATGCCCAAGGCAGATGCCGAACAACGGCTTTTTGGTGTCCAGCCACTGCTTGATCACCGGAACGGCATATACGCCCGTCGCGGCAGGGTCGCCGGGGCCGTTCGACAGGAACAGACCATCGGGCGCATGGGCCATGATTTCTTCGAACGTCGCGGTCGCGCTAACGATCGTGACGTCACAACCGACATCGACCAAATTGCGCAGGATATTGTGCTTTATGCCATAATCGATGGCGACGACTTTTTTGCGGCCCTTGGCAGGTTCGGCATAGCCCGAACCCAGCTTCCAAAGGCCCTGATCCCAACCATAAGTCTGCAACGTCGTTACATCCTTGGCCAGGTCCATGCCTTCCAAGCCAGCCCACGCCTTTGCGCGGGCCAACAATGCAGGCACGTCAAAATCGCCGCTCGCCGAATGCGCGATCACCGCGTTTGGCGCGCCGGCAACACGGATGAGCCGGGTCAGTGCGCGGGTATCAACGCCCGAAATGCCGATACGGCCGTTGGCTTTCATCCACGCATCAAAATGCTGTGTGCTGCGGAAATTGGATGGGTCTGTCACATCCTGACGCACAATCGCGCCAAGGGCATGCGGGTTCAGTGCCTCGACATCTTCGGGGTTGGTGCCGACATTGCCAATATGTGGGAAGGTGAAGTTGATGATCTGCCCCGCATAAGACGGGTCGGTCATGACTTCCTGATATCCGGTCATGGCTGTGTTGAAGCAGACTTCGCCAACCGCTTGGCCTTCTGCGCCAAAGCCCTTGCCCCAGATAACTTCACCGGACGCCAAAACCAATACCCCCGTCGCTCCAGAAGGCGCGCGCGAAGAAATGGGGTCGGCCATGATGGGGTCGCTCCTGTGAGACGGATTACAGCAATGTCGCTAAGGGATTGCGCCTAGAGACGGCGGGGGGATGCGTCAATCTGGAAATCGACAAAGCTGTGGAATATGTCATTTTAACTTTGCGTCCTGTGCGCCTCTGCGTGCAAAAAACGGATTTACGCAGAGGCGCACAGGACGCAGACATTGTTTGCGCAGGCGTGTCGGCTTAAGGCCGTGCGCATAACGTTGTTTGAAATGAGATTATTATGATTCGTGATACCATCAAGGCCGCCCAAATTACCGCGATGAAGGCTGGAGACAAAGACCGGCTCGCCGCCGTTCGCCTTATCCTCGCCAAAATCAAAGACCGCGATATCGAACTGCGCACCGCATCGCAGCAACCCGACGATGACGCGATGGTCGTTGAGGTCATGCAAAAGATGATCAAGCAACGCCGCGAATCTATCGCGCTGTATGAACAGGGCGGACGCGATGAGCTGGCCGCGATTGAAGCCGCTGAGCTTGCAATCATCGAAGATTTCCTGCCCGCACAAATGAGCGACGCCGAAACCAGCGCAGCCATCGAAGGCATCAAAGCCGAACTCGGCGCAGAATCCCTTAAGGACATGGGCCGTGTCATGGCGACCTTAAAAGAACGCCACGGCCCGCAACTCGACATGAGCAAGGCAAGCGGCCTTGTGAAGGCGGCGTTGTCGTAAATATGCTCCCTTCCCGCCTGCGTGAGGGGAATAACTTCGCATGACCCTCACCCCGCAATGGCTTGATGAACTGCGGTCGCGGACGACGCTTTCCGCGTTGATCGGCCGCACCGTAAAGGTCACCAAGGCGGGGCGCGAGTTTAAGGCATGTTGTCCGTTCCATAATGAGAAGTCGCCGAGCTTCACGATCAACGACGAAAAAGGCTTCTACCATTGCTTTGGCTGCTCCGCGCATGGCGATGCCATTCGGTGGATGACCGATCAGCGCGGCCTGTCGTTCATGGACGCGATCAAGGAATTGGCTGCCGAAGCCGGGATGGAGGTCCCTGCCCCTGACCCCAAAGCCGCCCAGCGCGCCGAAAAAGCGAACAGCCTGTATGACGTGATGACGTCAGCGCAGGACTGGTTCGTTGCGCAGTTGCAAAGCCCCGATGGCGCAGGTGCGCGATCCTATCTGAAAAAGCGCGGGTTTACCGAAAAAACCATCCGCGATTTCGGCTTCGGACTGGCGCCTGATCATCGCACAGCATTGAAATCAGCGCTGAAGCAATATGGCGACGCCATGCTGGTTGAGGCGGGCCTGCTGATCGCGGTTGAGGGCAAGGATCCTTACGATCGGTTTCGCGGTCGGCTGATGATACCCATCCGCGACCCGCGCGGCCGCGTGATTGCGTTTGGCGGCCGGATATTGGGCGATGGTGAACCCAAATATCTCAATTCGCCCGATACGCCTTTGTTCGACAAGGGGCGGACGCTCTACAATCTGGACAAATGTTCACCCGCATCGCGCCAGACGGGCCGCGTCATTGTGGTCGAAGGCTATATGGACGTCATTGCGATTGCGCAGGCCGGCTTTGGTGACGCGGTTGCC
Source organism: Sphingorhabdus sp. (assembly GCF_044239005.1). Classification (GTDB taxonomy): domain Bacteria; phylum Pseudomonadota; class Alphaproteobacteria; order Sphingomonadales; family Sphingomonadaceae; genus Sphingorhabdus_B. Next base: position 736 of record NZ_JBIICH010000100.1, on the reverse strand, counting down.
CCATTGGGCACCGCACTGACCGAGCAGCAAATCCAGATGCTCTGGCGCATGACCGAAAAACCGCTGCTGTGCTTCGATGGGGACTCGGCTGGGCAGAAAGCCGCGATGCGTGCGGCGTTACGTGCCCTGCCCTTGCTAAAGCCTGGCCACAGCCTTCAGTTCGTAACGCTGCCCGATGGGCAGGATCCGGACGACCTTGTAAAGGCATCGGGTGCAAAAGCCCTTACGGCGCTTCTGGAGGCGTCAGAGCCGCTTGTGGAGCGATTGTGGAAGGCGGAGGTGTCTGCGAACCCGTTAGACACGCCAGAGGACCGTGCGGGGCTTAAACAGCGCCTTGGTGTCCATATAGCGACCATCACGGACGGAGAAATCAAACGGCATTATGCCGATTCGTTTCGCGAACGGTTCGATAATCTTTTTGCGCAACGCAGAAACGCGCCGCCAGCCCGCTTCACCAACACGCCAAAACGCGATTGGCGAAAGCCGCAGATATTGCCGCCCGGCGCCGAGACCAAGAGTTTCAACGCAAAGGGATCGGATTTCTTAGTGCAAGGTGTGCTTGGCGCATTGCTGCGTAATCCATCCATGATACGCCAGCATCATGAAGCATTGAGTGACTTCGTTCCGACCGACCCGAATCACGCCGCTTTGCTCAACATCATGCTGAATGAATCTTTTGCCAAAGAATCGCTTGATACCGACGGCCTAATTACCATATTGGACGAGAAGTTGTATA
>NZ_JBIICH010000099.1:0-7516 GCF_044239005.1 Sphingorhabdus sp. | reverse complement strand
GCGCTCTGTCCGGCGCATAAATTGCGTTTACGCCACTAGCAAAATGCGCGTGCCGTCGCTAAGTCGGCGGCATGGTGCGTACCACTCGACGAAATGACTGGGGTTTTCCCCGCTGGCGCGGCTATGGCAGTAGCACCGAAGCGCAACAGGTGCGTCTGTGTGACCGCTATGGTTGTAACAAAGCCGGAAACTGCCCCGCACCGAAATCGCCCAACAGCCCGGACCGCTGGATGTTCTGCGAAGAACATGCCGGTGAATATAACCGTGGTTGGGACTATTTCGAAGGTCTGACGAAGGAAGAAGCCGACGAGCGTGAGGCCAATGAGCGCCGCGATTCATCGGGCTACAAAGAATCCGCGCATTATGGCTGGGCCGGGTCCGGCGACGGCAGCCGCAGCCGTGATGAAATGCATGCGCTCGATATTTTGGGCCTTGAAAGCGACTCCACGTTTGATGACGCGAAAAAAGCCTGGCGCAAAATCGCCAAGGAAACACATCCCGACGTAAACCCCGGCAACGCCGACGCGGCCAAGGCTTTTCAGGCGGGGCAGGCGGCTTATGACGTTCTGCGCGTTGCCGAAGAACGGCGCGAGTGGAAGGGTTAGTTACTTGCGTGGGCCAAATTGCAAGCGCATAGGGCGCGCGTGATTCGCGCATCTTCGCCCTTCCGGAATATAGCTGCAGCAATGATATTGCTGGCGCTGGCTTTGCGCGTCATCATTCCGTCTGGCTTTATGCCGTCGTCGGAGCGTGGTTTTGCGCTGACCATCTGTACCGGAATGGACACCCAGACCGTCTGGATGGACAAATCGGGTAAGCTGCACAAAGAAGATCCATCAAAAGGCAAATCGGTTGAGCATCAACCTTGTGCCTTTGCGGGAGCCGCGATGGCGGCGGACGTGCTTTCCGCTGATTTCCAAGTTGCAATGGCACCTGTTGCGCTTGCCATTCCTGTTTTTGCCAAACGCGAAGTCTCGGTTGGCGCTGGCCTCGCTGCCCCGCCGCCCCCAGCTATAGGTCCACCTTCTTACGTCTAAACTACAGGGCTGCTTTGCGGCCTATCTCTCGTTTAGATTTAGGAAAATATCATGAAATTTTTGTCCATTTTGCGCGCGTCTGTTGCGTGCTCTGTTATTGCCATCATTACCCCTGCCGCAGCTGAAGAGGCTGCTGACACCACGATTATTGTCACCGGCCGTGCCGCCGCTGACGAATCCGAAATATCGGCAAACAACACCGCAGGCGGCACCGACGTCGTTAGCCACGAAGATTATGCAGACAAGACCGTCGTGTCTTTGCGTGATACCTTGGCCTTTTCGCCAGGCGTGTATACCCAGCCGCGTTTTGGGCAGGAGGTCCGCATTTCCATTCGCGGTTCGGGTCTATCGCGTGGCTTTCACATGCGCGGACTGACGTTGCTGCAGGATGGGGTCCCCATCAATCTGGCCGACGACAATGGCGACTTTCAAGAGCTTGAACCCATATTTTTCGACCATTTAGAGGTATATCGCGGCGCGAACGCGTTGAGATTTGGTTCCGGTACATTGGGTGGCGCAATCAACGGTGTTACGCCCACCGGAGACAATGCCGCGGGTCTTTACCTTCGCGGTGATGTTGGCAGCTCTGACTTTTATCGTGGCTTGGCGTCTTTTGGAGTGGGTGACGACGACGCCAATGCTTGGGCAGCGATCAGCGCCGATAGCCACAAGGGGGATCGGCAACACGCCCAGCGGAACTCAATCCGCTTTAACGGAAATGCTGGGGTTAGGATTTCGGATGTCGTGTCGACGCGATTTTACGCAAGCGCGACGACACTTAATCAGGAACTGCCCGGTGCACTGACCCGCGCAACGGCGTTGACTGCGCCACGCAGCGGCAATTTTGTCGGGGATCAGGCGCGCGATATCAATTCGGTTCGTATCCAGAACCGGACCCGTTTCGACTGGGGCAGAAGCCGTCTGGATGTTGGCGCGTTCGTGAACGCCAAAGAATTATATCACCCGATTTATCAGGTCATTGATCAGACATCGACAGATCGCGGCGTGTTCGCCCGTTATGATCGCGAGGGAGACGACTGGAGCGTTACTGTCGGCGGAGAGTCCCGTTGGGGAACAATTGACTCAAAGCGCTTTATCAATGTGAACGGCAAGCGTGGAGCGCTCACCTTCGAAGCCGACCAGACGGCCCGGACGTCGAATATGTATGGAGAGCTGCGTGCAACGCCGGTTGCGGGTGTTACGCTTATAGCAGGCGGTATATATGCCGATGGCTTCCGAAAGCAGGTTCAGATCGTTCCGTCTGCCGCAACCGGCGCAGCGTCGTTCGAGGCCTTCTCGCCCAAATTTGGCGTCCTCTGGGAACCGTCCGAAGACGTCCAAATTTTTGCCAATTATAGCAAATCCACAGAATTTCCGACCTTCGTTGAACTCGCGCAAATTGCGGCGTTCGTTCCTGTAAAGGAACAAACTGCATGGACAGCCGAAATCGGGACACGCGGGAAAATGGGATGGGTGAGCTTCGATGTTGCCCTGTACCGCGCGAACATAAAACGCGAAATGCTGCAATTTACCGTAGGGCGGGACATTCCAGCCTCAACGTTCAACGCCGATAAAACACGGCATCAGGGTGTCGAGGCCGCGTTTAGTGCCGCGCCAACCGATTGGCTGCGCTTCCGGCAGATCTGGCAATATTCCGACTTCCGCTTTGTCGCTGATGCCCAATATGGCAACAACCGGCTGCCTGTGGTGCCAAAGCATGTCCTGCGATCGGAGCTTCGATTTGGCAGCGACGATTTGCATATTGCGCCGAATGTCGAATGGGTGCCGCAGGGTGCATGGGCAGACTATCGGAACACGACACGCACGACGGGCTATACCCTGTTAGGCTTATCTGCCGGCGCGCGCGTTATGGCCGGGGTCGATCTATTTCTTGACGCGCGGAACCTGACCGGAGAGAAAACCATTGGCGACGTATCGGCCGCTATCCTTGCCTCCGCAGCATCCGCCATTTACTACCCGGTTGAACGCCGTGCCATTTACGGCGGCGTCCGCGCGCGGTTTTAGGAGAGCAGAGATGGAAAATACGTCTTTCTACCGCACGATCTGGCGTTGGCATTTTTATGCTTCGCTTTTTGTCATGCCGCTGATCCTCGTGCTTGCGACAACAGGCGCAATTTACCTGTTCAAGCCGCAATTGGACCGTTGGGAAGAGCGCGCATTTACGAACCTATCGACTGAACAGGCAGTATCACCCAATGTGCAGTTGGCCGCTGTCATGGCGGCCAATCCGGGTGCGCAATTCCAAAGCTATCGCTTGCCCGAACATGCAGGCGATGCCGCGATGATACATATCGGCCTCGCCGACGGCCAATCCATGCGCGACGTCTATGTGTCACCGCAGGGTAAAGTGTTGGGCAGCATCGATCCGGAAAGCCGGATATCCGCCACGGTGTCGCGGATACATGGGTCGCTGCTTATCGGCAAAATGGGTGATTGGATTGTTGAACTGGCGGCGTGCTGGGCGATCGTCATGATCATGACCGGTCTGTATATGTGGTGGCCGCGCGGGCAGCGCTTTGCCGGTGTCGTTTGGCCCCGGTTGGGGAAGGGCAATCGCGTGTTCCTGCGCGATCTGCATGCGGTGACTGGCTTCTGGGTTTCAGGGCTGGCGCTTGTTCTGCTAACCACAGGACTGCCTTGGGCGAGCGTCTGGGGCGATGCTTTCCGTATTGCCCGCGCTGAAATGGGCCTCGTGCAAGGCGCGCAAGACTGGAAAACGGGCAGTGCCGCCCCGCATGCCGAGCATGATCATGATGCAATGATGAAAATGCAGGCTGCCGGCATTCCGCTGGTTGGTTTGGCGGACATGGTCGCCAAAGCGAAAGCCGAACGACTGCCGCACCCGGCGTTGGTGAAAGCACCAGGCGCGCCTGAGCGTTTCGGCCCGCCTGCGCCGATGGCTTGGACCATTAAGTCGGAGGCGCAGAACCGGCCATTGAACCGCGAGATCACATTTGATGTTGCAACGGGCAAGGAAATGTCGCGGAAAGGCTTTGCCGACAAGCATGTGATTGATCGCGCGGTCAATTATGGAATTGCATGGCACGAGGGCCAGCTTTTTGGATGGTTCAATCAGTTGGTCGGCGTGCTCACTGCGCTTGGCCTGATCACATTGGTTGTGTCAGGTTTCCTGATGTGGCGCAGGCGCAAGCCCGATGATGCGCTCGGCGCACCGCCGATTGCTGCGGTGCCACCAAAAATGCGCGGGGTTGTGATGATCATCGGTGTTATGGCGTTGCTCTTGCCGTTGCTTGCGGCATCGCTGTTTGCGCTGTGGCTGTTCGACCGGCTGCTGCTGCCGCGACTGCCTGCACTTGCGATGTGGCTTGGGTTGCGTCCGGCTCAGCCGGCGTAACGCGCTGCCGTCTCGCGGATAAGCGAGATCATATTGGGAATGCCCTGTGTCCGGTTCGAACTTAACTGATTTTTGAGGTCGAACGGCGCAAGGGCGTTCTCGATATCGGTCTTCAGAATGTCGGCCGCATTTTTGTGCTCAACCGTTTTCAGGACCAGCGCGATGATGCCTTTGGTGATCGCGGCGTTGCTGTCGGCCAAAAATGTGAGTTCTTTATCAGCGGTCACGGGATAGACCCATACACTTGCGGAACATCCCCGAACGAGCGTCGCATCGGTTTTTAACGCGGCGGGCATTTCGGGCAATTCGCGGCCGAGGTCGATAAGCAACCGATAGCGGTCATCGGCCTCAAGAAATTCATATTCTTCGGTAATGTCGGCAAATGTTGTCATGCACTGCGCATATGGCCGCGATGCTTAGATATCAATCCCTGCCGCTATGGCTTCAAGCCTTTTCACGCGCTCTTTCAAATCGGCGACTTCAATACGCGACGTGGCCGAGGGCACGGGTGCTTCATTGCCATGGCGCATTGTTTCCAGCTCGGCATGCTTAAGCGCAATCCAGTCGCGCCAGCCGCGTAGGCTTAATGACGATACGATGCCGACGCATAGCACCGCAAAGGCACCGATAATGATGTAGAAGTTGGGATCCTGTTGCATGGTCCTTCCTTTCCGTCCGCGCGCCGTTACCGGCTGCGCAGTTCCTCAATCTGACGGTTGATGTCACTCGTATTATTGTTGTCCGTCGCGATGCGCTCCAAAACCTGAATGCGTTCTTTCAAGGCACGAATTTCGTCCTGCATCTGCTGCGTATCCGCATTGTTCAAAAGACGGTGGGTTTTCGTGCCCATGAAATTTTCGTCTTCAACGATTCCGAGCTTTGCCTTTTGCTTTGTCTGGATAATCCTGCCGATCGTGATGATGGCAATGATTGCGACGACCATTTGAAACGGATCCATTACTTCCTCCTCAATTCGAAGGCCCTCGAAGGGCCTCTATTTCAGATGTTAACCGGTGACTGTCATCGACGATGATTTTTTCCACATTGGCGAGGCGGTCCTTGATTGAGCCGATTTCTGCGCGCAGCTGCGCGTTTTCTTGGCTCAACAATTTTACGCGTTCGACGGCTTCCTGGTCGGTCTTGGGATAGACTGACTGGCCCCACATACCATCAAGCGGATATCCATTTTTGATGCGCATCCATGTGGTGAGCACCCAGCCAGCCACGCCCACAACTGTGATAAGAGTGATCGGCATTGCCAGTTGCATCAAGCCTTCAACTAACGTGGGATCCATCATTTTTCTCCAGCGCGCCTCAGCGCAGTTTTTCGATTTCTTCCGACAGCCGTCCGGCCTTATCCGTGACGATCCGTTCCAAGACCGCGACCCGTTCTTCTAGGCGACCAACCTTGCCATTCAGCGTTTCATTTTCATTGCTGAGCAGCATGATTTTGCGCTCCGCTTCGGGATAGTCGCCATCGGTCAGCGCTGACTTGCCGCCCCATTCATCTTCCAACGGGTAGCCATGTTTGGCGCGGATCCAGTTGTTGATGAGCCATCCGACTGTCATCATTGCAACAATCGCAATAACGAAATTTGGTCCCGCAAAGCTCATTTGAATTCTTTCCATGGCAGGCGGCGCGTCACGGGCCGGATGGGGCTGTCGCGGAAATCAACGCTCCAGTTGCGGCGATCTGCGTTGCGTTTCTTCTGTGCGAAGTGGCGATATGCAAACCACCCAATCAGCCCGAGAATGATAAGCGTAAACATTATTATTCCTTCCAATATGTCGCCGTTTATCGAAGGCTCTCGATCTCGTCCGCCAGCTGCTTGTTGTTGCTGACATAATAGGTTTCCATTTCGGCCAACCGGTGGTCGATTTCCCGGAAACGCGAACGAATGTCGCGTGTTGTGCGGGCAGGTGACTGACGCACGCCCTGCCAGAATTTCTGGTCTTGGCGATCATCGGTATAGAGATGCACTGGCTTTTGGTTGGCCATCCAGGCGGTGATGACATAGGCAATCAGCGTCCACGGAAAACCGCCCATCAGGGTGAGCATCACCGCGCCAAGCCGTACCCAGAGAACGTCCACGCCGGTATAGTCGGCAATCCCGGCGCAAACGCCTTTCCATTTCGCATTCATCTTATCGAGATAGAATTTGGTATGTGTACCAGCCATTTTAGCGGTTCCTTTCCAGCCTGCGGACATTTTCGGGGTCGAAATCTTTTGTTTCATGATCGATGCGACGTGGCTGCCACTCGGGATTTTCCTGCGCGACCAGACGCTCAACGGTATCGAGACGGTCTTCCAGACGACGGGCAAGTTCGTTCATGTCGCCGAGCATACGCTCATCATCATTGGTCAGCGTTGCCGCGGTTTTCCAGCGGGTGACATAATGCAGGATGAGCCAAGGCAAGCCAATGAACAGCATGCCAACGACGAGAACGGGGATGAGAGTATCTTCCATCGGTTCAACCTTCCTTCTGTGCGTCTTGTTTCATGGCTTTTTTCATCGCTTCCAGCTCGGCATCGACCACGTCGAAGGACTCAAGCGCTGCGATTTCGTCGCCTAGACTGCGTGGGGCGTCTGAACCGATGGACAGCGAGTCTGCATATCCCTGCGCTTCGTCCACGCGGCGTTCGAGCACGTCAAAGCGAGAGAAAGCCTCGCGAACCTTGTCGCCATTATACATCGTGCGCAGCTTGACCTGATTCTCGGCGCTTTCAAGGCGCGTCATCAACGCGTTCTGACGGCTGCGGGCGTCGGCGAGCTTTTTCTGCAGCTTGTGAATATCCTGCTCCGAAGCTTTTAACGCATCGTTGAGAACATCGACTTCCGCCGTCAGCTGGTCTTTCATATCGGTCGCCTTGCGCTTTTCGACCAAGGCAGCCTTGGCAAGGTCTTCGCGATCTTTTGACAGCGCAAGATGAGCCTTGTCGGTCCAGTCAGCTTCAAGCGTATTTAGCTTGTCGATGTGCCGGCGCAGTTCTTTTTGGTCCGCGATCGTCCGGGCTGCGGAAGCGCGGACTTCAACCAGCGTTTCTTCCATCTCCAGAATGATCATACGGATCATCTTCGCCGGGTCCTGCGACTTGTCGAGC
>NZ_JBIICH010000098.1:0-7583 GCF_044239005.1 Sphingorhabdus sp. | reverse complement strand
GAGGGCAAGCGCGCGCCGGGCATAGCTGCCCCCACCGCAAGATGTAATCTGTCCAGATTTTCAATGAAGCTGGCCAAATCTTGACCCGTGAAATTCATGATCGACGCGAGCGAACCGCGCTCGGCATATTTAATCCAGTAGCGCCCAAATTCGAAAAGGCAGGCATCAACGGATAAGTTCAACCGCGCTGACGCCTCCGAGATGATAGCGATGGTCAGGGCGTCGTCATACACCATACCAGTGAGCAGTTCGGTTGGCCCGATACCCAGCTTATGTTCGAAAGCGAGCCAAGCGTCTTCACCCAACTCATCAAAAACCATCTGCCGGACAGCCCGGTGAATCATGCCATACATAATGATTTCCCCTTAACTGTCCCGGGGCATGCCGTCATTTTCATCGCGCCTTTTTAAATCCTGCAAAAGCTTCGTAGCGCGCACGACCTGTTCTTCAATACGCACCATTTTCTCAATGAGGTAATCAGAATCCTCGCCTGGACGATTTGAAATCCTTGCGCGAATATTACCACAAGATAACCTTATGATGTTCAACGGCTGCATGATTTCATGCAACGTCTTGCTGTCCAGCTCATTAAGTGATTTCATCGAATTAACCGCAGATTGTATAAAAATTTATGAATTTCGGAGCGCGTAATAGGCTGTGGCGGCGGATTCTGCAAACAAATGTCGATTCCTGCGGAATACGAACGCGCTCTGAACGTGCTGCTATAACCGAGCAAGCGGCGCCTCATGCAATGCAGCTGCGCCGAAATACCATCTAACATTATCGGGGTGGGCGTCGCCCGTGGCGAAACCGAAAACTGCGCTTAAGACGCGATTGCCAGGTCGTTAGCGTCGTCAGTCAGCAAAATACGCTGAATTTCCTGTTTCGTTTCCTCAGTCAGTTCCAGATACACGCGGCGCTGGTCGCGCGGGTCGAAGCGACGCACGATGATATTTCGTTCGGTCATAATTGCAATGTGCCGCAGCGCTGTTGTGACAGGTGAAAATGACGCGCGGCAAGCGCTGGAAACGCCGGTGTCCAAACCGGAATGTTGCCGAACAAACAGGTCCAAAAGAATGAACCAAGCAGGGTCAGCAAACAGATTTGCAGCTGCAGCAAACCGCGAGCGGCGCTTGGCAATTTCGATCAGGTCGACCGCTTTCTTCACTGCCAGCGTCGTTGCAACATCGTCTGTATGGGAAGCGTCGTCAAATATAGTTGAATCATGCGCATCCGCCTGAACGGCGAGAAGCATATTTTCCAGCTGCGTTCGCGTGAACTGGATGGGAACCTGGAAAGTGCGGACCTGGTCGTCGATGTTTACATCATCTTGATATTCGACCATTTTTCTTACCGGACACAGACAAAATAAACCTCGTGGAGCTTTCCCAGCCATCCACCAAGGTGATGAAAAATACCGAATCTTACCAACTAAGCATCGATGCGGCGCGCGCTTATCGCTTCGGTTGTGCGCCCTTGAGGTTCGCAAAGAAAATTGCACGGCATATCACCACCGTTACGAAAGCAAATATAACCATTTTGCCACTATTTATCATTTTACGATTATATTACAGATACTTATTCTCAACCGTAACCTCATTTGGTTACAATAGTTAGCAAAATATCATAGGGCACAATATGAACGGGGCTTTATCGAGATCGGCGGCAACATGTTGTGCGGTTGCCCCGACCATTTTCACATCATGATTACCCGAGCAACAATGGCGCAAGCTTTGCGCGTTGCCATGCCGCATCGCCATATTGTGAGGCATGGAATATCGCGGCACGGCGGTGTAACCCGGCGTCGCAATCATGGGTGAAGCCAAAGCCACCGTGGAACTGGATCGCGCGGTCTGCAGCAAAGCTGTAGGTTCCATCTGCGGCGGCTTTCGCCATCCGCACGGCGATTTCGCCCATCCCCTGATCGCTAAAACTGTTCGCGGCGCTGTACAAATGCGACCGCGCTTTTTCATAGTCGACATAGGCGTCAACGGTCGGATGTTTGAGCGCCTGATACTCGCCAATGATTTTGCCGAATTGCTTGCGCGTCTGCAGATAGCTGACGGTGTAATCGATCACGCTCTGCGCGCCGCCGCACATTTCGGCGCTCTGCAACAGATTGGCGGCTTGCTCGACATGCGCCAATGTGGACGCCGCGCGCGCGACGTCGAGCAATGCAGTGCGGGACACCGACAGACCGTCGAGTGACACCGCAAAGCTGCGCTTGGTTTCGTCAATGATGGATTCGCGGCGCAGACGGCCAGCGACATCATCAGCGGTCAAAGCAACAAGCGCTGGTTTTCCATCCAACATGACCGATGCGACAATGACATCCGCGCTTTGCGCCCACAGCACAAACTGCTTTTCACCCGACAAAACGACGCTGTCGCCATCAACCTTGGCCGTCGCGGTGATGTTCAACAAATCCCAGTCGCCATGTGCTTCGGATAGCGCGAGTGAACCAATGGCCCCTTCGGCAAGCTTTGGCAGCCATTCCGCGCGCTGCGCTTCGGTGCCACCAGCGATGAGCGCCTGCGCAGCCAGAGTGGATGCAACGAACGGCGAAGCCATCAAATGCCGTCCCATTTGTTCCACCACCGGCACGACTTCGGCCATGGTCAGCCCGACGCCATTATGTGCTTCTGGAATGGCAATGGCCGTCCAGCCCAAAGCCGCAATTTCAGCCCAGATGTCCGCGTCATAGCCAAGATCACTTTCCATCAACTTGCGGACGCGATCGATGGGCGATTTGTCGCGACAAAAGGTCGTCGCCACATCCAGCAACTCAATCTGCTCTTCGCTATATCCTAAGCCAGGCATCTGCATGTCATTCTCTCCTCGCGCCGTTACATCCTCTATGGCGCGAGGCGATGGACAAAATCAAGGCGATTTAACTGATCAGTTAAACGGTGCCTTATGCCTGTTCGAGAACTTTGCGGCCTGGGCGGACTTTCATTTTATGGCCCGTCTTGGTCGCGAGTGAAATGTCTTTCACGGTTTGCATGAACACCCATTCGTTGGTCGCAGCCTGCGGCGTGAGCGCCAAGTGCATGTAACCGCGGTTGGATGTGTCTGCCCAACGCAATTCCTGCTTACTCGCGTCAAGCAAGCTGCGCGCGACGACGGACGGATCCGTGAACGGAACTGCGCTTTCAAAGCCCGGCGACGATACGCTGTGGCCGCCAAATTCAACGCCCGCTGGCTTTCCGCCTTCGGGCAAGTCGAATGCCCAGCCATTGTGGCTATCACCGGTAATCACAACCAAGTTTGCGTCGGCGCGCTGCGCTGCTGACAAAATGCGCGAACGCGCAGTGGGGTAACCGCCCCAATTGTCGAGATTGTAGGGCAGGCCCGCCTTCGCCGCAGCGATGCCCTGCCGCACATAGTTTATCGCGCGTTCAGGCGCAACGCGGGGGACCCAATCCATGGCGTTTTCCGGCGTGTAGCTATAGCCCATGTTCGTTCCGGTTCCGAGCAAAGCCCATGTCGACTTGTCGCCCAACATTGACCGTGAAAGCCATGCTTCCTGTTCGGTCCCGAGCATAGTCATGGACGGATCGCGCCATGCCCCGTCGCGAAATTCTGCAAATGCCTTTGCTGGATCTCCAGCGCGCGCCAGATCACCGTGGGAATATGGCTTCGAACGTGCGACCGCCCGTGTGTCCGTACGATAATAAGTTGCAAGATCGCCTATTGAATATTCTTTCCACGGCTGTTCGCCAACGGGCAGCCATTCGCGCCAGACCTGCATCGCTGCGTTACGCCGCGCGTTCCAGTCACCTTCGTCTACGCTATGGTTCTGCGCGCCGCCTTCCCAAGCGTCATTCGCTGTTTCATGATCGTCGGTGTTTACGATCATCGGGAAATTGGCGTGCAGTGCCTGCAATTGCTTGTCCGAACGATAGCTGGAATAGCGCAAGCGATAATCGGCCAAAGTCAGAATTTCGTCAGCGGGGAAAATGCGCGCCGCGAATTTCGCGCCGCCATCATAACCACCGCGTCCATATTCATAGATATAGTCGCCCATGTGCAGCACAAGGTCGATGTCCTTGCGCGCCGCGGCATGGCCATAAGCGTTGAATTCACCAAAGCCCAAGTTCGAGCATGAGAATATCGCGATGTTGAAATTCGATGTTTTGCCAACGGGCAACGTCTTCGTGCGGCCAACGGGGGATATGCTGCCGTCGGGGGCAATGAAGCGGAACCAGTGCCATTTGCCCGGCGCGAGATTGTCGACCGTAATCTTTACGGTGTGGTCGCGCCATGGACCTGTCACCATTTGGCCGCCGCCCGCAATTTTCAAGAAATCCTGGCTTTCGGAAATTTCGACGCGGACTTTGGATGGACCGCCGGTCGGGTTTACATAACGTGTCCACAACAGCACGGAATCCGGGCCAGGCTCACCACTGGCAACATTGTGCGTAAAACCGGTAAGGCCAAGCAGCGTCTGCGCCATAGCGGCTCCACCCGGCAGCAATAAGCCACCAATGCCAAAGCCAGCCGTTGCCAACAAATTGCGGCGATTGATAAAAAATGACATCCCGTACTCCCCCGATAATCCGATTCAATATAGTGTGTATCGCGCTAGTCAGCTGCTGTTGCAACCGTGTGACATGAAACCGATTCATGCCCGTTGATGATATATGAAGCGGTCACAGTTGCGTGCGCAGCGACCATAGTTCGGGAAAGGCGCGCTTGGACACGGTGCTGTTCAAATAGCTGACACCCGCCGTCCCGCCAGTTCCGGTCTTACCGCCAATGATACGCTCCACCGTCAGGACATGCTTGTGCCGCCACGTCGCCATTGCATCGTCCAGATCGACAAGCTTTTCAGCCAGCTGGTACAATTCCCAATATGTGTCGGGGTTGCGATAGACCGTGAGAAACGCGGCTTCGACCTCTGGCGAAAACACATGTGCTTGGCTCCAATCGCGTTCCAGCAACACGTGCGGTATGTCGAACCCCGCGCGTGCCAAAGCGGCAATGGCATCATCCCAAATGCTTGGATTGATAAGCGCGTCCGTCATGGCCGCATGCGCATCTGGCCGGTCCTCCTGATATTTCAGAAAAGCCGACGCTTTGAGGCCAAGCAAATATTCCACGGTGCGAAACTGGTCCGATTGAAAGCCGGAGCTTGGCCCAAGGACATGGCGAAATCGTGTATACTCGGACGGCGTCATCGTCGACAACACGTCCCAGCTGAGCGTCATCACCGCCTGAATACGGCTGACACGCGCTAACGCCTTATAGGCAGGCACAAGTGCATCGTTCTGGATTTGCGATCGCGCCAGTTGAAGCTCACGGATGATTTGCTTGAGCCACAGCTCTTTGGTTTGGTGAATGATGATGAACAGCATCTCATCATCCAAATCGGACTGTGGATCCTGACAATCGAGAAGTCTGTCGAGCGCGAGGTAACGCGCATAGGTCATTGGGGTATCAGTTTGGGATGTATCGGTCATCCCAAGACCTTACTGTTTCAAATGAAACTATCCACCCACTTTTCGGCCAGTGCCTCGGCTTCAGCAACGCTGAACGGCGCGTTGCCCAAACTCAGTTCCAACCACAAGCCATCGACCAACGCCGTCAACGCCACCGCGGCCAGCCGTGTATCCTTCGGCGCGTTGGGACAGGCGGCTATCAGCCGTTCAATATCGTGCCGGTTTTCGGCGTACAGCTCGTCATGAATTTGTCCGATTATGGGCGACGTTCGCGACAAGCTCCAAAAGGCGAGCCATGTCGCGAGCAAAGCAGGGTCGGCAATGGGTTCACGAAAACTGGCGGTGATAAACCCCAACAATCGTCCACGCGGGTCCGTTTCGGGAACCATAACAACGGCCGCGTGCATTGCTGCGGCAACGCGTGCCCCCGTCGTCCGATATGTTTCCGCGATGAGCGCATCAATTCCATCGAAATAATGCCGCAGCAATCCCGGTGACACGCCAGCTTCCAAGCAGATCGCACGCACCGATACGCCCTGCGCTCCATACGTTCCCAGACAGCGCGTACAGGCCGCGATTAAGGCGTCCCGGCGGGTATCTGCGCTTTCGCGGGTGAAGGCTTGTCGCGCGCTCATCCAGTTGTTATACACTCGTATAATAAGGAGAGCAAGATGTCCGAATCAGACCTGCACATAGAGCGTGACAATCTGGACGGCTGGAGCCTGCCAGCATGGACCTATGATGATCCTGAATTTGCAGCGCTTGAGGTAGATCGGATTTTCCGTCCCTCATGGCAAGTTGTTTGCCATGTCAGCGATGTCGCAAACATTGGCGACTGGCATAGCCTCGATTATATTGGCGAAAGCGTCATCGTCGTGCGCGGCGCGGATCAGGTGTTGCGTGCCTTTACCAATGTTTGCCGCCACCGTGGCAGCCGCTTGGTCGATGGATCGGGCGGATGCGCCAAGAAACTTGTGTGCCCTTATCATGCCTGGACCTATGATCTTGATGGCCGATTAACGGGTGTTCCGGACAGCGCGTCCTACCCCACTTTGGACAAGGATAAAGCCGGTCTTGTCGCCGTCGACATGGAAATCTGGCGTGGCTTTGTTTTTGTGCGTCTGGAAAGCGGCGGCCCCTCGGTTGCCGACATGATGGCGCCTTATGAAGACCAAGTCGCACCCTATCGTTTTGAAGAACTCAGGGCACTTGGCCGGGTCACGATGCGACCGCGCGCTGTGAACTGGAAAAATGTCGGCGACAATTATTCCGATGGCCTTCACATTCCGGTGGCACATCCCGGCCTCACGCGGCTGTTCGGCAAAAGCTACGGCATTGAGGCGGAGCCACATGTCGACCGCATGTGGGGCGACCTTGTTGACCGGCCATCGGCCAACTGGTCAGAGCGCGGCTATCAGAATCTGTTGCCGCCAGTACCGCACCTGCCCGCCGCCAATCAGAAACGCTGGTTGTATTTCAAACTGTGGCCGTCGGTCGCCTTCGACATTTATCCCGATCAAGTCGATTTCATGCAATGGCTGCCAACTGGCCCCACCAGCTGTGTGATCCGTGAGATTAGCTATGTCTTACCCGATGACCGCCGCGAAATGCGCGCTGCGCGCTATCTCAATTGGCGGATTAACCGGCAAGTAAATGCCGAGGACACGGTCCTCATCACCCGCGTGCAGCAAGGCATGGCAAGCCAAAGCTTTTCCATGGGTCCGCTGTCCGACACGGAAGTTTGCCTTAAAAGCTTCTGTCGCCAAATTCGAAACATCATTCCCGAGGCGCGCCTTGAACAACGCCCTGCGCAGGGCTGGAGCAAAAAATGACACAAAAATATGACGCACTCATCATTGGCGCTGGCCACAATGGCCTTGTCTGCGCCTTTTATCTGGCGCGCGCTGGTTTAAAGGTCCGTATCGTCGAACGCCGCGATGTCGTGGGCGGTGCAGCCGTCACCGAAGAATTCCACCCCGGTTTCCGCAACTCGGTTGCAAGCTATACCGTCAGCCTGCTTCAGCCGAAGGTCATTTCGGACATGAAACTGGCCGACCATGGCTACCGTGTCATTGAACGCCCGATATCGAATTTCCTGCCGCAAGAAGATGGCGGCTATTTGAAACTGGGTGGCGGGCTTGA
>NZ_JBIICH010000012.1:0-30272 GCF_044239005.1 Sphingorhabdus sp. | reverse complement strand
TCACCACGCAGAAAATCGATGATATCCTTGTTGTTCTTGTCGATAACCCGCCCGTTAATGCGCTGTCATGGCATGTCCGGCAGGGGCTGAAAGACGGTTTTGAGCTGGCACTTGCCGACGACTCGGTTAAAGCGATTGTGCTGCGTTGCGCGGGATCAACCTTCATTGCAGGCGCCGACATCACCGAATTTGGAAAGGCTCCGCAAGGGCCTGATTTCAATGCGGTGCTCAACATGATTGAAGCTGCGCATAAGCCTGTCGTCGCTGCAATCCATGGGACGGCGCTTGGTGGGGGATTGGAAACCGCGCTTGTCTGCCATTACCGCATTGCGGTGCCATCGGCCCGGCTTGGCGTTCCAGAGGTAAAGCTTGGCCTGCTGCCGGGTGCGGGCGGCACGCAGCGGCTTCCTCGTGTCGTGGGGATTGAGGCTGCCGCAACCATGTGCGCACTTGGGGAGCATTTGCCCGCCGCTAAGGCCGCGGCAATTGGCCTCGTCGACAGGCTTGCCGGCGAAGATAGTCTGGCGGAAGATGCCATCGCTTATGCACGTGAATTGATTTCTGCCGGTCCTCGGCCAACCCGCGACCGGCCTCTTACTGGCGATGTCGGCGTCATTGAACAGTTGAAGGCGGCCAATGCCAAAAAATGGCGCGGCTTTGATGCGCCTTACGCCAATCTGGCGTGCGTTGAGGCCGCGACACGCCTGCCATTTGACGAAGGCATGAAATTCGAACGCACGGAATTTCTTAAGCTGATGGGCGGTTCGCAATCGGCTGCACAGCGCCACATGTTCTTTGCCGAACGACAGGCCGCGAAAATTGACGGACTGCCCAAGGATTTGGCCCTGCGCGCCATTAAGAAAGTCGGTGTCATTGGCGCAGGCACCATGGGCGGCGGCATATCGATGAATTTCCTGTCCAAGGGGATCCCCGTGACCATCGTCGAAATGGTTAAGGAAAATCTGGATCGCGGCGTGGGTGTCATCCGCAAAAATTACGAAAATAGTTCTGCCAAGGGCCGCTTCACGACTGAACAAGTTGAGGGCATGATGGGTCTGTTGACGCCGTCACTCGCGCTTGAGGACCTCGCAGATTGCGACCTTGTGATCGAAGCGGTGTATGAGAGCATGGATGTCAAGAAAGAGGTGTTTGGCAAGCTTGATGCCATTTGTAAGCCCGGTGCAATTTTGGCGTCGAACACGTCCTATCTCGATGTCGATGAAATCGCCGATAGCACCTCGCGTCCCCAGGATGTGGTTGGAATGCATTTCTTCTCGCCCGCCAATGTCATGAAATTGCTGGAGGTCGTCCGCGGCGCAAAGACTGCGGATGACGTGCTCGCAACCGCGATGGCCATCGGCAAGAAAATTGGCAAAGTCGCGGTGGTCGCCGGTGTCTGTCACGGCTTTATTGGCAACCGGATGCTGTCAACGCGCCAACAGCCAGCGATGCAATTATTATTGGAAGGCGCAACGCCGGCGCAAATAGACAAGGTCCATACCGATTTTGGCATGCCCATGGGGCCATTCCAGATGAGCGATCTCGCTGGCCTCGATATTGGCTGGCACCGCGACCCAAGCCGCATTGAAACGATCCGTGACGCGTTGTGCGCTGCCGGCCGTTTTGGTCAGAAAAACGGCAAGGGCTTTTACGATTATGATGAAAAGCGCGTCGGTACCCCAAGTGCTGAGGCGCTCGCTATCATTGAAGAGTTCCGGTCGACATCTAACTTGCCGAAACGCGAGATCAGCGATCAGGAGATTGTCGAGCGGACACTCTATCCGATGGTCAATGAGGGCTACAAAATACTTCAGGAAGGCAAAGCCCAGCGTCCATCCGATATCGATGTGGTCTGGATCTATGGCTATGGCTGGCCCATTTACCGCGGCGGCCCCATGTTCTGGGGCGACCTTGAAGGTGCTGGCAAGATCGTCGAAGCACTTGAGCGGCACGGCGTTGCGGTGGCAGAAAGCCTGAAGGCCAAGGCGTAAGCTCTAAGAGCCGATCAACAGTAATGCGTGCGAACGGTTGTCGCGAGCGGCGGCCGTTTGCACCTTATTGCGCAGCTAATAATCGCGAACCCCTTGCCATGAACTTTATTGTGCATGGCGATGGGTGCCCGAGTGTCGGGGGCGGGATATAATATCCGCGATATCAAACATATTTGTTTCAGGATGTTTGTCGTCAGGCGGTTATCACATGCCGAAAACGACTGTCTGGTGGCCAAGAAGACTCGAACAAGTTATATAAGTATTTATTTTAAAAATATTATTTTACGTATGAACTATAATATGCCCCCAAATATGCCCCCAAATGTAAGTGGCTTGAACTAAAGCGCTTGTCGCATTGATGTTGTTCAACTTACTCGGCACTACAACCAATCCTCGTCAATAATCGGCTTCAATTCGTTTACCTGCACGACGGCTTCCCTTGCCGCTTTGTAGCCGAACATAGCGTTTAGTTCTCGGATGGCAGCAATCCGTTCAGACGGCTTGATGGCTTCGGATAACGCGATACCCCTCAAAACCTCTTCAGACTGACGGCGGGACCAACAGACTGATTCGGCATCGGCTTTTCGCAATTCGGCAATCCTTATGGTGATTTTAGGGTCTGCCATCAGCCGGGAAGCACTGACTGCAATTGCCCCAGCCGTCGAACTTGGCTTCGTATTGTAAGCGTCACGATACGCATCTGATTGGCTTCTGCCTGCAAGCAGTGCTTGGCAAAAAGCCTCCTGTTTGACTGTAATCATGGTGATAATTTTTACACTATTTCGCGGCGTATTGCCATTGGGTTGCTCGCAATCGGTTTTGGTGGCATTGTTATTAAGCCACAGATGGGTTCGAAAATCAGTTGGGCGCATATGAAACACAGCTTAAAAATAGTAACTCTGGGACTTTCGCTTCTCTTGGCGAATGGCGGCAATGCCTATGCGCAGGAAAAGGAAGACAAACGACTGCCTTGGCGAATTTCTCAAGAAAGACTTCCAATTTCAGTCACGCCAAAACAGTTAGAGGCTTGCTTTTTGAGGCAATCCGGTCGTGATTTTCTCGCCAATGTTTATCCATTAGACGATGGCAAAGGTGTTGGAATAGATTTTGGAGTGGATGGTGGCCTATTCCGAGAAAGAGAATTTTATGGTGGCGTAAAAATATACGATAAGCATATAGATATAGTGTATCGAAGGCCATTGTCGGCAAAACGGATTTACAAACAAGTCTATAAGTATGCAGATTTTTGTATTCCAAAAGACGTGCAATCTTGGCCGCCTCCCAAATGACCTTGCACTCATCCAGCGTTTCCCTTGACGCATTGATAATGCGGGACCTAGGCATTGGTTTTTGAAATTCGTCACTCTGCGGAAGCATTGGGGTCGTAATCACCCGCGGCTGGAAAACCTCTAGGAGGACCCAATCGCAGCACGGCAATCCTCTTCTGGCTTCCAACGGGGCGTTGTATCTACTCTATGCAGACCAGTGGGGCCGTCCCGTCATCGTATTTTAATCAATCCAGACAACCCCTGCACTTCTGCGACAGAGGTAGTCGCCTGTTTTTCGATTGTTATGACACCCTTGGGCATTCAAGCCGCCTGAGTGCGCAAACGACGGTATCGTCACACTAGGCAGGAGCAAAGCAGCAATCAAAAGGTGTTTCATTGTGGTTTTGGCCTTTCAATTAAGCCATTTACACGTAGCCTAACATTAAGCTTCGGCAACCCTCGTAATTTTCTTCACGCAGCTAATTGTCAGCCTTCCAAAAAGCTATCATCCAAATCAACCTTGATAAGCTTCCATGTTACAACGCCGCGTCTCTCAAAAACCAGCGCCAAACCTGCCTGCTGTGTTTGAGTGTTAGTGAGGTTGACCCTGAACCTGTCTGAATTAACCCACTCGTAGTCATATTCAATGTTAGGGTTCGT
This sequence comes from Sphingorhabdus sp., assembly GCF_044239005.1. Lineage (GTDB taxonomy): Bacteria > Pseudomonadota > Alphaproteobacteria > Sphingomonadales > Sphingomonadaceae > Sphingorhabdus_B. The sequence goes on along the minus strand of NZ_JBIICH010000012.1, from coordinate 26,353 downwards.
TGAACTGTCGCTGCCTTTTGCATCATTTGGCTTGGAACCCCTTATGACGGCTGCAAGACCTTCCGGCGTGACGTAGGCATCAACTGCTCTGTCAACAATTGCAGGCACCATCATCATGCCCAAGCCAGCAAACGGATTATCCTTCATTTCTGGGTCAGAATTAAGCTTCTGCATCATGGCAGCCGACATCTGAGATTTCAGGCTATCCCGGACAGCAGGAAAATCAACATTTGCTTCAATCTGGTCTGCATCTCCGCTTACAGCGGCCGCCTTCAAATTGCTGGCCGCGAGGTAGGGTGACCCAGCGTAAGCGCCTCCTCCAATTAGAAGCACCGCAACGGCAACAAGAACCAGCTTTTTCATTTTTTAGCTCCTCGCTTGTAAAAATCACCAACTGTTGAGAGTGCGAACATTGGAAGGGAATTCGCTTTCGAAGCTGCTTGGCACAGGACCTTCGGAATTCACCCCCGGCTCGCACCAAAATCCCAGTTGCGGGTCTCTTTGGGTGCCGCCAGCTTTGTTAACGGCGTCCATGTTGGCGTTCAGAACCCGCGCTGTCATGCCACAGTTTTCCATGTTGCCGTTGTCCATCATATTCCCATTGAACGTGGCCACAAGCAAGCGCGTCTGTTGTTCAAGTGGGGAGTTACGATACAGGGTGGCCGAATTTTCAGTAATGGGCGCCTGCGTTGGTGTCGAAAGATTAGAACAAGACGCTAACATAATTGTCACGAACCCGCAAAAGGTGGTCTTTTCAAAGACTATCGGCACCATATCAACTCCCCCTTACACTGACACAATTTGAATTTATCTTGCCTGGTATTTCCTTAATGTGGCTTCTGCCTTAGCAGCCGCTTTATCAGCGGCTTCAACTGCTTTATCGGCGGCTTCCATCATTTCGTCGGCAGTCAATTGATAGATTTTTGGGTCTTTTGTGATATTATATTCCACTACGGTCAGACCAAATTCACCGGCTATCAATGCGCAATGGTGTTTGTCGCGTAATGCAGCCCCATATGAATTATCAGCGTCGTATGTAATCATTACCTTCTGGATTGGCACGACCCGCGTTTTATTGTCGGTCAATTTCTCCTCGCGTAACAGCTTCGGCAGAATGTATTCGGTCCTTGCAGCTGACACTTCAGTTTCATCCGTCCATGAATAAGTGTCGATAATTTTTAGGCTGCTCGGTGATTTAAGGCTGCTTTCCAAATCTGCCCGGCAAGTTTTCACGGCCTCACTGTCAGCGCTTCTGTAAACAGCCATAAAAGCCAACATGCTTATCGAAGCACAGATGATAATAACTTTTTTGCGAAGCATGTGCCAATCTCCCCTTGCTACGGATTTCGGGCGGGCGAACGAGTGTCATCAAATCCTTAAGCCATCGAAGTTTCAAAAGCCAACACCCAATGCGACCTCTTCCTAATGACCGATTTCTGAAATAGGATAAAATAATATGGCTAAGCGACAGACAATTTAAGCGGCCATCAATATCAAATACTCTGATGAGAGAGATTAAGTCATGAAGTTTTATCATAAACCCGTAATTGCAATTTTCATTGCATCTTTAATCCCTTCTGCCCCCGCAATTGCGGCCCGAGATGCAAGTTTCATCGCCAAAGTTAGTCGAACAAAGCAAAAGATAAATGAGAGCGCAGATGCCGCTTTTGTTAAATCCATGTCAGAGAAAGGAACCGAGATTATGCGAGCAGGCATCTTCCCGGCCCAGGTAAGAGATGCATCTAAGTGGGGGTATTTAGGCTTCAGTTTAGGGGTGTGCCCTGCAACAAATTCGCAAATCGCAAATTGGCTTGCAGCGTTCGATAAACTCTCAATCTCCAAAAGTTTTGCTGGGTCTGATGTAGTCAAAACTTTTTACGATATAGGCATCAGAGCGCTCTCTGAAGGCAGAACGGATGACACATTGTCAAGCCTTACCAGCGCAGAAAAAGACGAGTTCTGTCGTGTGGAAATGGCAGCGGTGAGTGAGGTCATTAGCGAGCTTGGATGAACCCTAATCGCTTGGCACCAGCAATCTAAATTTGATTGTATGTTATCAGGTGTCTGAATAGCCCCTAGATTTCTGGACGCCTTCTTTCCTAAATTTGAGGTAAGGAGACGAAGATGAGCAATGTGAATTAGAAAAGAGCATTGACGAGCTCAAAAGGGCCGCGGCTGGTCTACCCTAATGCCCCATTTTTGATTGCGGATATCAAATTTGGTTTGATGACAGACGATAAAAACGTTGTTCTTGGGGCATACCCTACGCGGTAATTCGTTCGGAGTTCAACTTCATGTTCTGCGACCGTCCGCACCGCTTGCCCATAAGGCGGCCTTGGGGCTTTATGCGCTCAAGTTCGAGCGCCGCCCCCGCCGTCGGGCAAGTGCCTTTGACGACATAACCGACAACCGTCGCAAGGTTTACCAGATATAGCGCAGGATTTTGTTCGTGCGCCTTTGCAGTGCCCCCAATTCGGGTCGTTTTGATTGTCCCCTTTTTATATGGGCGGCCAGATATGTGCTCTATCCATCGTTGCACCCGTTGCCCTTGCCAGATGTAACCGGCCGGTAAGTGCAACAAGATATGCACATGCCCTCCAATAACTGCGCCATGCTCCCGCGACCAAATATAGGCGATTTCGCTACCTGTCGCTTTTCGCACATGGTCGCGCAATAGCGTTAGCAGTCTGCCAATGGCTTTCACCGCGTCGGCGTCCGATATACCTTGCCGCTCCAGCCGGACGGTCAAGTGTCGCGTTAGGGGCTTGCCGATTGTTAGTACATATTGTGCTGCTGTCATCAGGTCTTGGGCTTGTCGCAGTGTCAGATAATCGCTTGTTACCGTCGTTCGATTGCCAGCCCCGCCATGCCGCAACAATGGCTGCTTCCCGTTAAGTAGGCGCACACGAATAACTATAGCTTAAAATGCAAGGGCCATGCCAAAGCAGGAAAACGGCTGGAATGCCGGCGTTAGGCGTAATGCCCCAGTTAGCCAGCCGCCAATGACAAAATTGCGTCATTTGTTTGGTTTCCTAATGGATTAGCGGGGATACTCCCCCAAAGCGTTCCCATGTTCAAGCGCACAAGGGGGAACAACTGGTTTCAGGTAAAAAAGGGGAGTGACGTAAAAGCCACCCCCTCAATTTATCGGAATGCACCTAACGGCTGGTAAGCGCCGCTGGGTCGATTGTGGCAAGAAATGCCCCCAATGCCTTGTGCAGTTCGGGAAGGGCGTTCAGCGGTATCGTAACGCCTTGCTTTGTCGGCTTCAAAGCCTCGCCATCAGGATACCATTTGCGGAAATTTGCAAAGGTCTTTCCGTTGTGCTGGTTAATCTGCACTAGCACCGTATCGCCGCGCTGGGGGAGGGATAGCAGGGTTTGAGCGTTCATCCTGCACTCCCTTCGCTATAGCGTTCATACGCGGCGTTTACGGGCAGGGCAGATAGGACGGGGACGCAACTATCACCCGTCGCTGCGTTATCCTGAAACGGCCTCCCCTCGCACGCGTTTGGAACCTTACCGGCAACGAAGGCGACCGCCTCCACGTTTGGCATTGAGCGCCAGTTATCGGGAAGCCGTGCCGCTTCTTTTGCTGCCAGCCAAGCGGCGGCATTGCCGTGCAAAGGCCGAAACGCCCAAAGCGCACAATGGACGACCGGACAGGTCGCCGTTTGCTGTCTCCAGTTACCGGCTGCCTCGGTGTCATAGGTGCAATCTCTGCATTTGCTGGCTATCGCCTGCCTTGGCGAAGTTGCGCGGCCTTTCATGCCGCACCGCCGATAATCTGGCAGGGGGTATGCAACACATAGCGACCGTGCCAGCCGCCATCATGGGGTTCGCGCAATGTCTCGATTGTCAGCCCATAATCATGGCGCAAGGTGTGGACATAAGCCCCCAGCCGATATGCCCAGCTTGATAACTCCAAAGCCGTCACGCCCCTGCGGCCAGCCCGTATCAATGCCGCCAATGCGCGCTTTGGCTGTCGTGCGCTTACTGCAATACGTCCGGTCGGTGTATCGACCGTCAAAGCATTTTGCTTGCCCTTGTTGTGGCTTTCGGAGTAGTTAACGCGAGTTGCTTTGCCGCAAAGCTTTGTGACGGTCTGGAGGCTGGACGCGTTGCTGCGCGGTCCAGCCTCATTTGTTTCGCAGTATAGCTTTGTCATGCTGCACCCCCTGACAGCTTCGCAAGCCATGCTTCAGCATCGGCAACGCGTATGCGGGTAGATGCACCAATTTTGATGGTCCGTAGTAGCCCAGCGTTTCTCTGTCTGTACAAAGCCGTATGCGATATTTGGTAACGCTCTTTGAATTGAGCTACCGTCAATAATTCCTGTTTCATAAAAAATCCTTTATAAGAAGTAACCGGTCCAAAAACGAACCGGCATTGCAGAGAACGCTTAATCGTTCGCTGCAATTACATATTATGTCTGAACAAGGATATCTGCGCTAGTAGCGACAATAGTTTGTCCACAGCCTATCATCGAAAAGGTTTGCATATAGCTTATCGACGAAAAAAGTAATTTTATAAATGTAAAAAGGATTTTACTACTTAAATACTTAAAATCTATAATTTCGTTCTTTCTGCATTAAAGGGCAGGACTATCGCGCCGGTTTTCAGCGTATCCAGATAGTCGCTCCACCATTGCATCATCAGCACTCGTTCATCCCAATATGTGCCACGGTTATAGATATCCCGAATGGCGTCTGCGTCCTTATGGGCGAGTGCCTTTTCGATGGCGTCCTTGTTCCATTGGCCTGTCTCGTTGAGGAATGTTGAAGCCGTTGTGCGAAAGCCGTGCGGTGTCACTTCATCGGAGCCAAAGCCCATACGCTTGTATGCCTGATTAAGCGTGTTTTCGCTTATCGGTCCTTTTTTGCCTTGGCCTCGGAACATATACTCCAGCCCCCCGCTATGGCGCTCCAGTTCGCGCAACAGGCTAACGGCTTGGGTAGATAATGGCACGGCATGGGGCTTCCGCATTTTCGTGCGTTCGGCTGGGATAAGCCATACGCACTTGTCGAAGTCTATTTCCTGCCAATGGCCCAGCCGTAATTCGCCCGGTCTAAGCATAACATGGGGAAGCAACTGCACTGCAATCTGCACTATGGCTTGTCCGGTATAGGTGTCGGCTGCACGCAAAAATTCGCCCATGCGCTCGGGGTTCAATATCGCTTCCCTATGCTTGACCTTGGGAGCCGACAGGTTGCCGGACAAAAGGCGCGCTGGGTCGTCGTTGCACTTGCCGATGCCTACCCCATAACGAAATACTCGGCTGGCAAAGGCACGTGTGCATTTGGCAGTCTGCCGGTGCCCTTTAGCCTCTAACTTCCGCAATGCCGCCATCAGTTCAATCGACTTGATGTCGCCAAGGGGTGTGTTGCCGAGCGTTGGCGTCAGGTGCGACATATAGAAATATTGCTTTTTAATCGTCGCCTGAGCCTTGCCTTCGTTCTGATATTTGACGCGAATGTAATCGGTCGCCACTTCGGCAAAGGTATGCCCCGCGTTGACCTTGCGTTCCAAACGTTCCAGCCGCCTTTCGCGCACTGGGTCGATACCTTCTTGCACCTGCTTGCGATATGCATCCCGCTTGCTTCTTGCATCTGTCAAAGTCGTTTCGGGATACGCGCCCAGCGCCAAGCGTTTTTCTTTGCCACCTATCCGGTATTTGAAATACCATAGCTTTGACCCCCTTGGGGTTATTTCCAGATAAAGCCCCTTTTCGTCAGCCTTGCGGTAAGACTTATCAAGCGGTTGCAGCGCTGCAATCTGCAAAACTGTTAGTGGCATAAATCCCCCAAAGTTCGATTTAGCGATATGCCCCCAAATATGCCCCCAAAAGAGACGGGCTAGGGAAGAACAAAAGGGAACACCTAACGCTAGATAGGAACAATAATTGGCAGAAAAGCGTTATTTTTGCAAGATGTTTGGGAATAACGAAAAACAGCCAAAAACGGCTGTCTGGTGCGGCCAAGAAGACTCGAACTTCCACGGGCTTTCGCCCACAACGACCTCAACGTTGCGCGTCTACCAATTCCGCCATGGCCGCACGCGCCTCGACAGGTAGGAGGGGGCCACTAGCAAAGCCCGTTGGCCGGCGCAACAGGCTTTATCGGTTTAGAAATGCCCGGGGCATTGTCGCAAATCGGCACAGGATGAAACTTGGCCGGCGATTGGCCGTATTTTCCGGCAATGGCGCGGCCAATTACCTTCATCAACTCTTGCCTATATTGGCAAATGGATCGTTTTTTATGGGCATGATTTGCACCACAGTCCTTTTGGCTGCCGTAGCAGCTGCACCTGCTGTGGTCGCGCAAAGCATGGCAAAACAGGATCTCCAAATCAGTGTGCGTGAAGATGGCCGACGCGATATCGGCGCATCGTTTGATGTTGGACTATTTCCGGCGCAGTTTGAACACCGCATGTTGCGCCAGTAGGTTGGCGAAGCGGTCGGCGCGCGGCTTGTTTCCAGACAGAAACCACTGGCCTTCAATCTCGATATTCCGTTCGTGTAACAAGCTTCGGAAATCGTCGATGGTCACATGGTGGATATTGGGTGTGTCGTACCAGAGGTGTGGAAGTTGCTTGGTCACGGGCATGCGTCCGCCGAACATATGGGCAAAACGGATGCGCCACTGCGCAAAGTTGGGGAAGGAGACAAATGCCTCACGCCCGATCCGGACCAAATGGTCAAGAACCAGATCCGGTCTTTTGGTCGTCTGCAATGTCTGGCTGAGAATGGCATAATCAAAGCTGCCGTCCGGATATTCCGCCAAATCGGTATCGGCGTCGCCTTGAATGACGGATAGGCCCCGGGATACTGAGGTCGCAACATCGTGCGCATTCAGCTCAAGACCGCGGGCATCGACATTTTTGGTATCACGCAACGCCGCCATCAACTGCCCGTCACCGCATCCAACATCAAGCACACGTGCCCCCGCGCGGACTTCGCGGGCGATGATGGCAAGGTCAGGGCGGAGCGCGCTCATGATTGCTCTCCTGCGCGCAAGAAACCATCCACGATGCGGTTCATCTCGGGCGCTTCCAGCAAGAAGGCATCATGGCCAAAGGGGCTTGATAGCTCAACGAAACTGACCGCAGCGCCCGCAGCGTTCAACGCATGGACAATGCGCCGCGATTCTGCGGTCGGGTACAACCAGTCACTGTCGAAACTTATCAGGCAAAAGCGCGTCTTTGTCCCTGCAAATGCCCGCGCCAGAATGCCGTCATGCGGTTCGGCGAGGTCAAAATAGTCCATCGCGCGTGTGATGTAGAGATAGCTGTTGGCATCAAAGCGGTCGACAAAGCTAAGACCCTGATAACGCAAATAGCTTTCCACCTGAAAATCGGCATCAAATCCGAAGCTTTTGGCATCGCGGTTTTGCAGGCGGCGGCCAAATTTCTCTGTGAGGCCTGCCTCCGAAAGATAGGTGATGTGCGCGGCCATACGGGCAACGGCGAGGCCCGATGATGGTGCCTCATGGCCATAATAGCCCCCATTGTTCCAACGCGGGTCGGCCATAATCGCCTGACGCCCAACCTCGTGAAAGGCGATATTCTGCGCGGAGTGACGGGCAGTAGACGCAATCACGACCGCAGACTTCACCCGCTCGGGATATAAGGCTGCCCAGCTTAACGCCTGCATGCCGCCCATCGATCCGCCAACGACGGCCTCAAGCGTTTCGATGCCCAGATGGTCAAGCAAGAGCGCCTGCGCGCGCACCATGTCGGGGATGGTGATGACCGGAAAGCCCATCGCGTAGGCGGCGCCCGTTGTGGGGTCGATGCTGGCGGGGCCTGAAGAGCCCATGCAACTGCCCATGACGTTGATGCTGATGATACAATGCCGTGCGGGGTCGATGGGCTTGCCTGCCCCGACCATACGCGTCCACCAACCGTCCTTGCCGGTCATAGGATGCGTGGACGCCACATATTGGTCGCCGGTCAGCGCGTGGCAGATGAGAATGGCGTTCGATTTATCGGCGTTTAATGCGCCATAGGTTTCATACGCGATGTCGACAGGCGCAAATTCCGCGCCGCTGTCCAGTCGCACTGGTCCCAGCAGGCGTGCCTTCTTATCCAGACCGAAACGCGTATCTTCTTGCATAAGCAACGCCATATCAGCGTGGCCGTGCGAAACAATAGAAACTCTTTAATCTGCATTGGCCAAATAGGGCGAGCGTTGCGCTTCGCTGCTTGCGCCGCTATGGCCACGGGCATGAACACGCCTACCGCCAAACCATGGATCGAAGCCATCAGCGCCTATACCCCCGGCAAAGCAAAGTCGGATGATGGACGGGTGCTGATAAAATTATCCGCGAACGAAAATCCGCTTGGCTGCAGCCCGCATGCGGCCGCGGCGCTTGTCGATAAAGGCGCGTCACTTGCGCGGTATCCTGACCCTGCCAGCACTGCGCTGCGCGAGGCATTGGGCGCAGCCTATGAAGTCGACAGCGACCTGATCGTTTGCGGTACGGGTTCTGACGAACTGCTGAACCTGATCGCCATGGGCTATGCCGGCGCTGGCGATGATATCATTTATGTCCGCTACGGCTTTTCGGTGTACGACATCGCCGCGCGGAAAACCGCTGCCAATGTGATTGTCGCCCCCGATAAGGATTATGGCACGGACGTGGATGCGTTGCTGGCGTTGGTGACGGATAAGACACGCGTTGTTTTTGTCGCAAATCCCAATAACCCGACCGGTACTTATTGCAGCGACGCCGAAATCGCACGGCTTCATGCTGGCCTACCCGGCAACTGCGTCCTTGTTTTGGACCAAGCCTATGGCGAATATCTTGAGGATGATGGTCCTGCCGCGCTGGAGCTTGCACGCCAGCATGACAATGTCCTGATTACGCGCACATTTTCCAAAATCTATGGCCTTGCGGCAGAACGCATTGGCTGGTGCTATGGCCAGCCGGGCCTGATCGCGACGCTCAATCGCGTGCGTGCGCCGTTCAATGTCACCGCTGCAGGGCAAGCCGCAGCGATTGCCGCGCTTGGCGATACAGATTTCGTGACGCGCAGCCGCCAGCATAATGCCGAATGGCGTGACTGGATGGCAGCGGAATGTGCGGCATTGTCGAACCATGGCCTGAAAGTCATCCCGTCGTGGGCGAACTTCCTGATGATATTGTTTGAAGGCAATTGCAGTGCGGAAGCGGCTTATAATGGTCTTATGGCCGAAGGCTATATCGTGCGCTGGTTGCCGGGTCAGGGCCTTGGCAGTGGGCTGCGGATTACGATTGGTACCGAGGATGAAAATCGCGGTGTCATGGCGGCGTTGCGCAAGATTTTGGAAGCGCACGCCTGATGCTGCCATTTGCGCGTTTAACGGTGATCGGGCTTGGGCTCATTGGCTCGTCCGTCGCCCGTGCCGTAAAGGCGCAGATGCCATCGGTGCGGATTACCGGCCATGATGCCGATCCGCTTGTCCGTGCGCGTGCGGTCGAATTGGGCATATGCGACGATGTCACCGATACTGCGGGCGCGTCGGTCATGGACGCCGACCTTGTCATTTTATGCGTGCCGGTAGGTGCCATGGGGGCAGTCGCGGCGGACTTCGCGTCCGACCTGCCTGCCGATGCCATCGTCAGTGACGTCGGCTCATGTAAGCAAAGCGTCGCGGACGCGCTTGCGGCTGTTCTGCCCAACGCGATGATCATTCCCGCCCATCCTGTTGCGGGTACGGAAAAAAGCGGGCCGGATGCAGGTTTTGCAACCTTGTTCAAAGGCCGCTGGTGCATATTGACGCCGCCCGAAAATGCGCCAGAGGCAGCTGTCGAGCGCTTGCGCAATTTTTGGCAGCGCCTTGGCGCGGATGTCGAAATCATGGATGCGCGCCACCATGATATGGTGTTGGCGGTCACCAGCCATCTGCCGCATCTTATCGCTTATACGATTGTCGGAACCGCCGATGATCTTGAAGGCGTGACGCAAAGCGAAGTTATCAAATATTCCGCCGGTGGTTTCCGCGATTTCACCCGCATCGCTGCATCCGATCCCGTCATGTGGCGCGACGTGTTCCTATCGAACAAGGACGCTGTGCTTGAAATGCTTCAACGTTTTTCGGAAGACTTAAGCGTCCTGCAACGCGCCATCCGGTACGACAAAGGCGAAGAGCTGGAGGCATTGTTCAGCCGCACGCGTGACATCCGGCGGTCGATTGTCGAACAGGGCCAAGATGACGACGCGCCCGACTTTGGACGCAAGCATTAATTCAGCGCGTTAATCGCGGCATGCACCCGCGCTTCAATGTCTTCGCGCGGAAGCCCCGTGGGCAGTTCTTCGCCTACTTTGTAGGTAATCGTACCCGATTTCCAGATGCCGGTCTTGCGCGGGCTTAAGGTGCCGCTGTTGACCGCAATCGGCACGACGGGCAAGTTTATGAGCTTATACAATCCGGCAAATCCCGATTGCAGCGGCGGTTGGCTGCCCGGCGCGACGCGCGTGCCTTCCGGGAAAATCACAATGGGCCGCCCGTCTGCGATCATCTTTTTCGCCAAACCGAGCATCGCGCGCAATGCGGACGCGCCGCCGTTGCGGTCAACGGGTATCATGCCATAAGCGCGCGCGGCGGGACCCCAAAAGGGAATGTCGAACAGCTCTTTTTTGGTGACCACGGCGGGCTTGTTAAACATACGCGGCATGTCGATCGTCTCAAACATGCTTTCATGCTTGATCGCATAGAGCACGGGCTTGTGTGGCAAGTGGCCCTCAATTTTAATCGTGATGCCCAAAATGCGGCGGTAGCAGGCATATTGCCAGCGCGACCAGCCGCGCACCGCCCATTGCATCAGCGGAATGGAAAACCACTGCGCGAAAAACGCTGTGGCCACGAAAAACACCGATCCCGTGTAGAAAATGGCAATATATAAAGCAGATCGGATCAACGCGATCATCGGTTACATGCCCAGCAGCGACGCGACAGCCCGCAACCAATATTTATTATATTCTTTGAACAGCGCGCCCAGCGACGGGTGGGTCGATACGGCATCATTGGTGACAGCCACATTGCCGGACAATTCCCTGTCGAGTTCAAAGCGCGCGCGTCGCATATGCCAATCATGCGTAATAAGCCGCAAACTGGTCACTTTGTTCCGTTTTGCCCATGCTGCCGTTTCCAATGCGTTCGATCGGGTGTCGACCGACTGGAAACCCAGATCGATGCAGCATTTGAAATATTTCGACGAACCCGGATATTGCGCGGCAAGCTCCCGCGGTTTCACATCGCGGTCGACCCCGGAAATCAGCATTTTTTGCGACTGCCCCGATGCCAATATCTCAAGCCCACGGTCAATCCGGTTCGGCCCGCCCGTTAGCACAACGACGGCGTCGGTTGGGGTGATTGCCGCGGGTTGCGGCAAAAGCAACGCAAACCAGGCGAAGCCAAGCATCCAGACAAGCAATATAAAAGCAATGGACCGTCTGATCATAACATTCTCTTCAACGCCGAAATCACCGTCATACGCGCCATAAGCATGGCAAGCGCCATTACGGCAAGCGGAATGAGCGCAAGGATCGCCCAGCCATAATATGGAAAGTGCGCGCCAGACAAAAGCCCGGGCTCAACCGCCGCGAACCGGCCACCCACGGTAATGATAACAACCGCTGCCACAATGAAGCCCACGATCCCGCCGAGCAACGCATCCAAGGCAACGCGGCGTTGGAACAGGCGCGCGGCCTGAACATCGGTGCCGCCCATCATGTGCATAATCTCTATCGTTTCCCGATGGGTATTCAGCGTGCTTCGGACCGCCAAAATCACGACAGCCGACGTGGCGACCAGCAGTAAAAGGAACACGGCCGCCGCCAGCCATAGCAGCGCGCGCATGAGTTCGAAAAACGGCGCCATCCAGCTGCTGTGCGAATCCACCCGGATATTGGGCGCAACCGAACGCAGCGTTGACTGTAAGCGGGTCAGCGTTTCGGCAGTGGGTTCAGAGGCGAAGCGCACATCCACCAACGCCGGTACGGGTACATCTGCGTCAATAACGCCCGTGCCCAGCCATGGTTCCAGCAAAGCCCGCACTTGCGCATCCGGCACGGGCTTCACCTCTGCAATGCTGTCCAGCTTGCGCAGCGCGCGGGTGACCGCTGCACGTTGCGCTGCGCGCTGTGCAGGGTCTGACTCGATGATTTGGACCGTCACTTGCCGTGCGAGATCCTGACCACCTTGGCGCGCGGCCTCAGTAAGCGTCAGCCCACCTGCCGCCACCAGCAACGTCAGAAACAACATGATGGCAATCACCCATGGCATCGGCCCCGATAAGCGGCCTTCGGGGATGAGCTTGCGGTCATGCGCGGGAAGGGCAAAATCCAGCAGCATCAGTTGTCCAAAACCAATGGCCGTGGCGGGTGACGCAGGGACCCGGTGGGATCAGACAAGCGGCCTTTGTCGAGCCGCATCATCTGCGCGCCTTCAATCTCTTGCAGCAAATGGATGTCGTGCGTTGCGACCACAACGGTGGTCCCCAGCTTGTTCAGCGCAGCAAACAGCTGCAGCAACCGGCGGGCCATTTCCGGATCGACATTTCCCGTCGGTTCGTCCGCCACAAGCAGTTCAGGGCGGCCAATGACCGCGCGGGCAATCGCGACCCGTTGCTGTTCACCGCCCGAAAGCGTCGCAGGCCTTGCTTCTGCCCGTTCGGTCAGGCCAATCCACGCCAACATTTCGGCGACTGGGCCGCGTAAATCCTTTTCCTGAACGCCGGCAATGCGCAGCGGCAGGGCGATATTGTCGAAGGTCGACAAATGCGGAACCAAACGGAAATCTTGGAAAACGACACCAATCCGGCGTCGAAGCCCCGGCAAGCGGTCGCGCGGCAAGGTACTGGCGTCATGCCCGAACATGCGGATTGCACCCCGGCTTGGGCGGTGCGCGAGATATAATAATTTCAGCAAAGATGTCTTGCCCGCACCCGATGCGCCGGTCAGGAAATGGAAGCTTCCCGGGTACAAAGTAAAGCTGAGGTCGGTGAGTGTTTCCACCCCCGCTCCGTATCTTAACCCCACATTGTCGAATTCTACCACGCTCTGCATCAATGCGACAAATGCCACAAACGGCATGACGGGGCAAAGGCTATTCATGCGACCAGCGGCCGATGAACCTCCTCCGTCCACAGCATTTTATGAAAGCAGGGTTGCAAGTCACTGGCTGCTGCTGTTTATGCGCAGAGATGCTGCTCGTTTGTCCATCCTGCCGCACACGTTATGCTGTCCCTGACAATGCCGTTGGGGTTGACGGCCGCCAAGTGCGCTGTGCCAACTGCAAACATAGCTGGTTTCAGGCGGCGGTTGCGCCACAGGTAGCACCAGCAGCCGCCGCTGTTGCACCCGTGGACACGCAGAGCGCGCCACCCGCCGAGGCAACACCGCCATTGCAGGCGGTGCAACCGGCTACACCCGTGGGCGAACCCGCGCCCGCACCCGTTCCGCAACCTCCGCCCCCGCCATTCGTTGCGCCAAGTGCGGTGGACGCAGAACGCACAAATGATGCCGACGCGACGGAACCTGCATTTCCAAATTTTGCCGACATGCGCGCTGGACCCGCCAAAGGCGACGCCGCCTTTGCGGAACCCTCTGTCCCGCGCGGCGGATTATTGGACGATGCGCCTGCGCCGAGCCATTTTGCCCATGAGCCACCGTTCAAGGCCCGCCGAAATCCGGCCAAGATATGGACGATGGCGGCTGTCGCCTTTGCCATTTTGGTGGCGGCCATTGGCGGCGCGATATCCTATTTCGGAATGCCTGAAATCGGCTTGTCAAACGCGGCCGCGGAACCCGATCTGACCATTGTTTTGAACGACAATCTCGAACTCAACGAACGCGAAGATGGCACGCCTTATTTCATCGCGAGCGGCAGTATCGTTAATCCGACAGCCGTGGAGCAAAATGTGCCAGAAATGCTGGTCACGCTAAAGGATGCAAGTGGCCGGTCCGTCTACAGCTGGAAAATGAAGGCAAAGACCCGCACGCTTGGCCCCGGAGAAAAGGTCGATTTTAGCGAGGCACGGCTCGACGTTCCGCTGGCTGCCAAAGAAATCAGCGTCGGCTGGGTCCTGTCCGGCGAATAACGGCACGCTATTTCACACGTGCATTTCATGCGGTCCGCGTATTTGACACAAGGTCACTTGAACTCACAGACGCACTTGGCTATGCGCTCCCCACGGCCAACAGGCCAGCGCCGCCTTAGCTCAGTTGGTAGAGCATCGCATTCGTAATGCGGGGGTCGTAGGTTCGAATCCTATAGGCGGCACCATTTCCCTAATTCACTACTGGGTCTCGCCGGTTTGAAACCAGCCGTGCAGCAACTGACTGTTTATTCAGTACATAAGTCACTTCAGCTTGACCAATCGCGACTTGCGCGGCAGGTGGGACGGTATGACCAATCTGACTGTTAGCGAAGCCGTACTTTCCCGCCGTTCCATCCGGGCGTTTAAGCCCGATCCCGTTCCCTTGGATGTGTTGCACCGGGTCATGGATACGGCGCGGTGGGCGCCTTCTGGCTGTAACTTCCAACCTTGGGAGGCAACGATCCTCACCGGGGAGCCGCTTGCGGAACTGCAGAAGAAGATGCTGGCATCGCCGATGCAGAACCCGCCCGAATATTCATGGTCCGAGCCGGAAGTCATCCCGGAATGTAAGGCGCGCCTGCAACAAGTTGGGGCGTCGATGTATCAGGCAATGGGTATTGGCCGTGCCGACGCCGATGCGCGCAGTCAATTCGTGCACAACAATGTCATGTCGTTCAAAGCGCCTGCGGTGCTGATGTGCTATTTCGACCGCCGCATGGGTTCGCCGCAATGGTCAGATGTTGGCATGTGGCTGCAAACAATCATGCTGCTGCTGCGTGGCGAAGGTTTGGACACATGCCCGCAAGAATTCCTCGCCATGCATGCAAAGCTTATCAAGGAATTCATCGGCGTGTCCGATGAAACGCATATTTTCTTCTGCGGCATTGCCATTGGCTACCGCGATGAAGAGGCTGCGGTGAATGCTTTTGATCGTCAGCGTGAGCCGGTTGAAGGCAATGTGCGCTTCATGGGTTTTTAAGGGCTGCGCGTTGGCGCGCTGATTAAGCGCGCCTCCATTCAATATGTTGCGCCGGGTATCCACGGCACCCATTCGTTTTCGCCAAGGCCAAGCAACTCCGACGCGGTTTTTTGGCCGCTGGCGGTTTCCAGAATGCGGGCAAATATCTGCGCGCCCATGTCATCGACGCTGACGCCGTCCAATATGCCGCTGCAATCCACGTCGATGTCGTCCGCCATATTTTGTGCGAGGGCAGCGTTGGATGCAAGTTTGATGGTCGGCGAGGGGATCGATCCAAAGACCGAGCCACGCCCCGTCGTGAACAAAATCAAATGCGCGCCGCCTGCGATCTGGCCCGTGGCAGAGCATGGGTCATATCCCGGCGAGTCCATGAACGTCAGGCCGGGAGCCGTCACTGTTCGGGCATAGTCAATGACCGCGTTGAGCGGTGTTGAGCCTGCTTTGGCAACCGCGCCCAAGGATTTTTCGAGAATGGTGGTGATGCCGCCTGCCTTATTCCCCGGCGACGGATTGTTGTCGAGGCTTGCGCCATCGCGCGCTGCATATTCCTCCCACCAGACAAGCCGATCGGCGAGTATATCCGCAACGTCTGGCGACATGGCCCGGCGCACGAGCAGATGTTCGGCGCCATAAATTTCCGGTGTTTCGGACAAGATGGCGCGGCCGCCTGCGGCCACCAGCCGGTCGACTGCTGCACCAAGCGCCGGGTTTGCGGTAATCGCGGAATAGCCGTCGGACGCACCGCATTGCAGACCGATGGTGAGGTTGGCCGCAGAGACCGATTGGCGGCGACATAAGTTGGCGCTGCGCACAAGGCGTTCCGCAATCTCTATGCCTGCGCTGATCGCCGCAGCAGTCCCGCCCGCGTCTTGAATGTTCAGCGTATCCCCGCGAAAGCCGGGCATATCCTGAATTTGGTTCACTTCGCAGCCAAGCCCTACCAAAAGGACGCCGGCGAAGTTGGGGTTGGTGGCGTATCCCGTGATGGTGTGACGCAGATTTTCAATGCCGCGGCCGTCCTTTGCCATGCCGCATCCCGAATGATGGGTGAAGGCGACGACGCCGTCGACATAAGGAAAGGCGGCCAGACGTTCCGGAGTGAAATGGGCCGCAATACGGCGCGCCACCGTCGCAGAACAGTTCACCGAGGTCAGTATGCCGATGAAGTTGCGTGTACCCACGGCCCCATCGGCACGAACAAACCCGTCGAAGCTGGCCTCGGCCGGTTCGGGGGCGCGTAGGTCTACCCCGGTCTCACTGCCCGCCGCCGTGCGCGCGAAATGCAAATTGTGGCTATGCACATGTGCACCCGCGGCAATGGCTTCAGACGCAAGGCCGATGGGTTGGCCAAGCTTGATGACCGCGTCGCCGCTGGCAATCGCGGTCAAGGCTACCTTGTGACCGGCCGATATGGGTTCGACGACGATGCACCCATCTGTCAGGACATCGCCGACGGCAAGGTCAGCAATGGCTATCGCAACATTATCGCGCGCATTGGCAATGATGAAGCGTGGCGCCATCGCCTATTGCACTTCAACCTTTGCAAGGCGCGGCGACAGCAAATGGATGGCCGCAACCGCGAGGAAATACACCGTGGTGCACATCGCAAAGATGATGGTGTAATTGCCCTGCGTCGCATCAAGAACCAAGCCCGTCGACTTCGCCATAATCATGCCGCCAACACCGCCGGCAAATCCTCCGAGACCAATCACGCTGCCCACGGCCCGTTTCGGGAACATGTCTGGCGGAATGGACAGCAGGTTGGTGGAAAATGCCTGATGCCCGGCCAGTGCGATGCCGATCAGCAGAACCGCGAGCCACATGTTGCTGACACCCGTGACAAAGAGCAGTGGCAGCACGCAGAGGCCGGCAATAATCATGGTGACCTTGCGTGCGAAATTCGGTGTCCGTCCCTGTTGAATAAGCCGTGATGAGAACCATCCGCCCGCAATGCTGCCGACATCGGACAGAAGATACATAATGATCATCGGCAACAGCACGACCTTAAGGTCAACGTCATAGGTCGTGCTGAAATATTTGGGCAGCCAGAACAGCATGAGGAACCAAACCGGGTCGGTCAGAAACTTTGCGCTGGCAAAAGCCCATGCTTCGCGCTTGCGGACAATCCGGCTCCAGCCGATTTTTTCGATTTTTTCGGGCGGATCATGTTCAATCCATTTGAGCTCGCCTTCGCTGACTTTGCCGCTTTCGCGCGGGTTGCTGTACAACCACAGCCAAAGCCCAAGCAGGACAACGCCGAATAGGCCGGAGTAAATAAATGTCTCGCGCCAGCCAAAACCAAGCGCCTGCATAAACAGCCACAAGGTTGGCGCGGTCAGGATGACACCAATTGTCGTACCCGAATTGACCCAACCGATGGCATAAGCGCGTTCTTTTTGCGGGAACCATTCGCTGCTGGAACGGACAACGGCCGGGAAGTGGCCTGCTTCACCGATGCCCAGAACGGCGCGAGCGGCCATGAACGAGGCGACCGAGCCACCAAAGCCATGGGCGACATGGCCTATCGTCCAGATCGTTATGGCAATCGAGTACCCAATCTTCGGGCCAAACCGGTCAATGACATAGCCCATGAACAAAAATCCAAGCGCATATGCCGCCTGAAATGCGGTGACGATATTGCCGTAATCGTCCTCATTCCAATTTAACTCGGTCTGAAGCGTGGGCGCGAGCAGCCCGAGCATCGTGCGGTCAATATAATTGACCGTCGTTGCGAAGAATAAGAGGGCGATGATCGCCCAGCGATATCGGCCGGTTCGTTCCGGAATTGCAGCGGTCTCCATAAATCATCCTCTCATAGATGTATTCAGACGATTGGCGCGGCCTCTATTGTGCAGCTTACCAACAATGATGTGTCAAAAAATGCCTGTACCGATTGTCCTGGCGTAACCTGATGCACGCCTGTCACAGCGCCCGATGAAATCCATGTTCCTGCTTTGATGGCGATGCCGCGTTCACCCAAATTGTTGAGCAGGAAGCGCACGGAGCCGAGCGGGCCATCGGGGAAACTGTTGGCCGAGCCACTTCCGGCGACAGTGCCATCAATTTCCAACCGAACGACCCAGTCGGCAAAGTTGCTGTTCTGCCAGTCGGGTATCGCCTGACCAATGATCAAACCGTTATTATTGCCGAAATCCGAAACGGTCACAGCTGGTCCCAGCTCATTGATGGTGGGCAAAGGCGAGCTTGCAATTTCGATACCGACATGAATCGCCTCGATTTGGCGTTCTGCTTCTTCCAGCGTGTAATCATGCTTACCAAGCGGTAGGTCGGAGCCGATCTTGATCAGAAATTCGGCCTCGGCTGCGCCAAATCCGCCGGTGAATATGTTGCCAGACGCGACTGCATCTGCCGACAAAGTGTGCGAGGTAAAGATCGGGCCAGCCAGACGGTTTGCGCCAAATTTTTCAGACAGCGGCGGGAAAATCCGCCCAACTTTCCATCCAATGACAGACTGGCCGGTCGCATGAATTGCCGCGTCCTGAACCGCATAAGCAGCCGACAAGCTTTCCGGTATGGGGCCAGGATATTCCGGCAGATGACGGCCGTGACGCCGCGCTGCAACAAATTGGTTGGCAATATTCGTTGCTATCATGGGCGATCGTTTGCGCAGATATAATCTGCGTCCCTCATTGAAAATTCCGTTATGGTGGTTGTTATGGGAAACCGGTGTCATTTGCAAGGATGCGCCGGATATTGTGCGCAACTTTTGCTGTATCGATATGTAATTCTTGCTATGCAGTCTATATGAAGAGCGTCCCAAAACCTCGGAACAAGGCGGCGGCAAAGCCGACGATCAATGATATCGCACGGCTTGCCGGGGTGTCAAAAAAGACCGTTAGCCGCGTCATAAACCGCTCTGGCTCCTTGCATGATGATACGCGGGAAAAGATTGAGGCAGTTATTCGCGAAACGGGCTATGTCCCCAATCCACAAGCGCGTGCGCTCGCCTTGGGCCGCAATTTCCTTATTGGCCTTGTCCACGACAACCCGAATGCGCAGATGATACTCAATATGCAGCAAGGCATATTGGAGGCGCTGCGAGACACAGACTTTGAACTTGTTGTCCGTCCGGTGGACAGGAGTTCGCCTGACATGCTTGACGATGTGCGCAGCTTTTTGGTGCGGCAACGGCTGTATGGCGTCGTTTTGTTGCCACCTATTTCGGAAATAGATGCCCTCGCGCGTCTGTGTGAAGAGGTGAACTGCAAATATGTGCGCATGGGATCGTCCGTGTTGGACGATCCTGATCATATGGTTGCGTCTAATGACAGAGATGCGGTGATTGAGGCGACTCGCCACCTGATCGCGCAGGGACATCGCCGCATCGGGCTGATTTCCGGGCCGCATGGTTTCAACTCGGCGCAAGTACGGCGCGACGGGTTTGAATTCGCATTGGCCGAAGCTGGTATAAAGCTACCCCGCAGCCTGATCGCCGATGGGCAATATACGTTTGAATCTGGCATTGCTGCGGCCGAAAGCCTGTTTGATTTGCAGCCGCGGCCGACGGCGATTTTTGCGTGTAACGACGAAATGGCCGCAGGCGTGCTGTTCGCGGCGCGGTCACGCGGCATCGCCGTACCGGAAGAATTGTCGATCATTGGATTCGATGACACGCCCATTGCCGCTCGGGTTTGGCCGCCGCTGACAACGGTGCGTTGGCCCATTGTTGCCATGGGCCGGTCGGCGGCACTTAAGATCATCGGCGATGCGACATCTGTCTCGCCAGAGGATCAAGAGCCATCGACCTTCGTGTCGACGCTCGTGCGGCGCGGTTCGGTCGCTCCGCCGATGAAATGACGATATTGCACTTGCAGATGACACCGGTTACCTTCATTGCAGATTTTGATAACAAACCATTGGGTTTGACGGGAAAGGATATTTTATGAAGATCGCTCTGATCACCGAAAATAGCCAAGCGGCTAAGAACAGCATCATCAACGATGCACTGACTGCAGTCGCAGAGCCATTGGGCCATCAGGTATTCAACTATGGCATGTATAGCGCAGAGGATAGCGCTTCGCTGACTTATGTGATGAACGGTTTGCTTGCCGGCATTTTGCTGAACTCCAAAGCGGCTGATTTTGTCGTGACGGGTTGTGGCACCGGAATGGGTTCCATGTTGGCGTGTAACGCAATGCCAGGCGTGTTCTGTGGCCTTGTGATCGACCCGACTGATGCGTTCTTGTTCAGCCAGATCAACGACGGCAACGCGATGTCGATGCCTTATGCAAAAGGCTTTGGCTGGGCGGCCGAACTGAACCTGCAAGATTGCTACCGCAAGATTTTCGAAAATGAAGGCGGTGCGGGTTACCCCAAAGAGCGCGCGCACTTCATGGCTGCAAACCGGAGCATATTGAAGGATGTAAAGGCAGCATCTTGCCGCGACATGCTGACCGTTCTCAAAACGGTTGATCAGGATCTGCTGAAGGCGGCGATTGCCGGTGAACGTTTCGCCGAATATTTCTATGCCAATTCGCAGGATGAAGAAATGTCCGCCTATCTGCGGAGCGTAGCAGCCTGATATGACCGCGCCATTTGATCTTTCGGGTAAGACGGCGCTGGTCACTGGTGCCAATACGGGCATTGGTCAGGCAATTGCCGTCGCCTTGTCAAAAGCAGGCGCTGATGTTGCCGTCGCGGGTCGCTCCGCACCGACAGAAACGCTGGCCTTGATCGAAGCAAATGGACGCAAGGCGGTGAACATAACCGCCGACCTGTCTTCTATTGAGCCTGTCGCGCGCGTCGTTGATGAAACACAGGCGGCGTTCGGGCGGCTGGATATCTTGGTGAATAACGCCGGGATCATCCGCCGCAATGATGCTTTAGATTTTACCGAAGAAGATTGGGATGCGGTGATCGACACCAATCTTAAAACCTTGTTCTTCCTATCGCAGGCTGCGGCCAAAGGCATGATATCGCAAGGTTCGGGTAAGATCATCAACATCGCGTCGATGCTTACCTTTCAGGGCGGCATTCGCGTGCCAAGCTACACCGCGTCAAAATCTGGCGTGGGCGGCTTGACCAAGGCGATGGCCAATGAATGGGCGGCAAAGGGCATTAATGTAAACGCGATCGCACCGGGCTATATCGAAACCAATAATACGGCAGCCCTGCAAGCCGATGAAAACCGTAACCGTCAAATCGTTGAGCGCATTCCCGCCGGACGTTGGGGTAAGGCCGAAGATATTGGCGGTGC
This sequence comes from Sphingorhabdus sp., assembly GCF_044239005.1. GTDB lineage: Bacteria > Pseudomonadota > Alphaproteobacteria > Sphingomonadales > Sphingomonadaceae > Sphingorhabdus_B. Next base: position 5,074 of record NZ_JBIICH010000012.1, on the reverse strand, counting down.
GGCTGTGTTTTTGGCGTCGTCTGCTGCTGACTATGTCAATGGCCACATTCTGGCCGTTGATGGCGGCTGGTTGGCGCGCTAACGTCCGGTAATGTCAAAGCCAGTCGTTTTCTTCGGTGAATTGCTTATTCGGCTAACGGCCCCGGGGCGGGAGCTGCTTATGCAGTCGCCATCCTTTGATATCCAAGTGGGTGGTGCCGAGGCAAATGTTGCCGTTGGCCTTGCGCATTTGGGGCATGCGACGACAATGATCAGCGCAGTTCCCGACAATGCGTTGGGGCGCGGCGCGGTGTCATCGATCCGCGCGCATGGCGTAGACTGCAAAAAGGTCCAGATACGCGACGGGCGCATGGGTCTGTATTTTCTGGCGCAGGGCGCGGGGCTTCGTGCTTCTGAAATCGTTTATGACCGCTTGGGTTCAAGCTTCGCGCAGGCGACGGCAGCGGACTTTGATTGGGATGAATTGCTCGCAGATGCACAGATGCTGCATTTGTCGGGTATTACGCCGGCACTCGGGCCGCAATCTGCCGAGGCCGCATTAGCAGCCGCAAAAGCGGCGGTGCGACTGGGCGTGCCGATTTCGTTCGATGGCAATTATCGCGCGATGTTGTGGGAACGTTGGGACAGCAACCCGCGCGCGATCTTGAGCGAATTGATCGGCATGGCGGATATATTGTTCGGCAATCACCGCGATATATCTTTGGTGCTGGGTAAGGATTTCTCTGGCGACGGTGCCGATCGCAGGCGCGAAGCGGCACAGGCTGCTTTTGATGCATTCCCATCGTTAAAACTGATTGCGTCGACCGCGCGGCATCTCGTCAGTGCCGATCATCATCAATTGTCCGCGCGTGTCGATTTGCGCGACAGCTTTGCGCAAACCGATGAGGTTGATGTGACGGGAATCATCGACCGCATTGGCGCAGGTGATGCCTTTGCCGCGGGTGTGCTGCATGCGCATTTCGCGGGCGGCGATGCCGGCGCTTTGGCGAAGACGGGCCTTGCGCTGACTTGCCTCAAACATTCATTGCCGGGTGATGCCAGTTTGTTTGGGCAGGCTGACATCGACGCGTTCGTTGACGGAAATCTTGACGTTCGGCGCTAACCATTTCAGCCGCCGGGCTGTTTTGGGCGGGGCAATGGCCATCGCTGCGGTGCCGACATATGCGTCTAAAATGCAATCACATCTCCGCATTTTAAAAGGGATAAGATACGGCGTCGCCGAACGCTTCGCTGCGCCGCGCGCTGTGCCATTTGTCGCGCCCTCGGCTGGCAATTTTGCGTCATTCGGGCCGGCCTGTCCGCAGCCCGGCAACCGTTACCTTCCGGCAAGCGAAGATTGCCTGTTCCTCAATCTGTGGGCCCCGAAGGCAAAGTCAAAGCAGCCCCGACCGGTCATGGTCTATTTCCATGGCGGAGCCTATTCAACGGGAAGCGTCACGGACCCTGTAAATGACGGCGCGGCGCTGGCTACGCATGGCGATGTTGTTGTCGTGACCGTCAATCACCGGCTCAACGCCTTTGGCTATTTATATTTGCCCGAACGTTTTCCCGACAGCGGCAATGCCGGCCAACTGGACCTCATCCTCGCGCTGCAATGGGTTCAGGCGCATATTGCCGAATTTGGCGGTGACCCTAGTAATGTGACCGTCTTTGGCCAATCGGGGGGTGGCGCGAAAATTGCGACGTTGATGGCAATGCCTTCTGCCAAAGGCCTGTTCCATAAGGCCATTACCATGAGCGGCCAGCAGGTAACCGCGACAGGCCCGTTAAATGCGGAGAAGCGTGCGGCCGCGCTTCAGGCCGCGCTGAACGGCCAAGACCCGGCAACAGTGTCGGCGGAACAGCTGGTTGCTGCCTTGTCGGCGCAAGATCCGATATTGGGCGGCGGCGTGTATATGGGGCCCGTGCTGGATATGCGTCATTTGCACCGGCATCCATTCTGGCCAGACGCTGCGCCGCAATCATTGGATATTCCCATGATGTTGGGGAATACGGTGCTGGAATCGCGGGCATTTTACGCGCCGAATGCCAAGCAATTTTTCGGGCTTGATTTCGACAATCTGGCGCGCCGCATTGCGCCGGAAATGCGGATTGATGCGCAGCCCGAATGGGTGGTTCGGCAATTCAGATCGCGATATCCGGATGCTGCGCCATTGGAATTGTTCCACCGCATCGTAACCACCGCGCGCAGCTGGCGTGGGCAGGTTATAGAGGCAGAAGAACGCGCCAAAGCAGGCGCCCCCGCCTTTGTGTATCAGCTCGATTTTGAACAGGCCAAGCACACCGACGATATCGGGCTATCGTTCGGAACCGTTCCCGAACCCTCCACGGAACAGCAGGCCATGAGCGTGCGGATCATGGATGCGTTTGTGCGCTTTGCACGCACCGGTAATCCCGGCTGGCAAACCTATAGTTTGGCGAAGCGCGAAACGATGATCTTTGACACGAACAGCCGCGTGGAGAATGATCCGCGTAAATGGGAACGCGAACTATTTGCGCGCATTCCCTATATTCAGCCCGGTACTTGAAGGTCCCTATTTGGGCGTAACTGGGTAGCTAATGATGAGGCTGAGGGGTTTGTTACCCGTTTGCCTTATACCCACCACAGCGCCGTTATATAAGTACGCCGCCATCCCTGGGCGTAGCCGCTGCGAAACGCCATCGGAGGTGACTTCGCCTTCGCCCGACAGGACATAATAGACTTCGTCATGCGCAATGGGGTGCAGCCCGATGGCCGCGCCCTTGTGCAACACCCGTTTGCGAAATTCCATCGTCCGCGGCTGCGGCACAACGTCGCTAATGCGATAGGCGGTGCTCATGCCGATTGCGCCATGGGGTGGCGCTTCCTGCCGAACAACATCGCGTTCGTTGACCACGACCATCGGCGGTGCTGCCATGAGCATGAGCAGAGAGAAAATCATATGCCGTTGCTCACTGGCGCATAATGCGATCGCGTGCCGACATGGTTTCCTGCGCCGGTGCCTTTTGGCCGGGATAGAGACCGGATTTGGGTTCCATAGTGTCAAGGTTCCAATCGGCCTCTACAAATGGCGCTGCTGTCGGCTTGGGTGATGGATAGGCGCTAACCTCTGTTTCATCGTCGATGATTTCCCCGCGCCCCTCGGCGATGAAAAACAACACGCGGATATCATCTGCGTCCCGATCCCACGGACGGGCGCCCGCATTGGCCAGCACATGGGTTTCAACATCCCGCGCAGGGAGCACTGCAATGTTCGATGGCCAGATAACCGGTTTCTTTACTTCAATCAGTCTGGCGCGGGTTTCGCCATAGCGGCCGAACATTGGCAATGGATTGCCGAATTTATCGACCGCAATGTTGTCACGCCCATGATAGCGCAGATCACCGTCACCGCCGAGCATGAGAAACGGCAAATTCTCATCGGTGGAGGGACCAGCGCGCATCACGTTGCCGACGGCTGTCATCTCGCCTGTCACATAAGGCTGGCCAGCCCATTCGAGCGCCATCAGGTTATAATGCATCGCGCGCTTGCCGGGGTCGTAGATCAAATTGTTGATCATCGCCGCCTGTGCACCGCCCTTGATTAACGGGCTGCGTTCGACATTATGCGCCCAAATGTTGCGGTAAAACAGGATGCCGGTCGCATTGTCATGAATGAGCGAGCCTTTGCTATGCTCGCCCTTTGGGTGGCTGGTATCGGCAAGGCCTTCGGCTGCCAGATTGTAGGAAAAGGTGATGTTGCGGCTGGTTCCGTTGCGCCATTCTTCCAATGTTTTTCCGGTAAAGCGTGGCCCGCTTGCCGACATGTTTTCGTCAATGCCCCAGCTTAAGGTGCAGTGGTCAATGATCACATTATGTGCCGCCACGGTGGACAAAGAGTCCGCTTCCCAGCCGCTGCGCTTTGCCTGTCCGTCTGCGCCGGTCTTGACGCGGATATGCCGGATGATGACGTCATGACCGCGCACATCGATGCCGCCTTTGATAATCGTAATGCCGGGTGAGGGCGCTGTCTGTCCTGCGATGGTCAGGAAGGGCTCTTTGATTTCAAGTGACGTGCGCTTGAGGTCGATGACACCGCCAACCTCGAACACGACGATCCGCGGGCCTTTTGTTTCGATGGCCGCTTTCAGCGTTCCGGGCCCGTCTGCCGCAAGGCTGGTGACACGAATTATCTGCCCGCCGCGTCCGCCGACGGTTTCCTTGGCCCAACCGACGGCACTAGGAAACGCAAGCGTTTCAGCCTGTGCTGGAACCGCGGCCCAAGTGAGGCCCAAAAGCAACAACATCCGAATAAGCATATTCATCTCCTTGGAAGCTATCTTGACATGAAGCCCAGTTCGCAGCAACGTATAAATGACACCGGTTACCTTAAGTGCGTTTGGGTCAAACTGCCCATCGCCCGACAGGTGCCTGAAGTTACTAAAAGCGGCAAAATAGCGTTAAAATACGCAGCCGGAACGAAGGGGATGCGCTGGATTTCATCGCGTCTCGAATCAAAAAGACACCGGTATCAATACCGGTAATTGGGAAGGGAAGTGGGAATGATTAAATCTGGATCGCGCGAATTTAGCAAAAATGCGACGAAATTCTTGTCGGCGGTTTCACTGAGCGTGTTGGCAATAGGCACAGCCCATGCGCAAGACGCCGCAGCCGAAAATGCTGCCGCTGAAACTGCACCTGCAGAAGAAGGTGATGCAATTGTTGTCACCGGTTTCCGTGCTTCGCTGGAAGCTGCGTTGAACCTGAAGCGCGATTCCGTCGCTGCAGTCGACGCGATTGTGGCCGAAGACATTGCAAAATTCCCTGACCAAAACCTTGCGGAATCGCTTCAGCGTATTCCCGGCATTTCGATCAGCCGTGATGGCGGCGAAGGCCGGTCAATCACGGTTCGTGGTCTCTCGTCGCAGTTCACGCGCGTACGCGTCAACGGCATGGAGACCATTGCGACCTCGACAGACGGCGCGGCTGCAAACCGCGACCGTGCTTTCGATTTCAACGTATTTGCATCGGAACTCTTCAGCAGCCTTGTGGTTCGTAAAACAGCCGAAGCATCGCTTGACGAAGGTTCGCTGGGCGCGGTTGTCGACCTGAATA
>NZ_JBIICH010000097.1:0-7778 GCF_044239005.1 Sphingorhabdus sp. | reverse complement strand
CAAGTGCACTATACGCCAAGCATTGGAGTATTGAAATGAGCGGTCCCGTGCTGACATCAAACGTCAATAGCGACAGCGAACAGTTTCGTGCCAACGCAGCGAAAAATGAAGCGCTGCGCGATGAACTTTGGGCAAAAGTTGCCGAGGCTGCGCTGGGCGGCAATGAAAAGTCACGCGAACGGCATACATCGCGTGGCAAACTGCTTCCGCGCGAGCGCGTCGAGCGGTTGCTCGATCCGGGCTCACCATTTTTGGAAATCGGCCAGCTTGCGGCCAATGACCTTTATGATGGCGAAATTCCCGGCGCTGGTTTGATTTGCGGGATCGGTCGGGTCTCCGGGCGCCAGTGCATGATTGTGTGCAATGACGCGACGGTGAAGGGTGGCACTTATTACCCGATGACCGTCAAGAAGCATTTGCGCGCACAGGAAATTGCCGAGGCTAATCACCTGCCGTGCATCTATCTGGTCGACAGCGGCGGTGCGAACCTGCCGCATCAGGACGAGGTTTTCCCCGACCGCGAGCATTTCGGGCGTATCTTCTTCAATCAAGCGAATATGAGCGCCAAGGGCATTCCGCAAATCGCCTGTGTGATGGGCAGTTGCACCGCGGGTGGCGCCTATGTCCCCGCTATGTCCGACGAAAGTGTCATTGTTCGCAATCAAGGTACGATCTTCTTGGCCGGTCCGCCCTTGGTGAAGGCAGCGACGGGCGAGGAAATCAGCGCCGAAGATTTGGGCGGCGGCGATTTGCATGGCCGCAAATCGGGCGTCGTCGATCATGTCGCGGAGAATGACGAACATGCGCTGACCATCGTGCGCGATATTATCAGCCACTTAGGGCCAACCCACAAACCCGACATTGATTTAAAGGAACCACGCGCCCCCAAATATGACACCGACGAACTGTATGGCGTCATCCCCGACGATGTTCGCGCGCCTTATGACGTGCACGAAGTCATCGCGCGGTTGGTCGACGGCAGCGAATTTCATGAGTTCAAGGCGCTGTATGGCACGACCTTGGTCTGCGGCTTTGCGCATATCTGGGGCATGCCCGTCGCGATCCTCGCCAATAACGGCGTATTGTTTTCGGAAAGCGCTGTCAAAGGCGCACATTTCATCGAGCTTGCCTGCCAGCGGCGGATCCCGTTGCTGTTCCTGCAAAACATCAGCGGCTTCATGGTCGGTGGCAAATATGAGGCGGAGGGCATCGCCAAGCATGGCGCGAAGCTCGTCACCGCCGTCGCCACCGCGAGCGTGCCCAAGATCACCGTCTTGATCGGCGGCAGCTTTGGCGCGGGCAATTACGGCATGTGCGGACGGGCTTATAGCCCACGCTTCCTGTTCACTTGGCCCAATGCGCGGATTTCGGTCATGGGCGGCGAACAGGCCGCGAGCGTGTTGGCGACAGTCCACCGCGACGCTGCGACATGGACGCCAGAAGAAGCCGAAGCCTTCAAGGCGCCTATCCGGCAGAAATATGAAGACGAGGGCAACCCCTATTACGCGACATCGCGCCTGTGGGATGACGGGATTATCGACCCGGCGCAGACACGCGATGTTCTGGGGCTGGCCTTCGCCGCTGCGCTCAACGCACCCGCCGAGGAGGCGCCCCGCTTTGGGGTGTTCCGGATGTGAGTCAGATGATCAAATCACTTCTCATCGCTAATCGCGGCGAAATTGCTTGCCGGATTATCCGCACCGCGCGGGATATGGGTATGCGCACGGTTGCGGTCTACTCAGATGCTGATGCCAAGGCGATGCATGTGCGGGAAGCCGATGCGGCGGTGCATATCGGGGCGTCTGCGGCGCGTGAGAGCTATTTGGTGGGTGAGAAGATCATCGCCGCGGCCAAGGCCAGCGGAGCCGAGGCGATCCATCCGGGCTATGGCTTTCTCTCTGAAAATGCCGAGTTCGCGCAAGCCGTGATCGACGCTGGCCTCATCTGGGTCGGGCCGGCACCTGCCAGCATCACCGCAATGGGGCTGAAGGATGCGGCGAAAAAACTGATGGCGGAGGCGGGCGTGCCCGTCACTCCCGGCTATATGGGTGCAAATCAAGACCCGGCTTTCCTTGGGCAGCAAGCCGCCGAAATCGGCTATCCCGTGCTTATCAAGGCCGTCGCGGGTGGCGGCGGCAAGGGGATGCGCAAGGTCGATGACGCGGCGGACTTTGCCGACGCGCTCGCCTCTTGTCAGCGCGAGGCTAACGCCTCGTTCGGCAACGCCCATGTCCTGATCGAAAAATATATTCAACGCCCGCGCCATATTGAGGTGCAGGTGTTTGGCGACACGCATGGCAACATCGTCCATCTGTTCGAACGCGATTGTTCGCTGCAACGCCGCCACCAAAAGGTGATTGAGGAAGCCCCAGCGCCGGGCGTAACGCCACATACCCGCGAACTGATATGCAGCGCTGCTGTCCGCGCAGCAAAGGCGGTCAATTACGTTGGCGCAGGCACGATCGAATTCATTGCCGATTCTTCCAAGGGTTTCATCGACCCGGACCTCGTCTGGTTTATGGAAATGAATACCCGGTTGCAGGTCGAACATCCCGTGACCGAAGAGATCACTGGCGTCGATCTCGTCGAATGGCAGCTGCGCGTGGCGAGCGGTGAACCGCTTCCGCTGCGGCAGGATGAGTTGCGCATTGATGGTCATGCCATCGAAGCGCGGCTCTATGCCGAAGATCCAGCGAAAGGCTTTTTGCCGAGCGTTGGCAGGCTAGAGTTTTTCGAACTCGACGGCAGTGTCCGGATTGATACCGGCGTGTGTCAGGGTTCCGAAGTCTCGCCATTTTATGACCCGATGATTGCCAAAATGATCGCCCATGATTTGGACCGCGAAGGCGCGATACAGGCGCTGGCATGGGCTTTGAACGACAGCAAAATATGGCCGGTTAAAAACAATGCTGCGTTTCTTATCAACGCGCTTGAGCATCCTGATTTTGCGTCCGGCAATGTCGATACCGGCCTGCTGCAGCGCGCGGGCGACGATTTGATCCCCGATGAGATCGCGGATATTGATGATCTGACGCGGAGCGCAGAGCAGTATACCAATCAAGCCATTGCGGGTTTCAGGCTCAACGGTGATCGTAATCACAAGGCGGTTCTGTCGGTTGACGGGATTGCAACCGAAGTCGACATTCCAATTGTCGAATATGTCGACCCGCGGCCGTTCGTTTTTAGCCAGAACGCCCCAAGCGGATTTTTCCAGACCGGAAATGGCCAGACGTGGTGGGTCGAACCTTATCGTTATGCAGGCGGCGCGCATGCCTCTGCGCATGACGGAGACATCCTCTCCCCCATGCCGGGCCGGATCATCGCGGTGGACGTTGCGGCGGGGCAGGCCGTCACCAAGGGGCAGAAACTCCTCACGCTCGAGGCGATGAAGATGGAACACAGCCTCACCGCCCCGTTTGACGGCGTTGTAGCAGAGCTAAACGCAGAAGCCGGTGCCCAGGTGCAGGTCGAGGCCTTGTTGGTGCGCATCGAGGCGGTGGAATGAAACAAGCGCCCACACGCACGCGCGTCACCCTGAACGTGTTTCAGGGTCCATCATGCCTCGCAAACCAATGGTCTAGGCTAATAAATAGACCCTGAAACACGTTCAGGGTGACGATTCATTATAAGGAATAGCGGATGGCGGGACGTTACTTTAACCAATGGCAAATCGGCGACAATATCGTCCATGAAATCCGGCGCACGGTGACCGAGACTGATAATCTGCTGTTCTCGGTCATGACCCATAACCCGCAGCCGCTGCATATTGATGCAGAGGCAGCAAAGGCGAGCGAGTTCGGGCAAATTCTCGTCAACGGCACCTTTACCTTTGCCCTCATGGTCGGGCTGTCGGTGGGGGACACGACCTTGGGTACGCTGGTCGCGAACCTTGGCTATGACAAGCTGATCATGCCTAAACCGGTGTTTATCGGCGATACGCTCCGCGCCGAAACCGAGGTGATTGGGCTAAAAGAAAGCAAGTCGCGCCCTGATGCCGGCGTTGTGACGTTCCTGCACCGCTGCCTCAATCAGCGCGACGAAGTGGTATGCAGTTGCGAGCGCGCGGCGTTGCTAAAGAAAGCGCCGACTGATATCTAGACCGTAGTGCTGAGCCTGTCGAAGCACGCCCCGCCAATAAGCGCCCTTCGACAGGCTCAGGGCTACGGTGAAGTTGAAAGGCGTCGCCTCCATGAAACTGCGTTCACTCCTCTTCGTCCCGGGCGACCGGCCTGATCGTTTTGCCAAGGCATCCGCCAGCGGTGCCGATGCGATTATCATCGACTTGGAAGACTCGGTTGCCGTGGATCGCAAGGTTGCTGCGCGTGAAGCGACAGCGGAGTTTTTGTCAGGGGACCGGTCCGTGCCGGTGTTTGTTCGCGTTAATCCGCAGGATAGCCATCTGACCCATGACGATCTGGCGTCGGTTTTGCCCTATATGCCGGACGGCATTGTCCTGCCCAAGGCGGAGGGCGCACGTTCGGTCAATTGGCTCCGCGCAGAAGCCGCAGCGGTGGCGGACAGTCAAGATGGCGAAGCCCCGCCGATCTTGCCGATTGCGACCGAAACCCCCGGTGCGGTATTTGATCTGGGGACTTTGCGCGAAGTCTCGCATTATCTGGCGGGCGTGAGTTGGGGTGCGGAGGATTTGCCCGCGGCGGTCGGCGCAGCGACGGCGCGCGAAGACGATGGCCGCTACACCGCGCCCTATGAGATGGTGCGGTCGCTGACGCTGTTTGCGGCCCATGCGGCGGGCGTTGCGGCGATCGATACAGTCTTTCCGAATATCAGCGATGAGGCCGCGCTATCGGCCTATGTCGCGCGCGCGGCGCGCGATGGCTTTACCGGGATGCTTGCCATTCACCCATCGCAAGTCGCGTCAATTAGCGCCGGCTTCACACCATCGCCCGCGCAGATTGCGCATGCCCAATCCATCGTTGATGCCTTCGCAGCCAACCCCGGCGCGGGTGTTTTGCAGATAGACGGCAAAATGATCGACGCGCCGCATTTGAAGGCGGCGCTGTCGATCTTAGCGCGCGTTTAGGCGGCTAGCTTCCTCAGCACATAGTGCAGGATGCCACCGTTCATGAAATATTCGACTTCGTTCGCGGTGTCGATGCGGCACAGCGTGTCGAAATTGAACGTGCTGCCGTCCTTGCGGGTGACCATGACAGTGACCGTTTGGCGCGGCTGAAGCTTTCCGACGCTGGTGATTGTGAAGCTGTCATCTGCGTTCAGGCGCAAGCTGGTGCGGCTTTCGCCTTCCATGAACTGCAATGGCAAAACGCCCATGCCGACCAGGTTTGAACGGTGGATGCGTTCGAAGCTTTCGACGATGACTGCGCGGACGCCGAGGAGGTTGGTGCCTTTTGCGGCCCAATCGCGGGACGAACCGGTGCCATATTCCTTGCCGGCGATGACCACCAAGGGCGTGCCGTCGGCTTTGTGCTTCATGGCGGCGTCGTAGATCGGCATGACTTCGCCATTGTAGCTGCTCATGCCGCCTTCGATGCCGGGGACCATTTCGTTCTTGATGCGGATGTTGGCGAAGGTGCCGCGCATCATGACCTCGTGGTGGCCGCGGCGGGCGCCGTAGCTGTTGAAGTCAGCTTTGCTAACCTGATGTTCCATAAGGAATTTTCCGGCCGGGCTGTCCGCTTTGATGCTTCCGGCGGGGGAAATGTGGTCGGTGGTGATGGAATCACCCAAGATCGCCAGCGGCTTTGCCTCGATGATATCCATCACCGGCGCGGGCGTCATGCTCATCCCTTCAAAATAGGGTGGATTAGCGACATAAGTCGAACCGGCGCGCCATGTGTAGGTGTCCGAACCTTCGACCTGAATTTTCTGCCAATGCGCATCGCCTTCATAAACGGTCGCATAACGCGCGGTGAACATCGAACGGTCGATGTTTGCGGTCATGACATCATGCACTTCCTGATTGGTGGGCCAGATATCGCGCAGATACACGTCCGAACCGTCGGTCGCCTGACCAATTGGCGTGGTGGTGAAGTCTTCGGTCACGGTGCCCTTCAGCGCATAGGCCACAACCAAGGGCGGCGATGCGAGGAAGTTCGCGCGTACATCGGGCGACACGCGGCCTTCAAAGTTGCGGTTGCCCGAAATGACCGAGGCGGCAACAATGTCATGGCCGTTAATCGCGGCGGAGATAGGCTCTGCCAACGGGCCGGAGTTACCGATGCAGGTCGTGCAGCCATAGCCGACAAGGTTGAAGCCAACGGCGTCCAGATCCGCGCTTAAACCCGCACGGTCAAGATAATCGGTCACGACTTGGCTACCGGGGGCAAGCGATGTCTTCACCCATGGCTTGGGCTTCAGACCAAAGGCATTCGCCTTGCGCGCAACCAATCCGGCGGCAACCAGAACGCTTGGGTTCGATGTGTTGGTGCACGACGTAATCGCCGCAATCACCACGTCACCGTCGCCAATATCGTGCGATTTGCCCTCAACCGCGACGCGCTTTGCGCTGTCATGCTTGTAGACGTTGATAAGATCGTCGTTGAACACATTGTCGACTTGCGTCAGGACAACCTTGTCCTGCGGACGCTTTGGTCCGGCAAGCGATGGCACAACGCTGCCCATGTCGAGTTCAAGCGTGTCGGTGAAAATGGGGTCCGCCATGTCCGCATAGGCCCAAAGGCCCTGTTCCTTGGCATAGGCTTCCACCAATGCAATCTGGTCTTCCGCACGGCCGGTCAGACGCAGATAATCGAGCGTCTTGTCATCAATGCCAAAGAAGCCACAGGTCGCGCCATATTCGGGCGCCATGTTGGCGAGCGTCGCGCGGTCGGCGAGCGACAAGGACGCAAGGCCGGGGCCATAATATTCGACAAAGCGGCCAACCACGCCCTTGGCGCGCAGCATTTGTGTTGCGGTGAGCACAAGGTCGGTCGCGGTCACGCCCTCGGCAAGCGCGCCGGTCAGCTTGAACCCAACCACTTCAGGGATCAACATCGACACGGGCTGGCCAAGCATCGCGGCCTCCGCCTCAATCCCGCCAACGCCCCAACCCAGCACGCCAAGGCCGTTGATCATGGTTGTGTGGCTGTCGGTGCCAACGCAGGTGTCGGGATAGGCGATGGTCGCACCATCTTCGGCTGCGCTGGTCCAAACGGCCTGCGCGATATGTTCAAGGTTCACCTGATGGCAAATGCCGGTTCCAGGCGGGACCGCTTTAAAGTTATTCAGCGACTTTGAACCCCATTTCAGGAAGTCATAACGTTCTGCATTGCGCTGATATTCGATTTCCACATTATGCTCGGCGGCCTTTGGGTGGCCGAATTCGTCCACCATGACGCTGTGGTCGATAACCAAATGCACGGGGACGAGCGGGTTGATCTTCGAAGGGTCCGCCTTCAACGCGGTCATCGCGTCGCGCATCGCGGCCAAATCAACCACGCACGGCACGCCGGTGAAATCCTGCAGCAAAACGCGGGCAGGGCGATATTGAATTTCGCGGGTCGATTTGGCGTCTTTCTGCCAATCGATCAGGGCTTGCACGTCCTGCACCGAAACGGTGAAGCCGCCATCTTCAAAACGCAGCAGATTTTCGAGCAATACCTTCATCGAAAACGGCAGGCGGGACACATCACCCAATTTTTCCGATACTTTTTTGATCGAAAAATAATCCACCGTCTTGCCGCCAGCGGTCAAGGTGGAACGGGTTTGCAGGCTGTCTAATCCGATTGCGGTCATGTTGGTACTACCCCTTCAAAATTGAGGCTTTTGGCCGGATGGGGAAGACGACACGGTAGGCGCTT
>NZ_JBIICH010000096.1:0-7842 GCF_044239005.1 Sphingorhabdus sp. | reverse complement strand
CGAAACGCGCAGATAGCTAGGGAAGCGGCCAAATCAAAAGTAATGCAACACAGGAATTAAAGCCCATGGCAGCCCAATATAGCTTCGTAATGAAGGGAATGACGAAAACCTTCCCCGGCGCAAGCAAACCCGTCCTCAACAACATCAATCTGCAATTCTATCCGGATGCAAAGATCGGCATCGTTGGGCCAAACGGCACGGGTAAATCCACGCTGATGAAAATCATGGCCGGAATGGATACAGAGTTTACGGGCGAAGCGTGGCCCGGCGAACATATCCGCGTCGGCTATCTGGCGCAGGAGCCAGAGCTTGATCCGAACAAAACGGTCAAGGAAAACGTCATGGACGGCGTTCGCGCGGTTGCCGATCTTGTGGATCGTTTTAACGAGATTTCGGCCATCATGGGCGATCCGCCGGAGGATGCCGACTTTGATGCGCTCATGGAAGAAATGGGCACGCTTCAGGAAAAGATTGATGCCGTCGATGGCTGGTCGCTCGATAGCCAGCTGGAGCTCGCTATGGACGCGCTACGTTGCCCTCCCGGCGACAGCCCCGTCACCAGCCTTTCGGGCGGTGAAAGGCGCCGTATCGCGCTGACGCGGCTTTTGCTGGAAAAGCCCGACATATTGCTGCTCGACGAACCGACCAACCACTTGGACGCAGAGTCCGTTGCGTGGCTGGAAAAGCATTTGGTCGATTATAAGGGCAACGTCATTCTCGTGACCCACGATCGCTACTTCTTGGATAATGTCGTTAGCTGGATCCTCGAACTCGATCGCGGTCGTTACTTTGTCTATGAAGGCAATTATTCGACCTATCTCGAAAAGAAGGCGAAGCGTCTGGAGCAGGAATCGCGTGAAGACGCCGGCCGTCAAAAGGCGATTAAGGATGAGCTGGAGTGGATCCGGCAAAGTCCAAAGGCCCGGCAAACCAAATCGAAAGCGCGTATCAAGTCCTTTGACCAGCTGGTCGAGGCGCAGGAAAACCGCACACCGGGCAAGGCGCAGATTGTCATTCAAATCCCGGAGCGTTTGGGCAGCAAGGTTATTGAGGTCAAAAATGTCACCAAGGCTTATGGTGATAAATTGCTCTTTGAAAATCTGTCCTTCACCATTCCGCAAGGCGGCATCGTTGGTGTCATTGGTCCAAACGGTGCGGGTAAATCGACTTTGTTCCGCCTTATCACCGGTCAGGAAGTTCCGGATTCGGGTGAAGTGGAAATCGGCGAAACCGTCCGTTTGGGCTTTGTCGACCAGAGCCGCGATGATCTCGACCCCAACAAAAATGTGTGGGAAGAAATTTCCGGCGGCGCAGACTTTATGAAATTGGGCAAGCATGAAACGCCGACCCGCGCTTATGTCGGTGCGTTCAATTTCAAGGGCACCGATCAGCAGAAAAAGGTTGGTCTATTGTCCGGCGGTGAACGCAACCGCGTGCACATGGCGAAGATGTTGAAGCAAGGCGGCAACGTGCTTCTGCTCGATGAACCTACCAACGATTTGGACGTTGAAACATTGTCGGCACTCGAAGAAGCGTTGGAAAGCTTCGCAGGTTGCGCCGTAGTCATCAGCCATGACCGCTTCTTCCTTGACCGTCTTGCAACGCATATCCTTGCGTTTGAAGGCGACAGCCATGTCGAATGGTTTGAAGGCAACTTTGAATCATACGAAGAAGACAAAATCGCCCGCCTTGGCGACGAAGCCACTCGCCCACATCGCGCAACTTATAAAAAGATGACGCGTTAATGATGGCATGAAGCGAACCCTCCTCTGCAACGCCAATGCAGCAGAGGAGGGCGCTTTGGCCATTAGGATAATGTGACGCGGTTTAGGGAACCAGCCAGTTCCCAAGCCATAGATTTTGCGTTTGGTCCCACTGCCACCGTGCGCGCCGGTGCCCTGCATTGGCCAAATATAGCCATTCGATGCTGTCCGCCTGAAACATCAAAGCCGCAAAATTGCCTCGGTAATCGGCCAATTGATGTTCTTCCGGTTGTTTGCCTTCAATCCATTCGGGCAATCCTGACGAAGGTTGCGCAATCGGCGTGCCGGGGGCCGCTTCGGCCATGTAACAGCGGCGGGCAAATGGCGTTGAACCGGACCAGGCCGTATCTGCAAGATCGCCATCGGAGGTAATGTGGGCGCGACCGGATAGCCGGATCTGCGTTTTTGCCGCAGGGTCATAGACCAAAATACTGGCAGCCGCCTCGTCCCGCAGTTGCGCGGTCTTGTCGGACCGTGCGTCGGTATGAAAGCGCAAGCTTCGGCTATCACGCGACACCGCGCGCAATATCATAATGCGCAATTGTGGCGTGCCGTCCGCATCAACGGTACCGACGGTCGGCGTGTGTGCGGGGCTGTTCCGGTCCGTTACACCGGCTGCAACGACATTCCACGCTTCGGCAAAACTCGCGTCAAGGTCGTTATAAAAGGCGGGCAAGGCGACCTGATGGGTCATTGAGCCTCAAACTGGTCAGTTTGGTCGTTGAGCACGTGAAGGATGCCGTCGGCGATGCCGAAATAGGCACCATGTAGCTTCAGCTGGCCGGATTGCTCGCGCTCTTCAATGAATGGAAATGTGCGCAGGTTTTTCAAACTCACCCTTATGGCGTCCAGTTCCAAATCATGTTGGGGGTCGTCAGAGGCTGATGCTAAAATCTTTTCGCGGGCAGGGCGGATAATGTCGACCCAGCCATCAATGAAGCTGTGCCCCCCGTGGCCGATATTCGCACCTTCTAATGATGCTTTAATGCCGCCGCACTGGGCGTGACCTAGCACAACAATGTGCCGCACTTCCAATCCCATTACCCCAAATTCAATGGCAGCGGACACACCATGCAAACCGCCGCCTATTTCATAAGGCGGAACAAGGCTTGCCACATTGCGTAACGCGAACACTTGGCCGGGCTTTGTGTCGAAAACGGTTGCTGGATCGACCCTGCTATCACAGCAGGAAATGATCATGATTGGGGGCGCCTGACCGTCATTGGCGAGCTCATCATAGCGCGCCTTTTGGCGGACATAAGCGTCGGATTTGAAGCGGCGATATCCTTCAACCAGCACAGCAAATTCGGGCATTAAAATCTTTCCCCACGCACAACCTGCACATCGCCGATGGTGAGCAACATCCCATAGCTGTCGAGCAATGGGGCAATCGCCTCAATCAAGCCGGACGTCTTGGCTTCGGATGCGATGACCAGCACGATGGTTTTGGCGCTTGCGCCCGTGACATCGTCATCTTGCCATGCACCGGCGCGGCCACCGCCAGAATCGACGTGAATCACGCTCCAGCCAGATATGTCGACCGCTTTCAATTGCGCGACAACCCGCGGCACAAGCGGCGTATCCACCAGAATTTCGATCCGCTTACGGCTGACAGTTTGAATCATAAATCATCCTATTGCTTTGGCGAATGCCGCAAAAATGCTGATGCCAAAGATGATGTTGAAGGGAAAGGTCACGCCAAGTGACATGCTGAGGTAAATGCCAGGGTCGGCTTTGGGTAGGGCAAGCCGCATCGCCGCCGGAACAGCAATGTAGGATGCACTGGCCGCCAAGATGCCAAGCGCAGCGGCAGACGCGACATCCAGACCGACCAATGTTCCGACAATGGTACCAATTGCACCGTTTAACAAAGGTATGACAATAGCGAGGCTAACCAAGCGAAGGTTCATCTTGCGCGACTGCATGAGCCGCCGTGCTGCGATCAGCCCCATATCCAGCAGGAACAAGCAAAGGACGCCGCGGAAACCCGTATCGAACAGCGGCTTGATCGGTGCGAAGCCATCGCTGCCGGCGACAATGCCAATCACAAAACTGCCGACCAAAATCATCACCGAGGCGTTGGTGAGGACTTCGTGCCATGGCGTGGAGGATTTTTCGCCGGTATCTGTGTCGCCCCGCCGCGCAAGCATGAGACCCGTGATAATGGCCGGCGTCTCCATCAATGCCAAAACGGCGACCATATAGCCTGCTGGGCCTAAACCTTGTCCGGTGAGAATTTCTTTTGCGGTAACGAACGTCACCACGCTGACCGAGCCATAATGTGCAGCCACCGCGCCGGCGTCGACTTTGGAAAGCCCGCCAAATTGGCGAAGCAAAGCGAATGCGATGACCGGCAAAAGAAAGCTGAGGGCAAGGCCTGCCAACGCGGCAGCCGCCACTTCTGCAGTGACCCCGCTATTCGCGACCTCAACGCCGCCCTTTAAACCAATGGCCGCCATCAGATAGATGGACATGGCTTTTGCGAAGGCTTCGGGAATGCTGAGGTCGGACTTAAGTGCGGCAGCAATAAAGCCGAGGACAAAAAAGAGAATTACCGGCGACGTCAATGTGTCGATTATCATCATAGCCTCTTTGCGAATTTTGCAACCCATAGCAGGCAAGTTGCAGTTGGCAAGTTGAGGCATGGCGGCTATTCGAACGCCATGAACGTTCCGATATCGATACCCGAGCGCCCCGTGCGCGAACGCAAGCCGGATTGGATCCGCGTCAAGGCGCCTACTGGCGCGGGTTTTAACGAGACCCGCAAGCTGATGCGGGACTTGAATTTGAACACCGTGTGCGAAGAGGCCGCTTGCCCAAATATCGGCGAATGTTGGACCAAAAAGCACGCAACGGTCATGATCCTTGGTGATGTGTGCACGCGGGCCTGTGCCTTTTGTAACGTCAAAACCGGAATGCCGCGCGCGGTCGATCCGTTAGAGCCGGAGCATGTGGCAATTGCGGCGGCAAAAATGGGCCTTGAACATATTGTAATTACATCGGTTGATCGTGACGATTTGCCCGATGGTGGCGCGAGCCAGTTTGTGAAAGTGATCGAAGCGCTGCGCCGCAACACACCGAACACCACGATTGAAATCCTGACGCCGGATTTCCGGAACAAGGCGCAAGCCGCGGTTGAAGCCATCGTTACCGCGCGGCCTGATGTGTACAACCACAATCTGGAGACTGTTCCGCGCCTGTATCCGACGATCCGGCCCGGTGCGCGTTATTACGCATCGCTTCGCTTGTTGGAGACCGTAAAGCGCCACGACCCGTCCATTTTTACCAAGTCGGGCGTCATGCTTGGTTTGGGCGAAGAGCGGATGGAAGTGCATCAGGTCATGGATGACATGCGCAGCGCAGACATCGATTTTCTGACAATGGGCCAATATTTGCAGCCAACGCCCAAGCACACAAAGGTGATGGACTTTGTGACGCCAGCGGCATTTGACGCTTATGCGGCGATTGCCCGTGCGAAGGGTTTCTTGCTTGTCGCAGCCTCGCCGCTCACGCGGTCCAGCTATCACGCGGGCGATGATTTTGCGAAAATGCGCGATGCGCGCGCATTGCAATTGGCCAAGGCTCGGTAACAGCCCGAATGCCGCACCATCACGAACGCCGTCATTTGCCGCATAGTGCGGAACAGATGTACAATCTGGTGGGCGATGTTGCGCGCTATCCCGAATTTTTGCCGTGGGTCAGCGCCATCCGCATTCGCAAGGATGAAGAAGGCGAAATGCTGGCGGACATGATTGTCGGCTTCAAATCGCTTCGGGAAACCTTCAGCAGCCGGGTAGTCAAAACCCCGCATTCGTCGATTGTCGTGGATTATCTCGACGGCCCCATGAAACATTTGCATAACGCTTGGACATTTGAAGATGTCGCGGACGGCGGGTCAATCGTCGACTTCACCGTCGATTTTTCATTCCGCAACCGTGTGTTTGAGGCACTGGCCGGACAGTTTTTTGATTCAGCCCTGCGCAAAATGACAACGGCCTTTATCGACCGTGCGGATGCACTTTACGGCGCAGGCGGCAGTAAAAGCTCAAGCGCATAAAGCGTTGCAAAGGCGCGGATATCGGCGCGGCTTTTATCTGCACCAAAGGCTCTCTTATCGCCGACCACATCTTCGGGATTTTGCCCTTTCAGCGCGACTGCAAAGACAACCGTGCCCACGGGCTTGTTCGCTGTTCCGCCGTCAGGTCCAGCAACGCCGCTGATCGCCACGGCAATGTCTGCGCCACTTTTCTTCAACGCGCCCTGCGCCATCGCCCATGCGACCGCGACCGACACAGCGCCAAAGGTGTCGATAATATCTTCATTGACCCCCAGCATCGTCATTTTGGCTTGGTTGCTATATGTCACATAGCCAGAGCCCAATATGGCGCTGCTGCCGGGGACTTCGGTGATTGCGGCGCTCACCAGCCCACCCGTGCAGCTTTCAGCGACAGCGACAGTGCGGCCAGCGGCCTTGTTTTCGGCAACTACACGCGCGGCCATTTGCGCGATATCGGCGGGTAAAACGGTTTCCATAATCAATATTTCTCAAAAGTAGCGGTGGCCTGCGCAGCGATGCCTTCGCCGCGGCCAGTAAAACCCAGCATCTCGGTGGTTGTTGCCTTTACCGATATACAATCAACATCAACAGCCATTATTTCGGCCAGCCGTTGCCGCATCTGTCCCCGGAAAGGACCAACTTTGGGGCGCTCGCAAATGATGGTCACGTCGGCGTTGGCAAGGGCATAGCCCTCGTCGCGGGCGAGCTGCATCGCATAGGCCAGAAATCGGTCTGATGATGCGCCGCGCCATTGCGGGTCGGTCGGCGGAAAATGGTCGCCAATGTCGCCCTTGGCGATGGCGCCCAATATCGCATCGGTAAGCGCATGCATGGCGACGTCCGCATCGCTGTGCCCCGCAAGACCCTTGTCATGCGGAATGAGAACACCGCACAGCCAAAGTTCAGCATCGGGAACAAGGCGATGCACGTCAAACCCATTGCCACTTCGAAATGACGGCATAGTCGATCCTGCAAAATCGGTTGAAAAGGTGAATTTGTTGAGCGCTTCTGATCCCTCAACAATGCGAACTTGCCCACCACTGGCCATCAGCATGCGGGCGTCATCGGTTGGCTCGTCGCCGGCCCAAATTTCGTGCGCGGCCAAAATATCGGCAAAGGCGAAGGCCTGCGGCGTTTGAATGCGCCAGAGATGTTCGCGGTCTACGGTTTCGGACAGATTTTGGTCGCCTCTCGAAAGGCTGTCGACAACGGGCAGGGCAGGGACAGCGCCGGGGGCTTCGTCGAGTGCTTTGATTAAGTCGTCAATGACCGTGCCGGGCAGAAATGGCCGCGCGGCGTCATGGATCAATATCCGGTCTGCACCCCCATCGGCTGCAATCGCCTTTACGCCCAAATGCACGCTTTCCCGCCTTGTCGCGCCGCCGTGAACAAAGATCGCCGCGGGCAGGCCGTGCAGCGCTGCCGAAGCCTCGGCCTCTTGGCCCGCGCCAATCGCAACATAGACCTTGGAAATTGATGGATGCGCGGACAGTGCTTCATAGCTGTGCCGCAGCATGGGTTTGCCGCGTACCGGACGAAATTGTTTGGGGATATCCCCGCCCACGCGACTTCCAGAGCCAGCGGCGACAATGAGCGCAACGGTGATGGGTACAGTTACCATAGCCGCGCTCTAGCGACAGCGCACTTGCCCGCCAAGCCGAAAGCGGGTAACGGCCTGCCTAAATTTTAGGCAAGTTTTGAAAATGCAGCTGAAACCTATCCAAATCGGCAATATTGAAATCAATTGTCCCGTCATTCTGGCGCCGATGACTGGCGTCACCGATATGCCATTTCGCAAAATCGTGCGGCAATTTGGCTCTGGCTTAAACGTGACCGAGATGATCGCGAGCCAAGCGATGATCCGCGAAACGCGCCAGAGCATCCAAAAATGCGAGTGGGATGCGATTGAAGAGCCTGTGTCGATGCAGTTGGCTGGCTGTGCACCATATGAAATGGGTGAGGCGGCGAAGCTGAACGAAGACCGCGGCGCGGCGATTATCGATATCAACATGGGCTGCCCCG
>NZ_JBIICH010000095.1:0-7847 GCF_044239005.1 Sphingorhabdus sp. | reverse complement strand
TTTTCAGGCGAGATGCGGACGATTTATGACAGTATCGGGGAATTATTTTGGCAAGTCGCGTAAACGAGAATGAAGAAGATATGGTCGAAAACGGCGATGCACCGCTGATTGACCTGAACGATGCGACAATCAAAAAACTGCTAGCCAAGGCAAAGCGCCGCGGTTTCCTCACCTATGACGAATTAAATGCTGCCTTGCCGCAGGATCAGATGTCTTCCGAACAAATCGAAGACGTCATGTCGGCCATCAATGACATGGGCGTACAAATCGTCGAGAATGACGAAGCTGGCGAAGATGGCGAGGACGAGCAGGAAGAGGAAGAAGTCGAAACCGTCGACAATATCTCTGAAAATGACCCGCGCTCGCTGACCAGCACGGTCAAGAAAACCGGAACGGGCGAACGTACCGATGACCCTGTGCGGATGTATTTGCGCGAAATGGGCGCGGTTGAATTGCTGTCCCGCGAAGGCGAAATCGCCATTGCAAAGCGGATTGAATCGGGTCGCGACACGATGATCCTCGGCCTCTGCGAGAGCCCAATCACCTTCCACGCCATTATTGACTGGTCGAACGCGCTTAACGACGGCGAAATGCAGCTGCGCGAGATCCTTGACCTTGACGCCATGTTGTCGAAAGCGCCTGAAACGCTGACCGACGACGAGGAAGAAGAAGGCGATGGGGAAATCAGCGAAAAAACCGCTGGGGTTTCTTACAAGGAAGAAGACGAAGTCGACGAAGAGCCGGAATCGGCGAGTGACGACGATGATATGACCGAGCGGCGTTCACGCCCGGTTGAAGAAGAGGAAGAAGACAACACGCTCAGCCTCGCGCAGATGGAAGAAGCGCTGAAGCCCGCGGCATTGGAGCGTTTTGCCAAGATCACCTCTTTGTTCAAGAAATTCTCGAACATTCAGTTGGAGCGGATGCGCGCTTTGAACGCCGGCGAAGAGTTTTCCTCAGCTTCCGAAAATAAGTATCACAAATTACGTGAAGAATTGACTGCGGAAGTCGAAAGCGTCCAGTTCCACGCGAACAAAATCGAATATCTGGTCGACCAATTATATTCGTTCAACCGTCGTTTGACCGCGCTTGGTGGTCAAATGCTGCGTTTGGCCGAGCGTCACAAGGTTCCGCGCAAGGCATTCCTTGACAGCTATATGGGCCGTGAGCTCGACGAAAATTGGCTGGCCGAAGTATCCAACCTCGACAAAAAATGGACGGCGTTCGCGACGAACGAAGCCGAAGGCGTTGAGCGCATTCGCAGCGAAATAGCGGACATTGCCGCGAATACCGGCATGTCGCTGGGTGAATTCCGCCGCATCGTCAACATGGTGCAAAAGGGCGAACGCGAAGCGCGTATTGCGAAGAAAGAAATGGTCGAGGCCAATCTGCGCCTCGTTATTTCCATCGCGAAGAAATACACCAACCGCGGTCTTCAGTTCCTTGATCTCATTCAAGAGGGCAATATCGGCCTCATGAAGGCGGTCGATAAATTTGAATATCGCCGTGGTTACAAGTTCAGCACTTACGCAACATGGTGGATTCGTCAGGCGATTACGCGTTCGATTGCGGACCAAGCCCGCACCATCCGTATTCCAGTGCATATGATCGAAACGATCAACAAGCTGGTGCGGACCAGCCGTCAGTTCTTGCATGAGCAAGGCCGCGAGCCGACACCAGAGGAAATGGCCGAGCGACTTTCCATGCCGCTCGAAAAAGTGCGCAAGGTCATGAAGATCGCGAAGGAGCCGATCTCCCTCGAAACGCCAATTGGCGACGAGGAAGACAGCCATCTTGGTGACTTCATCGAAGACAAAAACGCTATCATTCCCGTCGACGCCGCCATTCAGGCGAACTTGAAGGAAACTGTGACCCGCGTTCTGGCGTCGTTGACACCGCGCGAAGAGCGCGTGCTGCGCATGCGTTTTGGTATTGGCATGAACACCGACCATACATTGGAAGAAGTTGGTCAACAGTTCAGCGTTACGCGCGAGCGTATTCGTCAGATCGAGGCGAAAGCACTCCGCAAGCTGAAGCACCCAAGCCGCAGCCGCAAAATGCGCAGCTTCCTCGACCAATAAGCGACGGTCTGCCGCGTTTATATTTCTGAGCGGTTGAGGTTATGGACCGAATACTCGCACTTTTGTGCGGGTCTCCGTCAGCCATTGCTGGAATAGTGCGTGCGCAATCTGGCGGGACCAACGTTGCAAAACGAAATGCGCGCCACCTGTCCAATACTCCGCGGCGTAAACTATTATATTGCATAACGCGGTGGGCCCACTTAACGAATTAATCGTTCGATTAACAAACGGGGTCCGTCCATGCGCTTTGAAGGCACTGATAATTACGTCGCAACTGATGATTTGAAAGTTGCCGTAAACGCAGCCACGCGGCTACGCCGCCCGCTTCTCGTCAAAGGCGAACCCGGCACCGGCAAGACCGTCCTGGCGCAGGAAATCGCGACCGCACTCAATGCGCCGTTGATTGAATGGAACATCAAATCCACGACCAAGGCGCATCAAGGCCTGTATGAATATGATGCCGTTGCCCGTTTGCGCGATAGCCAATTGGGCGATGAGCGCGTTCACGACATCAAAAATTACATCAAGAAGGGTAAGCTTTGGGAAGCGTTCACCGCGCCTCAGTTGCCCGTTCTTTTGATCGACGAAATCGACAAAGCCGACATCGAATTTCCGAACGATTTGCTTCAGGAACTCGATCGCATGGAATTCTTTGTGTACGAAACGCAGGAAACCGTCAAAGCGGTCGAGCGCCCGATCGTTATCATTACATCGAACAATGAAAAGGAACTGCCTGACGCGTTCCTGCGCCGTTGTTTCTTCCATTATATCAAATTCCCTGATCGCACGACGATGCAGTCCATCATTGATGTCCACTTCCCCGGTATCCAAAAAATGCTGGTGTCGAAGGCCATGGACATTTTTTACGAAGTTCGGGACGTCCCAGGCCTTAAGAAAAAGCCAAGCACGAGCGAATTGCTCGATTGGCTCAAGCTGTTGCTGCACGAAGACATGCCACTTGATGTTCTACAGTCACGCGACCCAACAAAGGCCATTCCGCCACTTCACGGCGCGTTGCTTAAGAATGAGCAGGACGTGATGTTGTTTGAACGGCTGGCCTTTATGGCACGGCGGCCAAACAGCTAAACTGCGCCTTATTTAGACGCTGTAAGCGATTTCAAAATCGCCCCAGCGGCGTCCATTTATGCGCAATGGGACATATACGTTCCGCATGACCTTGTAAGAATGGCCGTCGCCTTCGTGGCGAAATACGGCCATCATATAGTCCTGCTCGCTTGTTTTTGCAGGGATATCCACCGGGTCCTGAATGACGCGGCCGTTGCGGCAATATTTTGTGTCATGCGCGATATCGCCCGTTGGCGCTCGCGACAGTTCTTTCAACTGTACGGGTAAGAAGCCTTTAAGGCTGCTGCACACAACCGACATTATTTCGTCGGGATTGCTGTCTTTGACGGCTTCAATAAATGGCTGCCAATGTTGTTCCGCCCATGGTGTCAGCTTCGATGTAAAGCGCGGCGGATTGCTACCCTCGATGAGACGCAGATCGGTATCAAACAGCGCCTCTAACGTCAGCGTACCATCCGCGATTGCGGCCTCGGTTAATGCTTTTACTTCTTCGGCCTTTTGGCGGGCCAGCTCGACAAATTCGCTATCGCGCTTTGACAATCCGCTGTGCACAATATGGTCAAACATCTTGTTTGCCTGCAATTCCAGACCGCCGATCTGGCTATGCGCACGCACAACAGCCGTAAACATTTCGCCATTGGCCCCTTCGACCGCATCACGAACATTTTGCGAATCGACCAGCCCACGGTGAATTTGTGCGGTGCTGTCTGCAATCTCTCGGTTGTGATCACCCACCTTGGCAACGACATCGCTCACGCCATAAATGAGCTCCTGCAGGCTCGCGAATTGCTCTTGCGCGGCGCCGCTTGTCGATACACCCTCCTCGATTTCCACGACAAATTTTGCGGCTTCATGCGAAAGGGAGTTTACCGTTCCGGTTATTTCCACCGCAGCGCGCCGCGTATCATGCGCCAGCTTTTTGACTTCAGCTGCCACGACCGCGAACGTCTGCCCAGCGGCCCCCGCCTTTTCCGCCTCAATCGCAGCATTGAGCGCCAGCATGTTGGTCGTGCGCGCAATCGAATCGATCGATTGCGACACCCGCTTCACTTGCTCCATCGCTGCTGCAAAACCGGTGATATGCGAACCAAGGCTCATGATGAGACTGATGAGTTCCGAAAAGCTCGCCAATGATAGCTGAACCGTGTCGTGCCCCGTCTTCAGCTTTGCGACAGCGGCTTCGGCCAAAATCCTGGCGTCTCGGGTCGCCTGCGCCACCTCCGCGATGTCCGCATCAAGTGCTTGCGTCAGCTCGGTCATCTCGCCGTGCCTTGCCTTGAGCCAATCTGCGGATTGTAGCGCTTGTTCGAGCACACCTGCAGCTTCGGCACAGCCAACGGTAACCTCACCACATATCTGTGCGGTTTCGTGGATCCAGTGATTTTCACTCAATGCGACTTTATCCATTTTCATGGCTTTGGCACCTTGTTCTGTCGTTTGTAACGGGGCCTACCCCAATATGGTTATCACAGAGTTAATCGCCGGTTGTTGACGGCGCGTGCCGAAACAGCCAAAAGCTTTAACTGGTCAATTAAACAGGAGCCTGCCGGTGTTTTTCTCATTCATGGAAGAGTTGCGGTCCGCCGGTATATCCGCTTCATTGAAAGAGCATCTTGCGCTTCTCGCCGCTTTGGATGCCGATGTTATCGACCAAAGTCCCGAAGAATTTTATTATTTGGCCCGCGCCACACTGGTGAAGGACGAAGCGCTTTTGGACCGTTTCGACCAGGTATTTGGCAAGGTTTTCAAAGGTGTATTCACTGAATATGGCCAAAACGATGTCGATGTACCCGCCGATTGGTTAAAGGCGATCGCCGAGAAATATCTGTCGCCAGAGGAAATGGCCAAGATCGAAAAAATGGGCAGCTGGGACGAGCTGATGGAGACGCTGAAAAAGCGGCTCGAGGAACAGGAAAAGCGCCACGAAGGCGGCAACAAATGGGTCGGAACCGGCGGCACATCACCTTATGGCAATTCGGGTTATAATCCCGAAGGCGTCCGCATTGGCGGCGAATCCAAGCACAAGCGGGCCGTAAAGGTTTGGGACAAGCGCGAATTCCAGAATCTCGACAACACGCGCGAGTTGGGCACCCGCAACATCAAGATCGCGATGCGCCGGCTGCGCCGCTTTGCCCGCGATGGCGCGGTTGAAGAGCTCGATATTGACGGCACAATCAATGGCACCGCGCGCAAAGGCTGGTTGGACATTCAAATGCGCCCCGAACGCCGTAATGCGATCAAGGTCTTGCTGATGCTGGACGTCGGCGGGTCTATGGATCCGTTCATCAAGCTTTGCGAAGAACTCTTCAGTGCGGCCACTAGCGAGTTCAAAAACCTGGAATTTTTCTATTTCCACAACTGTCCCTATGAAGGCGTTTGGAAAGACAATAAGCGCCGGTTTAGCGAACGCACACCGATGTGGGATCTGCTGCACAAATTCCCGCATGACTATAAGGTGGTCATGGTCGGCGATGCATCGATGAGCCCCTATGAAATCACGCATCCCGGCGGATCGGTGGAGCATTTCAACGAAGAATCCGGTGCTGTATGGATGAACCGGATTACGAACACCTATCCCGCCACGGTCTGGCTTAACCCCGTGCCCGAAAAACAATGGGGCTATTCGCAATCCACCAAAATCATCAAGGAATTGATGAACGACCGGATGTACCCGCTGACGCTGGAAGGTCTTGATGACGCGATGCGCGAATTAAGCCGGAAGCACGGCCACTAATATAGCAGATATTGCGCGCGTTTCTGAAGCCAATCCTGTTCATCAACTGACGTCATTGCGTCCAGTTGCTCAGGCGTGCTGTCGGGTGCATCGACCCATTCACGCAAGGCCGGGCCGCCGTTGATCACGTCAATGGCGAGCTTGCCGAATTCATATTCATACGGGAAGTCGCGCCACAGATCATATTCGGGATAGAGCCGCCGGATGGCTTTGAATGCCAATGCCTGGATCCGCCATGGTTGGAACGCATCATGGTCATATGATGGACCTTCTGCGTGGATGTGCACACCATGACACAGTTGATGCACATGCTTGTGGAATGTCGGTTCGAACCAAATTTCCCGAAGCGTGCAGCCATTGAGCCATTGCGGCGCAAATGCCCGCATTTCGGCAATTACATCGCGCGCGTTAATGTCCGGCGCGCCGAATATCTCCAGCGGACGGGTCGTTCCCCTGCCCTCTGACAATGTTGCCCCTTCCAGCAACACGGTGCCCGCATAAGCGCGCGCCATGTTGATATTGGCCGCATTGGGGCTTGGGTTGATCCATATCCGATCGGCAGGCCAGCCATATCCGGGTGCCGCGTCTGGTTCATAACCGGCCATTTCAATAACGCGATACTCGACGTCGATTTTGTAATGATCGATAAACCAATGCCCGATCTCACCCAAAGTCATGCCGTGCCGCATGGGCATCGGGCCCGCGCCAACAAAGCTCTCCCATCCCTTTTGCAGCGTCAGGCCTTCTATGGGGCGACCCGCAGGGTTCGGGCGATCCAATACCCAAACCGATTTGCCATGCGCGGCAGATGCCTCAAGCACATAGAGCAGCGTCGTAATAAACGTATAAATCCGGCAACCGAGATCCTGCATATCGATCAGGATGACATCAAAGGTCTCCATCGACTCGACGGAAGGGCGCCGCACTTCGCCATAGAGGCTGAATATCGGGATCCCGAGCACTGGGTCGGTGAAGTCGGGCGACTCCATCATATTGTCTTGCTTGTCACCCCGAAGGCCATGCTGGGGGCCAAAGGCAGAGGTCACATTAACATCGTCGAGCGCAGCCAGTGCATCCAGTGCGTGCGTCAGGTCTGCTGTCACCGATGCTGGATGGGCCAGTAACGCGACACGTTTACCCGCCAATGGCTTGCGAAGTTCTGGCTCCGTCAGGAGGCGATCAATTCCAAATTTCATGCCGCGCTTCGTGCCTCCAGTTGCAGGGCAAAGCAATCCTTATGATGAAAATCCGCTTTCCCCGGTGGGTGCGCGAGTGCCCAATAAGCGGTACGTCCGTGCTTGTCCGCGATAACGGCGCTTAACCCGGCCATTACATCCACCGCGCGCAAAGATTCGGGCAGGTCCAGTGTGACCGTCATTTCGAACATGCCCTCCCCCGCCGTGCAGCCTATCTGCGGTGGCGCACAGGCAAGCTCCGTCATGCCTGCGCGGTATCCGGTAAAGGCATATGCCGCCCATTGCCCCGACGGCGCGAAGTTGAATTCGACATAGCTACCGTCATCGGCGCGGCCGCAAAACAATTCAAAACATGTGTCTTTCCAAAGTCCGTCCGTGCGTTCCGGTTGCGCCGCTTCGGGGAAATGTACCCCGTCGATTACCCCGTGCAGCGTGTATTTTATCTGCAAACGACCGGCTTCGGCGCGATCAACGTGCACGGCTATTCCGCCTACAAAACCCTTTTCGCTCAGCGGATGACATTGCAGCACCGTTTCCGTCATCGAAATATTGGCCAATGTCGAAACTCCATGCTAGGCGCTAACGCGCTATGACTGCTTATAAATCTGATCTCCTTCGCCAGCTTGATGCACGCGGCTACATCCACCAAACAACCGACGCGGCGGCGCTTGATGCGCTTGCGTCTAAAGAGATTGTTCCGGGATATATCGGCTTCGATGCGACTGCGCCATCGCTTCATGTCGGAAATCT
>NZ_JBIICH010000094.1:0-7867 GCF_044239005.1 Sphingorhabdus sp. | reverse complement strand
GATCGAACGCGGGGTAATCTTCACCCAGCAAATAATTTTTGACGACCGTCGACCAAATCAGGTCCTTGCCGCGCAGCATGTTGAACGTCAGCGCAAGGAAGCGACCGTCCAAATAGCCATGCGGTGCACTCAACGTTTCGACCATCGTGATCTGATTGTCGTCGATGAAATTCAGCAGCTCGCCGCCCGTGCTGAAATCGACTTGCGCGGTAAAAAATGTCGCGCTGCGCACCTTGTCGGCACCGTCAGTTGCGGCGAGCACGGCAAGCGTCGCGGCTAAGGTCGTTCCGGCAACACAATATCCTATCGCATGCACATCTGGCACGCCAAGGCCGTCGCGCACGGTATCAATCGCATCTATCTGGGCTGCGATATAATCGTCCCAGACAATGTCCTTCATCGAGCTATCAGCAGATTTCCAAGACACGACAAAAACGGTGATGCCTTGGTCAACGCAATATTTGATGAAGCTTTTTTCGGACGTCAGATCAAGAATGTAGAAGCGGTTGATCCATGGCGGAAAAATAATCAGCGGCGTTGCCAACACGTCCGGGGTCGTGGGATCATATTGGATCAGCTGATACAACGGCGTTTGATGGACGACTTTGCCCGGCGTTGCCGCGATGTTTTCGCCCAGCTTAAAGGCATTAGAATCGCTGTGCGTCAGCTGGCCGCGCTGCAAATCTGTCATCAAATTTTGCATGCCCGACATCAGGCTTGCGCCGTTGGTCTCCATCGCCCGTTGTAGTGCGACGGGGTTGGTGAAGGGTGAATTTGCCGGGCTCATCGCCTCTATCATGCTACGAATGGCAAAGCCCATTTTGGCTTTGTCACTATCGGCGACGCCATCCAACTGATCAGCCGCGCCGAGCATATAGTCAGACATCACCTGATATCCCTGACGCATCAGGTCGAAAACTGGGTGTTCCCATTCAGGTGCAGCAAAGCGGCGATCCGACGGGTCAATTTTGCTGCGACCGGCCTTGGCCAATGGCGCAAGTATCGTCCCCCACGCGTCCATCGCGGCGCGATATGCCTTCATTGGGTCAGTTGCAGAGGCTGCCGAACCCTCAAGCATTTTGGCGAATTGGTCGGGATCCATGAAGGGTGGGAATTTCGGTGAATCGGCCATATTCCATGCATAACAAATGTCAGAAAATTGTCGAAGATTGTTTTGTTGTGCGGCGCAGCATGGACATTAGGTAAAAAAGGGCGCAAAGGCGCGCAATAATGACGTTTGAAAATCTTCCCCCGCTTCTTGATGAAGCGCTCACCGCTCGTGGCTATACTGCTTTAACCCCTGTTCAATCTGCTGTCATCACAGCTGAGGCCGAAGGCCGCGACCTTGTCGTGTCGGCCCAGACTGGATCAGGCAAAACCGTTGCTTTTGGCTTGGCCATGGCACCGCAAATCCTTGATGGTGGACTGGTCAGCCTTGCGCGCGAACCCGCCGCACTCATCATCGCACCAACGCGCGAACTGGCCTTGCAGGTCAGCCGCGAACTCATGTGGCTATATGCCAAGGCTGGCGTCCGCATCGCTACCTGCGTTGGCGGCATGGACGCGTCGAAAGAACGGCGCACGCTCAATCAAGGCGCACAAATCGTCGTCGGAACCCCCGGCCGTTTGCGCGATCACTTGGAGCGTGGCGCACTTGACCTGTCCGCTTTGAAGGTCGCGATTCTCGACGAAGCCGATGAAATGCTCGACATGGGTTTCCGCGAGGAACTCGAAGAAATATTGAACGCGACGCCCGAAGGCCGCCGCACTTTGCTTTTCTCGGCCACGATGCCGAAACCAATCGTGTCGCTAGCAAAGCGTTACCAACAAGACGCCCTGCGTATCTCCACCGTCGGCGAAGACCGCGGCCATGGCGACATCAGCTATCAGGTCGTCACGGTCGCTCCACCGGACATTGAGAACGCAGTTGTGAATCTGCTGCGTTTGCATGAGGCCGAAACCGCTATCCTGTTTTGTGCGACGCGTGAAAATGTGCGCCGCCTGCATGCCAGCTTGACCGAGCGCGGCTTCAATGTCGTTGCGCTGTCGGGTGAGCATTCGCAGTCCGAGCGGAACCACGCGCTTCAGGCGCTGCGTGACCGCCGTGCCCGTGTATGCGTTGCAACCGACGTTGCGGCGCGCGGTATCGATTTGCCCAACCTGTCGTTGGTGGTCCACGTTGAATTGCCACGCGATGCCGAAGGGCTTCAGCACAGGTCGGGACGTACGGGGCGTGCGGGTCGTAAGGGTACTGCCGTTCTCATTGTGCCCTATCAGCGCCGCAAGCGCGTTGAATCGATGTTGCGCGGCGCGAAGATTGAGGCAGACTGGATTAAAGTCCCGACTGCCGCAGATATCCGCGCCAAGGACCATGAACGTCTGCTCGAAACACTTTTGACACCTGTCGAAGTAGAAGATGAAGATCGTGCATTGGGTGCAAAGCTGCTCGAAACGATGTCGGCTGAAGACATCGCCGCTGCGCTGGTTCGTGTGCATCGCGCCAAAATGCCGCAGGCAGAAGACATGCTGGATGACGGCACGCGCGAACGTCCGCGTGATGACCATCGCGCCGGATTTGACGATTCTGTTTGGTTCAAGCTCAACGTTGGCCGCCGTAACAACGCAGATCCAAAATGGATATTGCCGCTGCTGTGCCGTCGTGGCGGTGTGACCAAGAACGACATTGGTGCCATCCGGATTGCCGCGAACGAAACCCATGTGGGTATCGCTGCTGCCGCTGTTGCAAAATTTGCCAAGGCAATCGCGCAGCCGGGGCATGACGAAGACAATGATGTTGAGATCGTGCAAGCCAATGGCCCGCCACGTGAAGCTGCGCGTGAAAACAAGCGCATGGGTCGCGACGGAGGCCGCGATGGTGGCCGCCCGCAACGTGCCCAATTGGGCGTCAATCCACGCGGAGATGGACCTCGCGGTGATGGCCCGCCACGCGGTGGTCCACGTGGTGGATCGAACCGTGACGGTGTACGTCCATTCCGCAATGATGGACCACCCCCGTCAAAGCATGGCGTGCGGCACAAAGCGAAAGGCAATCGGCCGCGCTAATCCGCGGTCCGAAAGCTTTTTCTGGAAATGCGCGAAAACTTCGCGCATGAGGGTGGCTCTGTAAACAACTAACCGGAAACGGGAGCCAATGTCCGAAGAATTCTACCGCATCAAGCGTCTGCCACCTTATGTTATCGCTGAAGTTAATGCGATGCGTGCGGCGGCCCGTGGTGCGGGAGAGGACATTATCGATCTGGGCATGGGCAATCCCGATTTGCCGCCGCCGCCCCATGTCATCGAAAAATTGTGCGAAGTCGCGCAAAAGCCAGATGCTCATGGCTATTCTGCTTCCAGAGGTATTCCCGGCCTCCGTAAGGCGCAGGCCAATTATTATGCGCGCCGCTTTGGGGTGGATGTTGATCCCGAAACCGAAGTCGTCGTGACAATGGGTTCGAAAGAGGGCCTTGCAAGCCTTGCAACCGCTATCACTGCGCCGGGTGACGTCGTCTTGGCGCCGAACCCAAGCTACCCGATCCACACGTTCGGTTTCATCATCGCCGGTGCAACCATTCGGTCCGTACCCACGACGCCTGATGAAAATTATTTCCGGTCCCTGGAGCGCGCCATGGCGTTCACAGTCCCGCGGCCGTCGATTTTGGTGGTCAACTATCCGTCCAACCCCACCGCAGAAACCGTCGATCTGGCGTTTTACGAGCGGCTTGTTGCTTGGGCGAAAGAGAACAAGGTCTGGATATTGTCCGATCTTGCCTATTCAGAACTCTATTTTGACGGCAACCCGACCCCGTCCATTTTGCAGGTGAAGGGCGGCAAAGATGTGGCCGTTGAATTCACGTCATTGTCCAAAACCTATTCGATGGCAGGATGGCGTATCGGTTTTGCCGTGGGTAACCGCGAACTGATCGCTGCGATGACGCGCGTTAAAAGCTACCTCGATTATGGAGCATTTACGCCCATTCAGGCGGCGGCGTGCGCTGCATTAAATGGCCCGCAAGACATCGTCGAACAAAATCGGCAGCTCTATCACAAGCGCCGCGATATCCTTGTCGAAGCATTTGGCCGCGCTGGCTGGGACATTCCTGCACCGAAGGCGTCGATGTTCGCATGGGCACCATTGCCGCCTGCGCTTGCGCATTTGGGGAGCCTAGAGTTTTCCAAACAGTTGCTGACCGAAGCAAAGGTCGCAGTCGCGCCGGGTGTGGGATATGGCGAAGATGGCGAAGGCTATGTGCGCATCGCTATGGTTGAAAACGAACACCGCCTGCGTCAGGCCGCACGCAACGTGAAGCGTTACCTGCAATCGATGGGGGTCAACACCCCTGGCCAATCAAAGGCAATCTGACATGGCGCGGAGCGAGTTTGCTTTCCATCACCGTTTCCGCGTGCGCTGGTCAGAGACGGACGCGCAGGGCGTCGTTTTTAACGCGCGCTATCTGGATTATGCCGATGTTGCGGTGACCGAATATTGGCGCGAGGCGAAATTCCGCGATTATGCCGATGGCGCGCCTTTGGAGTTTCATGTCAAAAAGGCGACCGTCACATGGTTTGCGCCGATCAAGCCGGACGAGCTTATTGAGGTTATGGCGCGAACGGTTGCGACTGGGCGGACGAGCATGACCCAAATCGTCGAAATCCATGGCATTACCGAAGATGGCTCAGACGATTTGCGCGCAACAGTTGATCTTGTCAGCGTGCATGTCGACCTTGACACGCATCGCCCCATTCCCTTGCCACATTGGGTGAAGGATGTTTTCCAGAAGTTCGATCAACAGGCTGCTACCCCAGCAGCTGTAATGGCCGACGCGTAAGACGGGTTGGGCATGCGCACGAACGCCCGTTTGAGCTTTCTGGCGATCATTGCGGTTCCACTGCTATTGGTGAGCGGTTGCACGCCAGCGGGCACTGCAGACGAACGCAGCGAGAGTGCGGAAGCATTCCCGCGCGCGGAACGTCTAGTCTCCACAGCGGGTGATACCGAATTTTCGACTGAGGCCGCACGTGATGAAGCAGGTGAGGCCGAATTTGTGATGGATTGGGCCGGGATCCAGCTTGGGACCACAGTGGCGGATATCGGGGCAGGCGAGGGCTATTACACCATCCGCCTTGCAGACCGCGTTGGACCAAAAGGGCGCGTGCTTGCGCAGGATATCAATCGGGATGCGCTTGACCGACTGGGCGCCCGGGTCACGCGCGAACAGCTCGATAATGTTGCCATCAAGGAAGGCGCTCTGGATGATCCCCGCTTGCCAGAAAACAGCTTTGACCGGGTTTTCATGGTGCATATGTATCATGAAATAGCCGAGCCCTACGCGTTCCTATGGCGCATGCGGCCTGCGCTCGCCAAGGGCGGACAGGTCATTGTTGTAGACCGCGATCGCCCCACCGCCCAACACGGTATTCCGCCGAAGCTGCTGTTCTGCGAATTTGATGCCGTGGGCTATCGTTTGACGGGCTTTACCGAACAATTGAAATTGGGTGGATATATCGCCCGCTTTGAAGTCAGCGGGAAGCGGCCTGAGCCTTCAAAAATCAAGACATGCGCGTCGCGTTACCCACAAAACTAGGCTGAATGATTCGGCGCGCTTAATCGCCGTCAAAACCGATGAGCGATCCGACCCGTACGCCGTTGGCGCGCAACTTGGCCGCGCCGCCAAGGTCAGGCAGGTCAACGATGAACAAAGCTTGTTCAACCCTGCCGCCGCCTTGCTGGATTAAGTCAACGCCAGCCAGGGCCGTGCCACCCGTGGCAATCAAATCGTCGACCAGCAGCACTTTCTGGTCAGGCTGCACATGGCCGACATGCATTTCAATGCGGTCGGTGCCATATTCGAGCGTGTAATCCGTGCCGATTTTCTCGCCCGGCAGTTTACCGGGCTTACGCAGCATCAATTGGCCAAGGCCCAGCACATATGCCAGAGCAGACGCCACGATAAAGCCACGTGCCTCAATACCAGCGACAAGCTGCGTATCCGGGTCCACCAGCGCCGCGAGCCGGTCAATGGTCATGCGATAGCCGTCTGCGTCGAGCAGCAGGCTGGAGACGTCGCGGAATAGGATTCCCGGTTTGGGATAATCCGGAATGTTGCGAATCAGGGCGGCGAGGTCGGCGTTGTCATGCATGTGCCATGACTGCCCGCAACCCGCAGGATTTTCAAAAGAAAAGGGCCAGAACATGTTTGTTTATGGATGCCGAACGCGCAGCCATAAAAAAGGGGCAGCCTATTGCTAGGCCGCCCCATTTTATATCCCGTAAGGGAAACCGAATTACTTCAGTTCGACGGTTCCGCCGGCTGCAAGGATCTTCGCCTTGATGTCTTCGGCTTCTGCCTTGTTTACGCCTTCCTTGAGTGCCTTTGGAGCGGCCTCAACAAGAGCCTTTGCTTCGGTCAGACCAAGGTTGGTGATCGCACGGACTTCCTTGATGACTGCAATCTTGTTGCCGCCGTCGCCGGTCAAGATAACGTCAAATTCAGTCTGCTCTTCAGCAGCTGGTGCAGCGGCACCAGCAGGTGCAGCAACAGCAACAGCAGCAGCGGCGCTAACGCCCCACTTTTCTTCCAAAGCCTTAGCAAGTTCAGCCGCTTCAAGAACGGTCAATGCCGAAAGTTGGTCTACGAGCTTTTCAATATCAGCCATTTAAATAACACTCCGATTTTCTGTCATATCTGTAGGGCCCGCCCAGCCGGTTAAAACCATGGGACGCAGCCGGTTTAATTCAAAAAAGTTATGCTGCCTTTTGGTCAGCATAGGCACCAAAAACGCGTGCCAATTTCGCAGCAGGTGCGGTCGACAGCTGTGCAAGCTTCGTTGCCGGTGCTTGGATAAGCCCGATAAGCGTGCCGCGCAGTTCGTCGAGCGATGGCAACGAAGCCAGCGCCTTTACACCGTTTACATCAAGGAACGTGTCACCCATCGCGCCGCCGACAATTTCAAGTTTGTCATTGGTCTTTGCGAACTCGACAGCAATCTTTGCAGCTGCAACCGGGTCCGACGATGTGGCGAGCGCTGTAGGGCCGGTAAGCAATTCAGCTACCGATCCATATTGCGTTCCTTCAAGAGCGATTTTGGCAAGACGGTTCTTGGCAACCTTATAGCTTGCGCCAGCGTCCCGCATCTTCAAACGAAGGTCGGTCGATTGTGCAACCGTCAGCCCGAGATTACGGGTGACGACGACAACCGCCGCTTCATTGAAAGTGGCGTTCAGCGATGCAACTGTTTCGGTCTTTTCAGAACGGTTCATGCATTACTCCTTTTTCAGACTTCGCCGGCGAACCGACAAAATCCAACACGAAAAGCGAAACACCCGGCTGGGCGATCCGCTGACTTCAGTCCGTGGGGAAGTTTCATGCCGAACTCACACGATCTAAAATCGGGAGCGGTGGCGAAGGATGGCAAAAGCCAGTCCTGAAATCTCTATCCCCGTCTAGGCTGGAAATTAAGAACGGCAAATTCCGTTCACCAACTGTCTCGGACGGTTGCCGGTGGAGCCGTCGCCCCACCGAACGAGGCGGGCATTAGCAGGGTTGGACGCAGAGTCAAGGGCGGCGGCCCCTTTGATCGCTGTCCGCTGGGATCGCGTTTCAAAATCCTATGAAAGTCTGGACAATTTATCTTACTGGACAATCCTTGCTTGGCTGACTTAATCGAAATGCAATTCATCAGGTTAAAGGACACAATGATACATGCCCGACACGCGTGAACAAACAGCGGCGCTGATTGGCGCATATTATGCTGCATTCAATGCCATGGATGTTGAAGCTATCTTGGCATGTCTGGATGACAATGTGGCGCATGATATCAATCAAGGGGACCGTGAAACCGGCAAGCTGGCCTTTCGCGCCTTTCT
>NZ_JBIICH010000011.1:0-31144 GCF_044239005.1 Sphingorhabdus sp. | reverse complement strand
CGCCATGGCCAAATTTGCCCATCATCTTGTTCACAAGGGCAGGGTCAAATTCAGCGCCTTTCGGCACGATGCTGCCCAAGTCGGGTTTGCCGAACGCCATTTACTTACTTTCTAAAGTTGGCCGCAATTGCGGCGTCACACGTGCTTTTGAAAGCTGCTCATAGGCATATCCCGCCTTTAATACAGCATGGTCATGCCATTTTGGCCCGATGAAGCTTAACCCAACGGGCAGGCCAGCCGACAAGCCCATGGGCACTGTCAAATGCGGAAAGCCGGCAACGGCCGGCAATTGGCTTGCGCTTGGTCCCGAAAAAGCATCGCCTTTGCCAAGTGTGGAAAGCCACGCCGGACCATTGGTCTGGGCGACGATGACATCAACCTTGTCATGGACAAAAAACTGATTGAGCGCGCCAGAGGCAAGACCGCGCGACGTTGCCAGTGCTTGCACATAAGCGGGATCGTCTAGCCCGGCTTCTTTGTCGGCGGCCTCAAATATGTCCTGTCCAAAATGCTGCAATTCCGTGTCGGCATTCGCCTTGTTGAACGCAATGACATCGGCCAGCGTTTTATGCGGGATGAGGCCTTCGGGCAGGGCTTGCAAATAGGTCGCGAGGTTCGCCTTCAATTCTGCCAGCAGAACTTTGAATTCGCCTTGTCCGATTTTCTGACGGTCAATTTTGCTGCCATCCAGCATGACGATTTCGGCGCCGCCAGCCTTCAATGTGGCAAGTGCCGCATCGAACAATGCGGCGTCAACGTTGGGCGCGCGCAGAACGCCAATGCGCATGCCTTTTAACCCATCGACAGAAAGGTCCTTGCTGTAATCGCCGCGCCATGTGTCGGCATCGGCGGTCGCGGCGTCCTGTGGATCGGAACCTGCCATTGCCGTGAGCATGATGGCGGCATCACGGACCGAACGCGTCATGGGGCCTGCGGTGTCCTGACTGTGGCTGATGGGCACGATATAGCGGCGCGAGACAAGACCGACGGTGGGCTTGAACCCGACCACGCCGTTGACGCCAGCGGGGCAGGTGATCGACCCATCGGTTTCGGTGCCAATGCTGCCTGCCGCAAGGCCCGCAGCCATTGCAGAACCACTGCCGCTGGACGAGCCGCAGCTGTTGCGGTCAAGCGCGTGCGGATTTTTGGTGAGGCCGCCCACAGCGCTCCATCCGCTGGTGGAGTTATCAGACCGGATATTGGCCCATTCGCTCAAATTGGTTTTTCCAAGAATGACCGCGCCCGCCGCGCGCAGCCGCGCGATCAACGGTGCATCGCGATTGGTGATATTACCGGCCAAGGCCAATGATCCTACCGTCGTCGCGATGGGTCCGGCCACTTCGACATTGTCCTTCACCAACACCGGAATGCCATGCATTGGCCCGCGATATGTGCCCGCGCGTAGTTCCGCATCCATGGCGCGGGCCTGTTCAATCGCATCGGGGAAGGTGGCGATGACCGCATTGAGCATGGGGCCGCTGTCATCCACCGCTGCAATCCGCGCCAGATAGGCCGCCGTAATCGCTTCGCTGTTCAGCGCGCCATTATCAATGCCGTCGGCCAATTGCGACAGGTCCAAACTCTCGATGGGGCCAGCCTTGGCAAGATTGGCGGTGGCCACTTCGGTCGATGGCGGCGTTGCGACCATTGCGGACGCTGACGACGCAAAAGTGACGCAGCTTAAGATGAGTGCAATTTTAAACTTCACGTCGCATCGCCCTTTGCAAGTTCAGCGCCCCGGTCACGTGCGGCGCGCAATGTATCGGTCATCAATATGTTCAACGCTGCATCCGAATCCAGCACCGCGAGCCCTGCGGCTGTGGTGCCGCCCGGACTGGTCACGCGCCGCGCCAGATCAGCGGGCGTTTCCGATGCGGTCGCGGCCAAGATCGCTGCGCCCTCGGTCATTGCCAGCGCCAGTTGTGCGGCAACATCGCGCGGCAATCCGGCGGCTTCACCGCCTTGGGTCAGTGCATCAATGAAACGATAGACGAACGCTGGCCCGGACCCCGCAAGCGCCGTGACGGCGTCCATATGCGCTTCGTCGTCGATCCAGATGACCGCACCCAGCGGAGACAGTAAGGATGCCATCTCTGCCCGTTGCTGCGCATCGTCATGCGGCGCAAAAACACCCAGCGGGGACTTGCC
Organism: Sphingorhabdus sp.; assembly: GCF_044239005.1. Classification (GTDB taxonomy): domain Bacteria; phylum Pseudomonadota; class Alphaproteobacteria; order Sphingomonadales; family Sphingomonadaceae; genus Sphingorhabdus_B. The sequence goes on along the minus strand of NZ_JBIICH010000011.1, from coordinate 28,996 downwards.
AATCGCGGCGGCCAAATTGGGCATCAGCCGTATGACGCGCGCATCGGGAAAATACGCAGAAAGCGTATCGGTCGTGGTTCCGGCAAGTATGGATATCAACGTTGCCCCGGGGGCGAGTATGCGCGCTATTTCGGGCGCCAGCTCAGCCAAAAGCTGCGGCTTTATACCCAATATGACGACATCAAAGCCCGTGTCCATTGCGGCTGAAGACCGATGGACATGGACGCCCTCTGGGAGGTTTTCGGCAACCGGATCAATGATGTGGAACGCGGCGGGGGCGATATCGGCAGCAAGCCAACCGCGCAGCATGGCGCCCCCCATATTACCACAGCCGTAAAAGCAAATTTTAGATGGGAAAGCGGACACAATGAAGACCTTGCGACTATTTACGCTGTCGTCATGCCCTATCCTTGCGCCAACGGCAACCGCAGGAACAAGGACAAGCCCTCAGGCGGTACCACTGGTGGTGCACTTGCGTGCCGAACGGCATCTGCACGTGCACGGTTGAGGATGGCCGCTGGCACGCCGGGATCATGAAACACATTGTCCGCTTCGCCAAGGAGCCGCGCGGTGAGCAATGTGAGGTCATCGGGATCGGCGGAGAGCAATGCAATTTCGATCAACCGGTCGCCCTTGGGATTTTCTGCCTGCATGATCCAATTGTCGACCGTCGCGTCGTCATGCGTGCCGAACGGGTCAAGCATGCCACCGGCGGCGAAACCCTGATCCAATGCACGTCGGCGCTCCGCCCCTTCGGACCAACGCGCGCGGATTTTGCTGCGGGCGCGGGAAATAGCTTCGGCCAGCGGACCCAATGTTTCAGGCAGCAGTGTTTCGATACGCTGGCGAATGGCCTTGGCCATGCCCGCCGATGCGCCGCCGGTGCCGACTGCAATCAACACAGGGGTCCGGTCGACAATCGCGGGTGTCGTAAAATCACAAATTTCGGGGCGGTCGACGACGTTGACCAGCAAGCCACGGGCTTTCAATTCGTCAGCAGCAACGCGGGCGTCTTCTTCTTCGGCGATTGCGACGAAGGCAATCCGTGCCATGCGATCGGCGGCATCAACGCAAATGCCGCCCGCGCGTTCAATAAGCCGCCGTTTCGCATCCGCCATTTCGCCTTCACCGACCAAAATGACATTTCGGCCCTTCAGATTTACGAAAATGGGGAGCTGATCCAAATCTCTATCCTTATTTCAGCCAGTCGGGCACATGCTCGGCAGCGAGAATGGTCTCGGGCGAAATACGTTCCGCAACCACCGCAAATTTATCGCCGTCGACGAGCACTTCGGGAACGAGGCCGCGGCTGTTATAGGTGCTCGCCATCGTCGCGCCATACGCGCCCGCGGTGCGGAATATCGCGAGGTCATTGGCCTCAACAACATCGATTTCGCGGCCCATGGCAAAGGTATCGCCGGTTTCGCAGACGGGGCCCACAATGTTGGCGGTCATTTTGCGGCCATTTGGTTCGACCGCGTCAAAATCATGCCACGCGTCGTATAGCGCGGGCCGCGCCAAGTCATTCATTGCGGCATCGACAATGGCAAAGGGTGCATTGCCCGATCCGGGCTTCACGCGAATTACGCGCGTCAGCAGGACGCCCGCGTTTCCGGCGATGACACGGCCGGGTTCGAACATCAAACGCACGCCCCAGTCCTTGGTCACCCTCGCAACCATCGCGCCATATTCGGCAGGTTCAGGCGGATTGTCACCGTCGCGATAGCGCACGCCAAGGCCGCCGCCCAAGTCAACATGGGTGATTTTGTGGCCTTGATCGCGCAGCTCCTGTATCAGGACGCCGACTTTTGTGAACGCTGTCTCCAACGGCTCGAGGCTGGTCAACTGGCTGCCGATATGCACCGCAACGCCGCGCATATTCAGTCCAGGCAACGCATTTAAGCGGCCATAAATTTCCGTCGCGCGGTGAATGCCCACGCCAAATTTATTGTCGGCTTTCCCCGTTGAAATCTTGCCATGTGTTCCGGCGTCGACATCTGGGTTGATGCGCAGCACGGCGTTCGCTTGATAGTTCAATGCGTTCGCAAGCGTCGCAAGCTCGCGGCCTTCTTCTTCGGACTCGATATTGAATTGCCCGATACCTGCCTTCAATGCGCGGACGATTTCTTCGGCCGTCTTGCCAACGCCCGAAAACACAATGTCTTCTGGCGCCATGCCTGCAGCAAGTGCGCGGTCCATTTCGCCGCCCGACACAACATCCGCGCCATAGCCCTGACGCGCGAGCACCTTGAGCACGGCCAAATTCGGGTTGGATTTCACGGCAAAGGCCAAATGCGGGTTATCAAGGGCCGACAAGCCAGCGCGGAACACTTGCGCGTGCCGCTCCAGCGTTGCGCGCGAGTAGATATAGACAGGTGTGCCAACCGCCGCCGCAATATCGGGCAGCGCGACATCTTCGGCGTGCAACACGCCATTTTTAACGTCAAAATAGTTCATAGGATGGGATACTTATTTGGAAGGCGTTTTTTCGGACGGATCGGTCTTTTCGGGGTCAAACGGTTTGGGTTCTTGCCCTGGCGGAATGTCGAACGGATCATCTTCGCGCCGGTCGGACCGTTTCAGCAGCTCGTCGGTGCGCCCTGGCCGTGCCTGAACCGATGGAGTCGTGAGAAGCTTTGCCGTTTGGTCCGTGGTCTGGCCATAAGCTTGCGGCGGCATGCTGTTGCCCGTGCGGGGTTCCAGATCGCCGACTTTGCCGCAGCCTGCAACGCACATGGCGACGCCAATGATGAAGGTGGTGCGCGCCGGTTTCATGCCTCAAGTTCCTTTTTGGCAGTGCTGATGGCTTCTTTTACGCGCATAGGTGCCGTGCCGCCAGCACTCGTCCGGCTGTTTACCGATCCCTCAATCGACAGATCGGGCAGATTGCAGCCAGCTAGCGCAGGATTGATGGCAGAAAGATCGTCCACGGTGATTTCGGACAGGCTTATGCCGCGCGCTTCGCAGGATTTAACGACGCTGCCGGTAACATGATGCGCCTCGCGGAAGGGCATGCCAAATTCGCGCACCAGCCAGTCGGCCAGATCGGTAGCGGTGGAAAACCCGCTGGCGGCAACATCGCGCATGCGCGGCGTATTAAATGTCACATTGGCAACCATGCCCGTCATCGCGGCGATGGACAAAGCCAGCAGGTCATATGCCTCAAACACCGGAGGTTTATCGTCCTGCATGTCCTTGGAATATGCAAGCGGCAGACCCTTCATGGTGATCATCAGGCTGTTCATGCAGCCAATGATCCGTCCTGCATGTCCGCGCACCAGTTCAGCCGCGTCGGGATTGCGCTTTTGCGGCATGATGGAACTGCCCGTCGACCATGCGTCGGGCAGGCTGATGAAACCATAAGGCTGCGACGCCCATATGATCATTTCTTCGGCCAACCGCGACAGATGAAGCGCCGTTTGTGCGGCGGCCGTAAGGAACTCAAGCGCGAAGTCGCGGTCGGAAACCGAGTCCAGACTGTTCGCCATGGGGCCGTCAAAGCCAAGCGCCAATGCCGTTGCGGCGCGGTCGATTGGAAAGGATGTTCCTGCAAGTGCAGCCGCGCCCAAGGGGGATTGGTTCAACCGGCTGCGGCAATCGGCAAAGCGGCTGCGGTCGCGCTTTGTCATTTCATAATAAGCCATCAGATGATGGCCAAGCGTAACAGGCTGGGCGACTTGCAAATGCGTGAAACCGGGCATGATGCTGTCGGCATGTTCTTCGGCACGTGTCACCAGCGCCGACTGGAATGCGCGCAGGCCCGCATCGATTTCATCGGTCGCATTGCGCACCCAAAGGCGGAAGTCGGTGGCGACTTGGTCATTGCGCGACCGCGCGGTGTGCAAGCGTGCTGCTGGCTCACCCACCAATGCCCGTAACCGCGTTTCGGTGACCATATGAATGTCTTCAAGCGTGAGGTCTTCGGGCACACCATTGGCTTCATATTCGGCGTAAATGCTATCGAGCCCGCTTTGGATCGCGGCATTGTCTGATGCCGTTATAATCCCGTTTGCGGCTAGCATATCGGCATGCGCTTTGCTGCCGGCTATGTCTTCCTGCCAAAGACGCTTGTCGAATGGGATGGAGGCATTTATCTCGCGCATGATAACGCCAGGGCCTTCGCCAAACCGGCCGCCCCACATGCTATTGGAATCAGAGATGCGCTTTGTAATTGCCTTAATCCTTTTAGTGCTGGCTGGCTGCGATAAAGAAAGCCAACCCAAGGGGCAAGCGCAACCCGCATCCACGGCCAAGGCAGGCGCATCTGACAAGGTCGATATTACTCTTGAAAGCGCCAATGGCATGCGCGCCACGCTCAGCTACACATTTGCAGGCCAAAAAGCGCCATCGGCAACTTTTGCCGATGCGCAGGGTCAGGATGTGAGCCTTGCCGATTTTGAAGGCAAGCCGTTGCTGCTCAACATCTGGGCAACATGGTGCGCACCGTGCAAAGCGGAAATGCCGACGCTGGATGCGCTGGCAGCGTCGGAAAAAGGCCGGATGAACGTGATCGCTGTGTCGCAAGACCTTGAAGGACGCGCACCTGTTGTTGCCTTTTTCACGGAAACAGGGGTCAAGAATTTGGTGCCCTATACCGATGCTGATAATGCACTATTGACGGCGTTCAACAACGCGATCGCGCTGCCCACCACCATATTATATGACAGCGATGGCAAAGAAGTGTGGCGCGTGGCCGGCGGTGTGGAATGGGATGAGGCCGAAATGGCAAAGCTGCTGCGCGCAGCGGACTAATAGGTCCTGACCCTACATCAATATCCGGCGGACGCGCTGCTTTTCCAATTTTCGCACAGGCAGTGATTCGGTTGGTGACCGCACGACCACATGTTTGTGGCGGGGATCATTGCAATTGGTGATTTCCGCTTGATCGGTTTCCCGGGCAAAGGCTGTGTCGGGTAAAAACCCTGCCGACAATAGGATGAAGCCTGTGCCCAATGTTGCAAAAAGTCGCCGCATGGCGACAAAATGCCAGCAGAAAACTTTATGAACTATGAATGGAAAAAGGGTGTCCTGCATTTTTGGTGCCTCGAACGGCCATTATCCAAAAATGGTGGGCGCTAACGGGCTCGAACCGCTGACCCTCTCGGTGTAAACGAGATGCTCTACCAACTGAGCTAAGCGCCCCACTAGGGGAAGCGCGCCTTTGCCAAAGCGTTTTGGCTTTTGCAAGCCTAATCAGATGATCGGAGCGGAACGGATGCCGATTGCGACAAAATAATCATCGAGCTTGGCAGATGTTTCGTCCGACAGTTCAATGAAAACCCGCCGTGCATCGGCTGGATCCTGACGCCGGACGAGCATACCGCTTTCGGTCATTGCGGTAATCCACCGCAATGCAGTCGTCGGGGGAACCGCAGCGGCAATACACAGGCTGGAAACCGACACATGCTGCCCTTCTTGCCCGGCAGCCTTTAGGTCTAGCAAAATATCCCAGGCCGGGTCCGCGAACAGATCGGGCGGAAAATAACGCTCCCGCATACGGCGCAGCTTGATGATCTCGCGCAGCATTTGGGGGTCCGTCGCGTCCGCGCGCATAGCACTGGTGGGTGGAAATCCCTGAAACCCACCCAATGGCGCTGGCCGAAAGGAAATAGCTTTGTCGGATACCGACGTTTTGGGTTCCGAATCGGCCATGCGGGCAAGAGTGCGGGCAAATTCTGCAAGCTCGTCGCTGATTCGGTGCAGCGATCCGAATGGAACATCACGGTTCGTGTCATGCAGTCGGTCCATTTCGCCCCGTCCAAACGCCCCCGCCAAAATCGGCATCGCCTCAATGTAGTCAGCGTCGACAAAAAAATGGCACTGGCCTTGCGGAAGCGCTGCATAAGCGTCCTCGAGCCCGTCCATATTGGTCCACACCAACGCAGTGCTCCGATGCATTTGAAGATACCGCGATATGCGCGCTAGGAAATCTGCGGGTATATCCATTTTGGACGTAAAATGGACCAAAATGAAATCCGTCCGCTGTGTATCGTCCATCACCAGCGCGGTGCAGCCCATTAAGGACAATAATCGCTTGAGTTCAGCGACGCGTTGCGCCGTGCCGCCGACGATCATGGCCGTGCGGCCATCGATGCTGGAACCGAAGGTGGACGGGGGTTTTGCCATATATATATTCTCCCGGAAATGCGAATAGGGGCCTCACGTCGCGAACGCGCGATGCTTGCGGTGCGCGCCATGTACAATTTATATCCATTTTGGAAGTAACAGTTTTGGCCGACTGGTTGTTTGCAAGGCGCCCCTGATGCGCTAATCCCCCTTTTCATTGCGCCTGCGCATACGGGCCGCAAAATGCAGAGGAGCATATTTAGGTGAAAACGGGAAAAATCATGTTGAGCGCAGCGGCGCTTTTAATGTCAGGAGTTGCGATGACGGCGGTTGCACAAGCGAAAGAAATGAAGTCCGGCCAATCGGCCAGCGACCCCGTGTTGCTTCAAGAATGGACCGGGCCTTATGAAGGCGTGCCGCCATGGGACAAGGTTAAAGTTGCGGACTTCCCGGCCGCGTTTCAGGCAGCCATGAATGCATCAAAGGCCGAGTTTGAAGCGATGCTCGCAAAGCCCGAAGCCATCACGTTCGACAACACCATCACCGCCAGCGAACTGTCCGGCGAAAAAATCGGGCGTTTATTCTCGATCTGGGGTGTGCATTCATCCAACCTGTCGAACCCCGAAGTCCGCAAAATTCAGGCGGAATGGGAACCAAAGGTTAGCGCGTTCTTCTCCGAACTCTCGCTGGATGCCCGTTATTTCCAGCGCGTCAAATATCTCTACGATCAGCGCGCCAATCTTGGACTAGATGCCAAACAAATGCGTCTTTTGGAGCGGACCTATGACGGTCTGGTCCGCAATGGAGCGATGCTCGATGCGGGCAAGAAAGCAGAAGTCATCCGCATAGAGACCGATCTTGCCAAGAAATTCTCTGCTTTTTCCGAAAAGGTTCTGGCGGATGAAGAAACCTTCATCCTCATAACCGACACGGCGGACCTTGCGGGTTTACCCGAAAGCTATGTCGCGGCGATTCAGGCTGCGGCCAAGGCAAAGGGCCAGGCCGGTTGGGCCGTCGTGAACACCCGTTCTGCCGTGCAGCCTTTCCTTGAAAATTCAACGCGGCGCGATTTGCGTGAAAAGGTCTGGCGTGCGTTCACGATGCGCGGCGATAACCAGAACGCGAACGACACCAACGCGACCATCGCCGAAATATTGAAACTGCGTCAGCAGCGCGCCGAAATCCTGGGCTTCCCGACCCATGCCCATTACCGCATGGCCGACACGATGGCGAAGGACCCGAACAAGGCGATGGACCTGATGATGAAGGTCTGGCCTGCTGCTGCCGCCCGCGTCAAAGAAGAAGTGGCCGACATGCAGGCCATCGCCAATGCCGACAACATCACGATCGCGCCATGGGATTATCGTTTTTACGCCGAAAAGGTGCGCAAAGCGAAATATGACCTCGATCAAGAAGCGATTAAACCTTATTTCCAGTTGGATAATATGGTCGCCGCGATGTTCGACGCCGCGGGCAAGCTATATGGCATGAGCTTCTCCGAAAACACGGGCACAGTCCCTGTGTTCGAACCCAAGGTGCGGACATTTGAGGTTAAGCGCGATGGCAAGGTCGTTGGCTTGTTCTACCTCGACAATTTCGCGCGCGCCGGCAAGCGTTCGGGCGCATGGATGACCACTTATCGCAGCCAGCATACATTGGGCGGCAAGAATGACATCGTGCTGGCATCGAACAACAACAACTTCGTGCCCGGCGCCGATGGCGTGCCAACGCTGATCAGCATTGATGACGCGTCGACATTGTTCCACGAATTCGGTCACGCGATCCATTATCTGAACTACGACATCACATGGCCGGGCCTTGGCGGCACGCCGCGCGACTTTGTGGAATATCCAAGCCAGGTGAACGAAAACTGGCTGCTGACGCCTTATGTGCTCAACACTTATGCCAAGCATTATAAAACAGGGGAGCCAATCCCGGCCGCCTTGGTCGAAAAAATCCGCGCGAGTGATACGTTCAACCAAGGCTTTTCGACCGTGGAATATCTGTCGAGCGCCATTTTGGATATGAAGCTGCATAACCGCAGCGAACCCGTCACCGATCCGCGCGCATTTGAACGCGATACGCTCGCCGAAATCGGCATGCCCAAGGAAATGGCGATGCGCCATCGCCTGCCGCAGTTTAACCACCTGTTTGCCGATGATGGCTATTCGGCGGGTTATTACAGCTATCTCTGGTCCGAAACGATGGATGCCGATACATGGGCGGCCTTCACCGAAAAGGGCGATGTCTGGGACAAGGAAACAGCCGAGCGGTTCCGGTCGATGTTGCTGGCAACGGGCAATGAAACCGACCGGATCGAAGCCTATCGCGCATTTCGTGGTCGCGATCCTGATGTGAAATATATCATGAAAAAGCGCGGTTTCCCGACGGGCGAATAACGCTTTTTATCAAACCAAAACGGGGCTGCGCAGGCGAAATTCTGCGCAGCCCTTTTTTGTTGATTTCCCGAGCGCCCATACAGAAAATAAGCTATTGTTGCGTGCGGCCTTGGCAAAACGCGGGCGTCCGCCAAAGGAGATGTGAGATGCGTGACCTATTCTTCGGCAAAGAACCTTGGTTTCGGGCAAAACGTTTCGGCTATGGCGCTGGCCTGCCGTTCAAGTGGCAGGGATGGGCCGTGCTCGGCTTTTATCTTCTTGCGATGATTGGCTTGGCGCTGCTTGCGGACAATGATCAAGCGATACCCACAATAGTGACGGTCGCGCTCATGTTGATCGTGACCGGCATTTTCACCATCATCGTCCGCAACCACACCGAGGGCGGCTGGAAATGGCGCGGGCTTTAAGGGTTAACGCAGCGCTTGGTCCAATAAGCGCGCGAGCCTGATCCCGCCGCGTTCGACCTGCTGGCGTAATGCGGCGCGTGACGCAGCGATGTCGGCTTCATCAATGACGACGGGTGCGGTTGGCTTTGCGCCACATGGGTCGCCATCGACCGCGCGGGGATAGACAATCTCTTTAGATATTGCCCAATTTTCTTCGCTCCACAGGCGCGCATTGCCTTGTTTGATAGCTGCTTTCTCCGCGGGCGAAAACACGCGCACAATCGCCGGTGCGGCAGAAAGCGCGCGGTCGGCGAGCAAGCCATCCCACACCATATGCAAATTATATCCCCGCATATTGCCATATATGACCTTTAGATCATTGCCGCCGCGGTCCGCACGGTCACCGGCGTGCAATGGCTGGTGAATGTCACCCACAAAATGCACGAGAAAAGCCAGCGCCTGCAAACGGAGATGCGCAGGCAGCGCCTTGTTCGACAGTAACGCAAAGTTGCGGTCGATCTGCGCCGACACGCAGTTTCCGTCGGCGCACGCGCTTTTCAGATCGAACGGCTTGCAGATATCGACATTCTGATAATGCCAGCTGTTGGTGTAGCCCCAGCGCGCACGATCGCTCTTGATGCAATCCGCCCAGACGCTGACGTCGCCGATATTGCGCATTGTGCATTTGGGCGTGCCGAGCATCGGCGCTGCACGCAACAGACGTTGCATATTCGCGCGCGCATTGGGCGACATATTGGCCTGTGCAATGTGCGCCACGGTTTCATGCCCATATTCCCAATAGGCCTGAACAGGGGCAAGTGGTGCGACAAGGACGAGAAGAGCAATGAGCAAGCGTTTCATGTGCGCGCCATAGTTTGTAACGGCGTGTAAATCAAAGCAACAATCGCGTGTTGGAAGTATAGGATGATGATTGCGGGAATATTCCAAGCCGCCTATATCCCCCCAATGTCTTCCATTCGCCCTTGGCGCGATATCGCGCGTCGTCAGTCCCGCCAAATCATGGTGGGTAATGTTCCCGTTGGTGGAAATGCCCCGATTGCGGTGCAAACGATGACCAACACGCTGACCAGCGATGCCGCCGCGACCATCGCCCAAATCCGCCGCTGTGAAGATGCAGGGGTCGATATCATCCGCGTGTCCTGCCCTGATGTCGAAAGCACCGCTGCGCTGAAACAGATCGTGCGCGCCGCCAATGTGCCCATCGTCGCCGACATTCATTTCCATTATAAACGCGCGCTTGAGGCGGCGGACGCTGGCGCTGCGTGCTTGCGGATTAACCCAGGCAATATCGGCTCGTCCGAGCGCGTGAAAGAGGTCGTCAACGCCGCCAAGGCCAATGGCTGCGCGATCCGTATTGGTGTGAACGCCGGATCCTTGGAAAAGGACCTGCTTGAAAAATATGGCGAGCCCTGTCCCGAAGCGCTGATCGAAAGCGCGCTTGACCATATCAAGCTGCTGCAAGACCATGATTTCCACGAATATAAGGTCGCGGTCAAAGCGTCCGACGTATTCCTTGCGGTTGCGGCCTATATGGGGCTGGCCGAGGCGGTGGATTGCCCGCTGCATCTTGGGATTACCGAAGCGGGCGGATTGATTGGCGGCACAGTCAAATCATCCATCGGCATGGGCAATATGCTCTGGGCCGGAATTGGCGACACCATCCGCGTCAGCCTGTCTGCCGAACCCGAAGAGGAAGTTCGCGTTGGCTATGAAATCCTCAAGGCATTGGGCCTGCGTACGCGCGGCGTGCGCGTCGTCAGCTGCCCCAGCTGTGCCCGCCAAGGTTTCGACGTCATCCGCACCGTGCAAAAGCTGGAGGACGCGCTGAGCCATATCAAGACGCCCATGTCACTCTCCGTGCTTGGCTGCGTCGTCAACGGCCCCGGCGAAGCGCGCGAAACCGATATTGGCATCACCGGCGGCGGCAATGGCAAGCATATGGTCTATCTGTCCGGCGTGACCGATCACCATGTCGAAAATGACGACATGGTCAGCCACATCGTCAAACTGGTCGAAGCCAAAGCGGCCGAGATCGACGCCGGCACCAGCGTCAGCATGGATACGTTGCACGGGAAAGCGGCTTGATCCTCTCCATTCGTTCGGCGACGCCAGCCGACATTTCGCTCATTGGCCAGTTCATCCGTGACCTCGCGGAATATGAAAAGCTTGCCCATGAAGTGCGTTTTGATGAAGCGGTGATGGCGCAAAAGCTGTTTGGGCCGCGCCCCTTTGCTGAGGTGTTGATCGGTGAGATTGACGGCACGCCGCAGGGCTTTGCATTGTTCTTCCACAATTTTTCGACCTTTGAAGGGCGTCCGGGGATTTATCTGGAGGATCTGTTCGTCCGGCCCGACGCGCGTGGCTCGGGCCTTGGCAAGGCATTGCTGGGTAAGCTTGCGGCGCTTGCTGTGGAACGCGATTGTGCGCGGCTGGAATGGTCGGTGCTCGATTGGAACACGCCCGCGATTGATTTTTACAAGGCGCTTGGCGCACGTCCGATGGACGAATGGACGGTGTACCGGGTCGATGGCGATGCCCTGACGGGCCTTGCGGCGCATAGCATTTAGCCATGGCTGAATTGCACCCGCGCCCCTTTATCCCATTCATGGTGGCAGCGGCTGGTGTCGGCACATTTTCGCTGATGGACGCGGCGATGAAGGATCTGGCGCTCTCCATTGGTGCGTATAATGCGGTGATGTGGCGCAACACCGTCGGTGCGTTGTTGATGGGCGTTTTGTTCGTCGGCACGCGGCAGAAATGGCCGTCACTAAATCTGCTGAAAATCCATTTGTGGCGCAGCATCGTCGTCGCGGTGATGGCGGTCAGTTTTTTCTGGTCGCTCACGAAATTGCCTTTGGCCGAAGCCATTGGTCTCAGCTTCATCGCGCCGGTCATCGCGCTATATCTTGCCGCCGTGATGTTGAAAGAAACCATTGGTAAAGAGGCGATCTGGGCGTCGCTGACGGGTTTGGGCGGCGTTGCCATCATCATGGCGGGCCGGTTGAGCGGACATTATACGATGGACCATATCTGGGGTGCTGCTGCGGTTTTGTTTTCGGCGGTGGTGTTTGCCTATAACCTCATTCTCGCGCGGCAGCAGGCGCAAGTCGCTGGCCCAATCGAGATCGCCTTTTTCCAGAATCTGTTTGTGGCGTTAACGCTGGGCCTTGTCGCGCCATGGTTTTTGCAGCCCATCGGCATGTCTGATGCCCCAATGGTCGTCAGTTCCGCGGCGCTGGCCGTTATCTCTCTGCTCCTATTAAGCTGGGCATATGCACGTGCAGAAGCGCAGATTTTGATTCCGGTCGAATATACCGCCTTCGTCTGGGCAGCGTTTTTCGGCTGGCTGTTTTTCGCCGAACCCGTCACCTGGCCTGTGCTTTTGGGCACGGCGTTGATTGTGGGCGGAAGCCTGATTGCGGCACGGGCAAAACCCGTGCCGGTCAATCAGGTGGAGATTGCGACGGTTTAGGGGGTCGGTTTGCTCCGAAAATTTTTTGCCCATCCACAACGTCGTCACCCTGAACTTGTTTCAGGGTCTATTTTCGGCCCGCGTGGCACGATGGATGCTGAACCAAGTTCAGCATGACGTGGTTTATGTGCAAAACAGTTCGTTTAGGCTGTCAGCGCCGAATAGATCATCGTCTTGATTTCGCGACGCACCGGATAGGTGGTCGATGGCAGCAATTGCGTCATGAAAATCATGATGATGTCTTCCACCGGATCGACAAAAAAGGCGGTGGAATACATGCCACCCCAATAAAAATCGCCGTTGGAACATGGCGCCAATGTCGCCGCGCTGTCGATGGTCGTGGCAAAGCCAAGGCCAAAGCCAATGCCGGCCATTTCGGCCTCGCTAAACAAAGACTTCGACATTTGCGTCAGGTCTTGGCCGCCCGGAATATGGTTGGCGGTCATCAATTCTATCGTTTTGGGGCTCAAAATTTGTGCGCCATCCAACGCGCCGCCATTGAGCAGCATCCGGCAAAAACGGTGATAGTCGGCTATGCTCGACGCAAGGCCGCCGCCGCCGGAGTTGAACGTCCAACCCTTGGCCCAGGCACTTTCGGACCCGGCCTTGTCGATCAGCTTCATCTTGGTGTCGGGGTCAAAGCTATAGCCGTCTGGGATGCGCGATGCCTTATCGGCGGGCACTTGGAAAAATGTATCGGCCATGCCCAGCGGCGCAAAGATATGCGTCTGGAAATATTCAGGCAGTGATAATCCGCTGATCCGTTCCACCAATATGCCGACAATGTCGGTGGCGACGGAATAATTCCACTGCGTGCCGGGGTCGAATTCCAGCGGGATTTGCGCCAGCGTGTCGATCACGCTTTGCGAAGTATTTTTGGTCCAGCTTTCAACATCGGTCTTGCGGTAGGCCGCGTCGATATTGCCCTGTTCCTGAAAGCTATAGGTAAAACCAGCGGTGTGGCGCAGCAGATCGACGATGCGCATCTGGGTCGTTGGCGGGCGCGTCATAAACGGCACATTGCCGCCGCCGCCCATAAATACGCCCAGTTTCGCAAATTCCGGAATATATTTGGCAACCGGCTCGGTCAGCGCAACCTTGCCCTGTTCGACCAGCTGCATGAACGCGACCGAGGTGATGGGCTTGGTCATCGATGCAATGCGAAAGATTGCGTCGTCGGCAACGCCTGAATTCCACTGAAGCGCGATATCATCACCGCGTCCGACCAGCAGCGCCGCAAACGGCAATTTGCCGCTGTCGAGATATTCGGTCTGAATGAATGCCGGTATCCGGGCCAGCCGGTCTGGACGGAAACCCAATTCTTCGGCGGTCATACGGCTGTTTGTCCTGTTAATTGGCGGGTTACGGGGTGTGAGCTGGAAAGGCCGCCGTCGACGGCAATGGCTTGACCATTGACGTAGCTGGCCTGATCACTCGCAAGGAACAAGGCGACATTGGCGAGCTCCTCCGGCTGTGCGCCGCGGCGCAGCGGGTTGAGACGGCCGATCTTGTCGGTCACGCCCTTTTCCTTGGCATAATCAAATGTCGGCTTGGTCATGCCGGTTTCGGTCAGGCCGGGGCAAATGGCGTTGCAACGGACATTGGTGCCCGACAATTGTTGCGCGCTGACTTGCGCCAGATTGATGACGCCGGCCTTCGATGCCGAATAAGGCGGGCCGCCTGCGCCCGAACGAATGCCCGCGACACTTGCGGTCAGGATGATCGAACCGCCATTGCCGGCATCAGCCATGACCTTGCCCGCATGCTTAACCATCAGCCAAGGGCCAATGAGGTTGACGCGCAAGACGCTGGTGAAATTTTCGACTGTGTTGTCGAAGATACCTTCCATGCCGCCGGAAATGCCCGCATTGGCAAAGGCGACATCCAGATGTCCGTGCAGCTCAATCGCCTTTGCGACAATCGCGGCGACATCTGCCTCATCACCTGCGTCCATCTGGACGGCGGTGGCGGCGTCGCCAATCATGGCGGCGGTGTCATGCACCGATGCGGCCATATCGCCCAAAACGACCTTTGCGCCCTCGGCGGCAAAGCGAATGGCCGATGCGCGGCCAATGCCTGAACCTGCACCTGTGATGATGGCTACTTTGCCTACTAATGCGCCCATTATCCTACTCCTCCGCCGCTGCTTGTCACGCCGCCGTCAATGACCATTGTTTGCCCCGTCATAAACGCGCCGGCCGGGGAAGCCAGAAATACTGCTGCGCCCGCAATTTCATGGGGCTCACCAATACGCTTTAGCGATGCGGTCGATGTCGATCGTTTCAATGTTTCGGGGTTGTCCCAAAGCGCCTTTGCAAAATCGGTCTTGATCAAGCCCGGCGCGATGCAGTTCACCCGCACACCTTTTGGTCCATATTCGTCGGCCAGATTGCGCGCCAGCTGCATGTCCGCTGCTTTGGAAATACAATATGCGCCAATGACGGACGATCCTTTCAGACCACCGATTGACGATATAATCGTAATAGACCCTTCGCCGCGTGCGATCATTTCCGGCGCAACCATGGAAATGAGCCAGTTGTTGGCGACGATATTGTTGGTCAGGATTTTGCTGAACGCGTCGTCGCTGATGTCCGCCATCGGGCCGTAATATGGGTTCGACGCCGCGTTGCAGACCAACGCTGTAATCTTGCCAAATGCTTTGCGACTGCCATCGACTAAAGCCTGCAGACTTTCCTTGGACGAAATATTGGCGGCAATTGCGACCGCTGTGCCTTCGCCATATTTCGCATTAAGCGCGGCGGCGACTTCATCGCAGACGTCAAGCTTGCGGCTGGATATGACGACCTTCGCACCTTGCTCGGCCATTTCTTCGGCGATTGCCTTGCCGATACCGCGCGATGATCCGGTGATAACCGCGACCTGCCCTCTCATGTCAAATAACGACATAGCACTCCCCCATGAAAGCCAAATTTACGCCCCGGCTTGTTCCGCAAATTTCCATGCGGATTGCGCGAGCGGGTACACACGTTCGGCCATCGCTTGTGCATGGGCCGAACTTGCGGTGCCATCGATGACGCGTTTTTTGATGCCCTGAATAATCCCCGCCAAGCGGAAGAAGTTATAGGCAAAATACCAGTTCATATCGGGCACGCCGTCACGGTTCGTTGCTGCGCAATAACGTTCGACCATCGCGTCTAATTCGGGGATGCCGAGTGCCGCGCGATCCAAATCCATGACGCCGGAGCGCCCTTCATTATGTGTGACCCATGCCATCGCGACATAGGTGAAATCCGCCAGCGGATCGCCAAGCGTCGACAGTTCCCAGTCGAGCACGGCAACAACATGTGGATCCTTTGCATCGAAAATCATGTTGTCGATGCGGTAGTCACCATGGACGACACTGGTGCGGGTTTGTTCGGGCAGCGTTTTGGGCAGCCATTCGATCAACCGCTCCATTTCGGGCATGACCTCGGTTTCCGCCAGTCGATATTGCTTTGTCCAGCGGTCCACCTGACGTCCGAAATAATTGCCGGGTTTGCCAAAATCGGACAGTCCGGCGGCGGCGATGTCCACATTGTGCAACGCGGCCAGCGTGTCGATCATCGCTTCATAGGTTGCTGTGCGCTCGGCCGGGTTCGACCCCGGCATCGCGCCGTCCCAAATGGTGCGGCCTTCGACCATATCCATGATGTAGAACCAGCTGCCGATGACGCTGTCGTCGGTGCACAGGCCATAGGGCTTGGCCACGGGAAAGCCTGTGGGATGAAGCCCGGCGATGACCTTATATTCGCGGTCCACGGCGTGCGCGCTGGGCAACAAAACACCCAATGGCTTGCGGCGCAGCACATATGACCCGCTTTTCGCGTTAAGCCGGTAGGTCGGGTTGGATTGCCCGCCGGCAAATTTCAGCGCCTGCACGGGGCCTTCAAAACCCGCGACATTGGCGGTCATCCATTCGGCAAGCTTGGCTTCGTCCAATATGTCCGTTCCGGTTGGTGCAACGGTGCCGGTAAAGGCCGTCTGTGCATCAATGGGTGTCGGCGCTGCGGTCATTGGTCAAATACGATAACCGAACGGGCAGCATCACCGCGCTTCATTTGGTCAAAGCCTTCATTGATACGTTCCAGCGGAATGGTTTCCGAAACGATGCTGTCGAGATCCAGCATGCCGCGCATGTAGAAATCAACGAGGCGCGGAATATCAACAGGGAAGCGGTTGCCGCCCATGATCGCACCTTGCAGTTTCTTGCCCGACAGCAAATCCATTGCCGACAGTCCGACCGAATGCTGCAGCGGCATCATGCCCAGTATCGTTGCAGTCCCGCCGCGCTTGAGCGATTTGACGGCAAGCTCACCCGACGCGGGGCGGCCGACAGCTTCAATCGCATGATCGACGCCGCCCTTGGTCAATTCCTGAATTTGCTTGGCTGCATCAGCATCCATTGGGTCGATGACATCGGTTGCACCCAGCTTCATCGCCAGTGCACGCTTTTCAGGCATGGGATCAGCCGCAATGATACGGCCCGCGCCAGCAATTTTCGCCGCGTTAATCGTCGCAAGACCAACGCCGCCACAGCCGATAACGGCAATGGTTTCACCGGGCGTTACTTTGCATGCGTTGAAAATCGTGCCTGCACCTGTGGTGACGGCACAGCCAATGACCGATGCCTTATCAAGCGGCATTTCAGGGTTAATCGCAACGCACGCATGTTCGTGCACCAGCATCATTTCGGCATAAGCCGACAGGTTCAGCATCTGGTTGACGATGCTGCCATCGGGGCGTGTCAGGCGCGGGGCTTCGCCGGGCTTGCGCCGCGTGTCGCCGCCAAGGCACAAGGACATCCGGCCAGACACGCAATATTCGCAATGGCCGCAAAATGCGCTCAGGCAGGTGACAACGGCGTCCCCGACCTTAACAGTGCGCACTTCGCTGCCCACAGCCTCCACAATACCCGCCGCCTCATGACCCGGAATCGCGGGCAGGGGGTGGGGATATGCGCCTTCGATGAAATGCAGATCGCTATGGCAAAGCCCGCAGGCCGCAGTGCGGATAAGCACCTCATGCGGCCCGGGGTTCGAAATGTTGATCTGTTCAATCTGAAGCGGTTTGCCCGCTTCGATCAGGACGGCAGCCTTCACCGTGTTGCCCCCATGTCACCGCTCGACATGCCTTCTTTGCCGCGGCCGCCATGTTTGCCCAATTCCATACGGGCGATGGCACGGGCGTGCACTTCATCCGGACCATCGGCGAGACGCAAGGTGCGCTGATGCGCCCATGCAGACGCCAGACCGAAATCGTCGGACACGCCGCCGCCGCCATGCGCTTGAATGGCGTTGTCGATGATGCTGAGCGCCATATTTGGTGCCTGCACCTTGATCATCGCGATTTCCGCAGCCGCTGCCTTGTTACCGACCTTGTCCATCATGTCGGCGGCCTTCAGGCAAAGCAGACGTGTCATTTCAATGTCGATACGCGCACGGGCAATGCGTTCTTCCCACACGCTGTGCTCGGCAACGGTCTTGCCGAAAGCAACGCGCGACTGAAGCCGCTTGCACATTTTCTCCAGCGCTTCTTCGGCGGTCCCGATGGTGCGCATGCAGTGGTGAATACGGCCAGGTCCAAGGCGCCCTTGCGCGATCTCGAAGCCGCGGCCTTCGCCCAGCAACATGTTGGATGCGGGAATGCGGACATCCTTGAGTTCGATTTCCATATGGCCATGCGGCGCATCGTCATATCCGAACACAGGAAGGTGACGCAGGATTTTAACGCCCGGCGAGTCGAGTTCCATCAACACCATCGATTGCTGCGCATGGCGCTTGGCTTCGAAATCGGTCTTGCCCATGACAATCGCGATTTTGCAGCGCGGGTCGCCTGCACCTGATGACCACCACTTAACGCCATTCAGGACATATTCGTCGCCTTCGCGGCGGATGGATGTTTCGATGTTGGTTGCATCGGACGATGCAACGGCTGGCTCGGTCATCAAAAAGGCCGAACGGATTTCGCCGTTCATCAGCGGGATCATCCACTTTTCTTTTTGCTCTGCCGTACCGTAGCGCAGGAACACTTCCATATTGCCGGTGTCGGGCGCGGAGCAGTTATACACTTCGGATGCAAAACCGATGCGGCCCATTTCTTCGGCGCACAGGGCATATTCCATGTTGGTGAGGCCCGGACCATCGAAATGGACGCTGTCGTCGACATGCACGCGGCCCGACGTTGGCGGCATGAACAGGTTCCAAAGACCAGCGGCTTTCGCCCGTGCCTTTTCCTCTTCAACGACTTGAAGCACTTTCCAACGGTCGCCCACGGCCTGTTCGGCATAATAATCGGCAACGCGCGGACGCAGGAAGCGTTCGTTATGGTCGCGAATGCGGTCCCGCCAGTAAGTTTGTTTGTCGGTGAGATCGAAATTCATGACTCATTCCTCTTCCATATTTAATTGAATAGTTAACTGGCAGACTCTGCCGATGTGTTCAAGGCGCGCAAGCGTTCATTATGACTTTCACGCGAAATTGGGAAATGCCGTAGGATAAGAATGCCAATAATTCCAAGGACGGCCACTACGCCCATATAATATAACGCCAGCCCATCAAGGACAGCGACATCCACTTTGCCCGGCGCTGCATTTTGCGGGAACTGGGCAAAGCTCAATATCATGCCAGCGGCAAAGGTGCCGATACCAACGGCGCATTTCTGCATGAAGAAATAGCCTGCGAAAAACAGCCCTTCGGAACGCCTGCCCGTTTCTTGCTGCGATGCCTCCACGACATCGGCCATCATCGACGATGTCAGCATCATCATGCCGATAGCGGTGCTGTTGGAAAATATGAGGAAGGAAAACATGAATGCGACCGACGGGTCCGATGGCCCACCGGGCACAAGATCAAGCAGCCAACTGGCGTACAAAGCGGTGTTGAAGCTGAGCGATAGCAGGGCAAGCAGGATAGCGCCGTTTTTCTTGCCAAGGCGCGCAGACAGCGGCGGAACAATGAAAAATGCGATGATGACCGTGCCGAACAGGAGAAGCGCGTAATAGAGCATCTCCATCTGCTGTAGCTGCCACAGAAATGCGAGTTGATAGTTGCTGAGCGCAAAGGTGAGGCCCTGATTGATAAGGGCGAACAACGCGGCCGACACCAGCCAGAGGAAGGCTTTGTTGGACAGCGTTGCCTTCACCTCGGCAAGCGCATGGCCAAGGCCCGCGCCGCGCGGGGCAGGGGGGGATTGTTTGGCGACATGGCGGTGCTGGCCCAGTGCTGAAATCAGCACGGCGCCCGTCATCATCAGCGCCCCCCAGACGGAATAGGCATCATATCCCGCAGGGTCGCTCACCCCCTTTTCGCCGGTAAAGAAAATGCCATAGGCGAAAATCAGCATCAGCAATCCGCCGGCCCAGCCAAACAGAAAGCGGTACCGCATCAATCGCGTGCGTTCGTCATAATCGCCGGTCAGTTCCGGCACCAAAGCAATCGACGGGACTTCGCACATAGCCACCAATGTGCGCGCCAATACCGCGGTGCAGAACAGCCAGATGATCGTTCCGGTCTGCCCCATTTCGGGCGGGTGCCACAGCAGCAGCCAGATAATGCCGAGCGGGATTGCCGCGCCGTATAACCATGGCAGGCGGCGGCCCCATTTGCTTTGCGTGCGGTCGGATAGCTCGCCAATAATCGGGTCGGCAAAGGCATCAAAAATCAGCGCCGCCATAATCACAGTGCCGACAAGCCCCGCGTCAATGCCCAGCACCTGATTATAAAAAATCAGCAGAAAAACCGAAAAGCCATTGTCCTTCACGCCATAGGCTACCGAGCCTAGACCATGCATGACCTTCAACGATCGGGGAAGTGGGACTGCTTGGGTCATGGAAAGTTAAATGACGCTGCGCGAAAGGGTAGTTTTTCCGTCGAATCGCACGTTGTGTCTCTCCTGTTTCCTGCCTTCATGCTAGGCTTGCTTCTTGGCCTGTCAATCGCGATGCAAATGACGTTACGGCATGCTTCGCTCACCGATAAGCGCTTGCGTTTCTGCGCGTGACCGCCCAAAAATTCATCACGCAATTAAATTAGGAGAGCATGATGTCCGAGCTTGAAACTTTCCGCGCCGAAGCGCGCGCCTGGCTGGAGGAAAACTGCCCCGCTGAAATGCGCACGCCTGCAAAGGGTGACGAAGATGTCTGCTGGGGCGGCCGCAATTTTGTGTTCCAATCCGACGCGCAAAAGCTGTGGCTCGAACGCTGCGTGGCGAAGGGGTACACCGTGCCCGATTGGCCCAAAGCTTATGGTGGCGCTGGCCTTAGCCCGCAGGAAACCAAAGTCCTGCGTCAGGAAATGGCAAAGCTTGGTTGCCGTTCGCCGCTGAACAGCTTTGGCATATGGATGCTTGGCCCCGCACTGTTAAAGTTCGGCACTGAAGAGCAAAAAGTGCATTATATGGGCCAGATCGCGCGCGGCGAAATCCGCTGGTGTCAGGGCTATTCCGAACCCGGCTCAGGCAGTGACCTTGTATCGATGCAGACCTTTGGCGAAGACAAGGGCGATCATTGGGTCGTCAATGGCCAGAAAATCTGGACGTCCTATGCGGACAAGGCCGACTGGATTTTCTGCCTCGTGCGCACCGACAAGACCAACAAATATCAGGGCATCAGCTTCCTGTTGTTCGACATGGAAACGCCCGGCGTTACGACCAAGCCAATCAAGTTGATTTCGGGTAACTCGCCGTTCTGCGAAACATTCTTCGACAATGTCGTGGTGCCCAAGCACCAGATCGTTGGCGAATTGAACCGCGGATGGGATGTTGCGAAATATCTGCTCGGGCATGAGCGCGAGATGATTTCCGGCATGGGCGGCGATGGCGGCGTCACCTCCATCGGTGCGGCGATGAAGGCTGTATTGACGGAAGAACCCGTGCTGCGCGCGCAGATGGCATTGTTCGATGTCGAAAATCTGACATTCCGTGCGCATGGCGAACGGTTCATGGACGAATGGAAAACCGGCAAGGCGCATCCTGCGTATTCCAACCTGATGAAATATGTCGGGACCGAGCTGAATAAAAAGCGCAACGAACTGGTGATGTCGATCGGCGGAACGCAGGCGCTGGAATGGGAAAGCGAACGTTCCAACGGCGGGTCAAAGGCACGCAACTGGTTGCGGACCAAAGCGAACTCGATTGAAGGCGGCACCAGCGAAGTCATGCTGAACGTCGTATCCAAACGCATCCTCGAAATGCCAGGAGCTTAAGACCATGGCGATGACATTGAACGACGACCAGAACATGCTGCGCGAAAGCGCGCGTGATTTCATGGCGAGCGAAGCCCCCGTCACCCATTTCCGCAAATTTCGCGACATGGGTTGCAAGGATGGTTTTAGCCACGGCCTGTGGAAGCAGTTTGCCGAAATGGGCTTCACCGGCATCCTTATTCCCGAGGCTGAAGGTGGCATGGGCATGGGCCAGATTGAGGCTGGAATCGTGCTGGAAGAAATTGGCCGTAACCTTTCGCCTTCGCCATTTCTGACGACATCGGTTGCCGCCGTTGAAGCGTTGAAGCTGGCTGACAAAGCGATGCGTGACCGCTGGTTCCCCGGCATTTTGGCGGGCGAAACGGTTATCGGCATTGCGATTGAAGAAGGCGTAAAGCACCGGCCCGAAAAAATTGCCTGCGTCGCCGAACGCAGTGGCAATGGTTTTAAACTGACCGGACACAAGCAATTTGTTGTGCAAGGCACGTCTTCGGACATGCTGATCGTCGCCGCACGGACCGCTGGCGCGGTGGGAGAGACCGACGGCCTGACATTGTTCGCCGTCGACAAGGACGCGGCGGGCCTGTCGATGGAGGCGGCACGTTTGGTCGATTCCGCAATGGCCGCGCATGTGAAGCTCGACGGTGTTCAGGTGAATGCCGACGCTGTCATTGGTGACGTTGACGGCGGCTGGGCTGTGCTTTCCAAGATGCTCGACGCGGGCCGCGTTGGTGCAGCCGCCGAAATGGTTGGCGTGGGTACAGGCGCAATGGACATGACCTTCGATTATCTGAAAACCCGCAAGCAGTTCGACCGCGTCATCGGCGAGTTCCAAGCGCTGCAACACCGCGCCGCGCATCTTTATGGTGAAATGGAAGGCGCGCGTTCGATTGTGCTGAAGGCGCAATCATTGATGGATGAAGGCCATGCCAAGGCGGAGCTATATGTTGCCGCCGCCAAGGCGAAAGCAGGCCTTGCATGCAATCTTGCGGTACGCGAAGGCGTGCAAATGCATGGCGGCATTGGCATGACCGATGAATATGACATCGGCCTTTATATGAAGCGCGACCGCGGGCTGAATGAATTTTTCGGCGATGCATATTATCACGCAGACCGCGTGGCGACGATGAACGGTTATTAAAAGGACACCGAAAATGGACATTCAAACTTTATTCAACCTCAATGGCCGCGTGGCCCTGGTCACCGGCGGATCGCGCGGAATCGGCAAGATGATTGTCGAGGGCTATTTGAAAGCGGGCGCGGCACGCGTGTACATCAGCGCGCGCAAGGTTGACCAAATCGAAGAGACCGTTGCCGAATTTGGCAATCAGGTTATTGGCCTGCCGTGCGATCTGTCGACCGTTGACGGTTGCCTTTCACTCGCGGCACAAATTGCCGAGCGTGAGGAAAAGGTCGACATTTTGGTGAACAATGCAGGTGCGGCATGGGGCGCCGACTTTGGCCAATTCCCCGAAGCCGGCTGGGACCGCGTGATGGACCTGAACGTCAAATCCTTGTTCTTCCTGACGCAAGCTTTGCATCCGCAGTTGAAAGCGGCCGCGACATTTGATCGGCCCGGCAAGGTCATCAACATCGCGTCGATTGACGGCCTGCGCATCAACCCATGGCAAACCTACAGCTATCAGGCATCAAAGGCTGCGGTCATTCACCTGACCCGCCGTTTGGCTGCCGAGCTGGTCAAGGACAACATCCTTGTGTCGGGCATTGCGCCGGGCGCGTTCCAGTCGGACATGAACAAAGCGGCGCGTGACCATGCCGATGCTGTCGGCAAAAATATCCCGTTCCCGCGCATCGGAACACCCGAAGACATGGCGGGACTCGCGATTTTCTTGGCGGCGCGTGCGGGCGATTATATCGTTGGGGAAACAATTGCGTGCGACGGCGGCATCGTCAACGCATCGCTTCCCGGTAATGGAATTGCGCCTTAACGGCTTTTTTCATCCGTACATTCGAATGCATTTGACGCATTTCTAAGGAAATTAGGGTGAGTTGCAAAACGTGCAACTCACCCTATTCTTTTCGCAATTGCAGCATAAACGCGCCGCCCCTATTTGCGCCTCAACGGCAAGCAATTGCCGACATACAGATTGACCGGGCGGCTCTCCTCCTCCTCTCTCCCTCGCCCCCGGACAATATTACGGCCTCCATGCACTGCGTGGAGGCCGTTTCTGTTTCACCCGCAAAGTTGTTCTCCATATTGTCCACCGCGAACTGGCCTGCCTGTGGATAACTCGCCTTTTACTGCTTTGTGCGACTCGAAAAGCATGAGACCTTCAAATCATCAGGCAGACAGGCTGAGACGCAAAGTGGAACCGGAAACGGGAAAGCAGATCGGACCAGAGTGGATGCAGGATCACCAAATCAGCAGGCAATCGGTCGCAAGACCGGGAATGTGGCAGAGGCGGTGGGTACGAAGACAACGAATATCATGTGCGGCCGATCGCAAGAAAAGCAACGCCAGATAGGATACCCAAGGTACCAAGGTGAACTGAAAAGACTTTCGGGTCAGATTGGGGAACCGGACGTCAGAAAGCGGAAAGAATGGCCCTAGTGGCCAAGGACTTCCAAAATCAGACGCAGTGGGCGCTGGTAGCAATACCAGCGCCCATTTATTTTATGTGGCACAAAAATCGCCGCGTCGCTAAGGCCGTTTCATGTCTGAAATCACGCCCCAAATCGTCGCCGACCATGGTCTCAATGAAGAAGAATATGCGCGCATTTTGCACGCCATGGGCCGTGTGCCCAACATGGTCGAACTCGGCATATTTTCGGTGATGTGGTCGGAACATTGTTCCTACAAATCGTCACGCATCCATTTGAAGAAACTGCCGACCGAGGCACCGTGGGTCATTTGCGGCCCCGGTGAGAATGCCGGCGTAATCGACATTGGCGAAGGCCCGAACGGCAGCAAGCTTGCCGCGATCTTCAAAATGGAATCGCACAACCACCCGTCATATATCGAACCCTATCAGGGTGCAGCGACGGGCGTTGGCGGTATCTTGCGCGACGTCTTCACAATGGGCGCGCGCCCTGTGGCGAATATGAACGCCCTGCGCTTCGGACGCCCCGACCATCCCAAGATGAAGCATCTCGTGCAGGGCGTGGTTGCGGGCATTGGCGGCTATGGCAATTGTGTTGGCGTGCCCACCGTGGGCGGCGAAACCAATTTCCACCCGGCTTATGACGGCAACATCCTCGTCAACGCCATGACCGTTGGCGTCGCGGATCAGGACAAGATTTTCTATTCGGCCGCAACCGGCCTTGGCAATCCGATCGTCTATGTCGGGTCCAAAACAGGCCGCGACGGTATTCATGGCGCGACCATGGCATCGGCGGATTTTGGCGCAGACATTGAAGAAAAACGCCCGACGGTTCAGGTCGGCGATCCGTTCACTGAAAAGCTGCTGATTGAGGCATGCCTTGAACTCATGGCGTCGGACGCGATTGTCGCGATTCAGGATATGGGCGCGGCTGGCCTGACCAGCTCAAGCGTCGAAATGGCGACCAATGGCAAGGCCGGCATCATCCTCGACATGGACAAGGTGCCATGCCGCGAAGAGGGCATGACGCCGTATGAAATGATGCTGTCGGAAAGCCAGGAGCGCATGCTCATGGTGCTCAAGCCCGGCCGTGAGGAATTTGCGAAGGCCATTTTCGACAAATGGGAACTCGATTTCGCGGTTATCGGCGAAGTGACCGACACCGGTCATATGGTGCTGACGTGGAAGGGCGAAGTCGTCTGCGACATTCCGCTTGGACCATTGGCCGAAGACGCGCCTTTGTACGACCGCCCCGCGGCGTCGAAGGAAGAATATAAGGCATGGGCCAATGTCCAGCCGCTTGGCGATGTTCCCGCCAGCAAAGACCTAGGC
The DNA here is from genome assembly GCF_044239005.1 of Sphingorhabdus sp. GTDB lineage: Bacteria > Pseudomonadota > Alphaproteobacteria > Sphingomonadales > Sphingomonadaceae > Sphingorhabdus_B. Next base: position 3,559 of record NZ_JBIICH010000011.1, on the reverse strand, counting down.
GCCGATTTGCTCAAGCTGATGGCAAGCCCTGATATCGCCAGCCGCGCGTGGATTTGGCAGCAATATGATAGCCAGGTCGGCGGTGACACGGCGCAGCTTTCGGGCGGCGATGCAGCCGTCGTGCGCATCCATGGCACCAACCGCGCGCTGGCGATGAGCACCGATTGCACCCCGCGTTATTGCTATGCCGACCCCTATGAAGGCGGCAAGCAAGCGGTTGCAGAAACCTATCGCAACATCAGCGCCGTCGGCGCAACGCCGCTTGCGATTACCAACTGCCTCAATTTCGCCAACCCGCAGCGGCCAGAAATCATGGCGCAAATCGTCGGCTGCCTCGAAGGGATGGGCGACGCCTGCCGCGCGCTCGATTACCCAATCGTGTCGGGCAATGTCTCGCTCTACAACGAAAGTAAGGCAACCGGCGGTGGCAGCGCGATTTTGCCGACGCCAGCCATTGGCGGCGTGGGTGTGCTTGAAGACGTCGGCAAAATGGCGACGATTGGGTTCAAAACCGACGGCGACGGCATTTTCGTCATTGGCCACAATAATGGGCATCTGGGCCAGTCATTATGGCTGCGTGAACTGCATGGCCGCGAAGACGGCGCCGCGCCATCGGTCGACCTTGGCCAAGAACGCGCGCACGCCGAATTTGTCCGCCAGCTGATTCAAGACGGCAAGGTCAATGCGGTGCATGACGTTGCCGACGGTGGTTTGCTTGTGGCCTTGACCGAAATGGCGTTGGCCAGCGGCAAGGGAATTGCGCTGGAAGAAATTGGCGATGCCTTCACCGCATTTGGCGAAGATCAGGCGCGCTATGTTGTGACCAGCGCCGCTGCGGACCAAATACAGGCCGCAGGCATTCCGATGACGCGGATCGGTACGGTTGGCGGAACGTCGGTGAAGGGCCCCGGTTTCGAGGTCGAAATAGCCGACCTCCGCACCGCCCACGAAAGCTTCTTTAAGGACTGGATGGAAGCCTAAAGCTTAACGCCAATCGGCGGCGTGCATTCGGCCAATTTCATCGCGCATCTCTGCGTCCTCTGCGCCTCTGCGTGCAAAATGGATTCACGCAGAGGCGCAGAGGACGCAGAGTTAAAACACACAGATAACGTCGACTGGGCCCGAAAGCACCGATCCGTCACAACCGTTCGCCTGTTGTTAAACGGCAGGTGCCAGCAGATTATACGGATCAATACCGCCTGAACGCATCGCTGCATGCGCGGCTTTGTAGGTCACTGGCTCTGCGATGCCCAAACGCTTACGTGCGTCGGCCAAAGGCTCGCGTAACAAAGCGGCGATATCTTCCTGAACGATGTTCTTCGCCGCTTTGCCGATACGATAGCCTTCGTGGACGGCTTTCATAATCGGCGCAGATTTCGCGACGCGATATTTCAGTTCCAGTCCGCCGGCATAGGCAATGAAGCCGACGCCCAGATTGTGGTTTTGCGCATAGGTAAAACCAAGCACGCATTGTTCACCCAGCGCGTCACGGCCATATCCCGTTAGGATGTGCAGCATGTCATGGGTATCGCGCAAGCGGTCGCCATAACGTTCAACCACATCGCCAAAATCGGGATAGGATGTCCGGAATTGGGCATATTCGGCCTCAAGACCCGCCGCGCTCAAACCTTCGCGCTCCATGAACTCGACATAGGCACGGCCAACGGTGCCGGCTGGCAGCTTTTTGATGCTATCATGGTCATCGAGCATGTCGATGAGGCGCTCATTGCTTTCGAGCAATGCCTTGCCCTTGGGTGTTTCCCAAAACTTCCGCGCCATTTCGCCGAACTTGCGACCGCTGAGCGCCGCAATGATGTGAAACACCTGCTCTGTGTCTTCTTTATTTGCGATCAGCTTACGAAAATGACGCCACGCTTTCAGCGGCTGAATCTTTGCAGGGGGGCGATCAGGATGCGAGAAATACAGTTCGGTCATGGCGAATCCAAAGCTAATTATGCGATAGGGATATTTGCTACCTACATTCATGTCAATAACAAAAGCTTAACGCGCTGGACGGGTTTCGCGGACTTCTGTATTAATCAAATAACACAGGGGAATGCCATGCAGACATCGGAAAGCAGATACATCACGCTGGACGCCATGCGCGGCTTTGCGGTGATGGGCATATTGGCGATGAATATCATCGGCTTTGCGATGCCCGAATGGGCCTATATCACCCCTGCGGCCTATGGCGGTGAAACCTTTGCCGACCGGATGGCGTGGCTGTTTTCCTTTGTGTTCATCGACGGCAAAATGCGCGGGCTGTTCTCGCTGCTGTTCGGTGCGAGCCTGATTTTGATAACGGAGCGCGCGTCGTCCAAAGGCGAAAGCGCGGCGCATGTGCACTATCGGCGCATGGCGTGGCTCGCGGTCTTCGGCCTCGTGCATTATTTCTTCATTTGGTTTGGCGACATATTGTTCCTGTACGCCATGGCCGGGATGGTCGCTTTTCTGTTCCGCGACTGGGCGCCCGTGCGTTTGGTCAAATGGGCGTTGATTATCTTTAGCGTCGGCCTTGTCTTTTGGGGGCTGCAATTTGGCGGATTGCAAATCCTGCAATATCTGGCGACCCAGCCCGACGCGTCGGCGGATTTGGTGCGGCAATATAATGACGTGAAATCGAGCCCTGATTTCAGCTTTGATATCCCGGCGCAGGTCGATCTGCACCGCGGCCCATATCTACAGATTGTCGCGGACAAGCTCGCCGATTGGCCGGCTTTGTTTGGCATGATGTTCATGTCGATTGCCGAAACGCTGCCGCTGATGATGATCGGCATGGCCATGAACAAAAGCGGGTTCATTTTGGGTCTTTGGTCGCCCGCGGATTACCGCCGCTGGGCATGGCGGTTGGTGCCGGCTGGTCTGATCGCGACTGGCCTGCTCGCGCTGTGGATGATCGTCAGCCAATATGACGCGGTTACGGCACTCGCGATTATCTTCTTTTGGGGGGCGATACCGCGCCTCATGCTGACCATCGGATATGCGGCGGTGCTGATTTTGCTCATTGCACGTTTTGGCGGCAGTCCGCTGATGTCGCGTGTCGCCGCCGCCGGACGCGCGGCCTTTACCAATTATCTTGGTACCAGCATCATCATGACGACCCTTTTCTACGGCTATGGTTTTGGCCTGTTCGGCGAAGTTAGCCGTCTTGGTCTGTGGGCATATGTGCTGACGATGTGGGCGGTGATGCTGTCATGGTCGCAACCATGGCTGACAAAACATCGCTATGGCCCGTTGGAGTGGTTGTGGCGCAGCCTCGCCCGCGGGCAGATGCAGCCGATGCGTCGTTAATGCTATTGCAATCAATTCGCATTAACACTATGAACGCCTCTTAGGAGATGTTTCATGGTCGTTTGCGTGTGTAATGCCATCCGGGAAAAAGACCTGCGCGCTGCGGTGCGTTGCGGTTCTGAGCGTCCGAACGATGTGTACGCGCGCCTTGGTCGCAAACCGAAATGCGGCCAGTGCCTGACCTTTGCCCGAAATATTATCAGCGCCGGACCTGCGACCGCGTAGCATTAGCTATCCGATAATTGGCGGTTTCACGGCACTTTTCGCC
>NZ_JBIICH010000093.1:0-7995 GCF_044239005.1 Sphingorhabdus sp. | reverse complement strand
AAGACATGTTGGCCGGTAACCTTGATTATGACCGCGTTATCGCAACGCCGGACATGATGGGCATCGTTGGCCGCTTGGGTAAGACCTTGGGTCCAAAGGGCCTGATGCCAAACCCGAAGCTCGGTACAGTCACCATGGACGTTGCTGAAGCTGTAAAGGCTGCAAAGGCTGGTCAGGTTGAGTTCCGCGTTGAAAAGCAGGGCATCATCCACAGCGGCATCGGCAAGAAGAGCTTCTCTGACGCTGACCTGCGCAAGAACTTCGACGCGTTGATCGACGCCGTCATCAAGAACAAGCCAAGCGGATCAAAGGGCAAATATGTCCGCCGCGTTGCGGTCAGCTCGTCAATGGGCCCAGGCCTCAAGATCAATCTGGCGGACGTCGCTGGCGCTTAAGCCACGACATCAAACGAATATCAAAAGGGCTGGAGGGAAACCTCCGGCCCTTTTTCTTTGCGGCGGGTGCCGTTATCCAATAGCCTTTCATGATGCGAATATTTTTGACCTTTGTCATTGCGCTGTTTCCACTGGCCGCCGTTGCGGCTGATCCGATTCAGCCAAAAGCTCCAACCCCCATCAAATCGATCGCCATTCCCATCAGGCATATCACCCCCGGGATCGAAGCTTTGCTTTCCGACCAACTGGCGCTGCTCAAGGGAAAGCGGGTCGCACTGTTGACCAACCAAACCGGCGTTGATCGCAAGGGCGTCAGCGACGTCGATCTGTTGCGCGCGCATCCCGCCATCAATCTTGTCGCGCTGTTTAGCCCGGAACATGGCGTGCGTGGAGAGGCCCAAGCCGGTGAAAAGGTGGCCTCGGGCATCGATCCCAAATCCGGTTTGCCCGTCCACAGCCTCTACGGCGAAACCAAGATGCCGACTGACAAGATGATGCACGGCATTGATATTGTGCTGGTCGATCTGCAGGACGTCGGCACGCGTTTTTATACATATTCCTCGACATTGCTGTTCATGCTGCGCGCCGCAGAGAAATCCGGAGCCGAGGTGATCGTGCTGGATCGTCCCAACCCGCTAGGCGGGGTGATGATAGAGGGGCCAGTCCTCGAACCCGCATTTGCCTCTTTTGTTGGAAGCTTTGCCATGCCGGTACGTCACGGAATGACGTTCGGTGAGCTCGCGCAGATGTTCGTCGGTGAGGAAAAGCTGCGCACGCGCTTGCGCGTTATTCCCATGCGCGGCTGGAATCGGGACTTGGCGCCCTATGTCGCTTGGGATTTGCCTTGGGTGCCGCCCTCACCCAATATGCGGACACCGCGAACAGCCGAAGTATATCCCGGCACAGCCTTGTTTGAGGGCACCAACATCTCCGAAGGACGGGGCAGCGAAAAACCCTTCGAATATATCGGCGCGCCTTTCATCGATGGCGCGGCACTGGCGGAACGATTAAATGCAATGGGATTGCCGGGTGTCGCTTTCGCGCCCATTTCCTTTACACCGGATTTTTCCAAATATGCTGGGCAGCCGTGTCACGGCGTGTGGGTCATCCCCACCAACAGCACGACATTCCAGCCATTCCGCACCGGAATCGCTTTGGTGAAGGCGGTCCACGGCATGTACCCAGACAAGTTTGAATTCCGCGCCGGCTCCCCAAGCTTTTTCGACCAGCTGGCAGGAACCGACACGGTCCGTAAAGGCATTTTGGACGGAAAAGCCGTCAGCGAGATTGAGGCTGAGTGGCAGCCGGGGCTTGACGCCTTTAGGCAGCTACGGGCGAGGTATCTGATTTATCCTTGATATCACGACCGGCGCAGCAAACAGCAAAGGCGACTGCCGTCCCGATACATAGCTGCCATGGGAAGGCCAGCGCCTTCCACGCGGTTGGCAGCCCAAGGCTATCCACGACATAATGCTGTTGCAGCAAGATCGTGACAAAACCAGCCAGCAGGGCGGCGATCACCGACCATGTCGCCCCACGCTTCGTAAACACCACGGTACCATAGACGCCCAGCAAGCCCGAATAGGCAAAGACCATGACGCCGAGGACAAATTCTAGCAAAGGCGTGTCGCTGTAATGCTGCCAATAGAAACACAGTATCGACATCGCAAACAGCGCACAGGCGAGCAATATCATCGCCGTGCGTCCGGCGTTGACATAATGCTGCTCGCTGGATGGTGCGCCACGCCGTTCCAGCCAGGGCCGGTAAAAATCGTTCACGACCACCGCAGACATTGAGATTAATCCGGAATTGATCGCCGCCGCTGCGATAACGCCCACGGTTACCAGCCCGCGCAAGCCGGGTGGGATTTCAGACAGAATGAACGACATGAAGACCGTGATTTTTTCGCCCGCGAACGCGTTGGTAGCGCCAACGCTCACGCCCATCAGGTCGGGGCGGTTGTAGAAGATGTGGAGCAGCGATCCTATTGCCATGAATAAAGCCACCACGGGGATTGCCGCCCACATGCTCGCATACAAAGCGCGCTTGCCCGATTGTGCATTTTCGCATGCCAAAAAGCGCTGCGTCGTGTCCTGATCGAGCCCAGTATTGCCGATATTGAGCAGCACCAGCCCGGTCAGGATCGCCCAAACGGTAAACGGCTTGGTAAAGTCGAACGACCAGTCAAACAAACGCAGCTTGTCCATTCCGTCGGGTGCAGATTGAAGCGCGTCCCAAATTTCCGGAGCAGGTGCGGGAATTTTCACCAGCAGAAAGATAAGCACCAGCAATGCACCACCAAGGTAGAGCACGACCTGCACCAGGTCGCTCCAGATCACAGCATTCAGCCCGCCGAACAGTGTGAACACAACACCGAAAACGACAAGGACCGCCGACGCGATAACGATATGTTGCGGCTCGACATCAAGGAAGATGATCATCGAAACCGCAATAGCGGCAAGATACAGCCGCGCGCCGCTCGCCAAAATCCGGCCGACGAGATACATCCCCGCCGCCGCGCGTCTTGCCGTCGCGTCGAAACGGGTTTCCAGCAATTCATATACCGTGGTCGCACCGATTGCGTAGAAACGCGGGATCAGGAAACGTGCGACGATAAAGGCAGCGATGATCGCGGCGAAGTTGCTTGTGAGATAGCTGTAATCACCGCGATAGCTGTTATCGGGGGCGCCGAGAAATGTTGCCGCCGACTGCATCGTCGACAGAACGGACACCGCAACCAGCCAGACCGGCGCATGATGCCCGGCGAGAAAATAGTCATCCGCCGTTTTGGTCCGCCGTGTCGCCTGATAGCCGGCAATTGCCAGCAATGCGACATAGGCAAGCAATATGCCCCAGTCATAAACGGTGAATGCTAATGGCATGAATGCTCCCCCAAGGCTGAGCCATTAGCGGAACATGCCTGTTTGTTCAAATGCGCTACCGCGCCATATATGCATCCAGCGTTTCGTGGTAATGGCGGATACGGCTTTCCTGATAGCGCGCCAATGTCACACCCGGTTTCTTCGACGCGCGCAGACCTTTTTGGATCCGCTTCAGATTGTCGGTGTCCTGATCAGCGACCATTGCAGCCGAACCAAGCTCCGGTGCGTCAGCCCATTTCTGATCCAGTCCCAGCATCGTCATTTTTGCGGGTTCCGGATGCGATCCATCGGGGGCTTTGGAAAACAGGAACATGATTTCCATGATGGAGCTTTCCGGATCGTCGCCGTTCGGGCGGAAACGGTAGGTGATGGGCAGCGCCTGCCCGCCCCACGGCACCATATTGGGAAAAAGCATATATTCGATCAAGTCGAGCGATTCCGAATCCGATAGGGCGGACATGTCGCGGCCAATCGAGCGCGAAATCTTCTCACGCGCACGTTCGGCCAGCTTGCCCCGCGCCGTTTCACCCTCGCCCACTTCAATGGGCTTGCCCGCAAAAAAGGGCACGTCGCGGCGCATTTCCTCTATGGTTTGTTCAGCTGTCGTTGCGGGTTTCGATGGGCTGGCGACGCCCTGCACGCTGATCATCCGGCTGACATGGCGCACACCGGGCCAAACATCATATTGGGTGTTGCTGTCCCCATAATAGCTCAGCACCTGCCCATGCGCGAACGGCACATGATATGCCTCGACAAAAGCCTCCATCGCCAATTTCCAGTTGCATGGCATAATCTTGGCAACATGCGCTGCGACATAGCGGTCTTCCAGATTGAAGGACGCAAAATGCTCGGGTAGATTTTCAAGGTAAGTTTCAAGTGGTTCGGCATCGGCATCAAAATTAATAAAAACAAAGCCGCCCCATGTGCCCACGCGGGCTTCGGGAAGGCGCATCTTGTCCTTATCAACATGCGGGAAATCCCATTGGCCGGGAATGACAGATAATGCGCCATCCAGCTTCCAAGTCCAACCGTGGAAGGGGCAACGAAACTGCTTCACGCAACCGCCTTCGGTGCGGAGCATCGTGCCGCGATGCAGGCATGAATTGATATAGGCTTTGATCTCGTCCGGGCCTGTTCGCACAACAATGAGCGAGTCATGCACGATGTCATACACAATATGGTCGCCAATATTCGGGATATGCTCCAGCCTGCACGCCAGTTGCCATGTCTTGCGCCAAACCTGCTCGACTTCGCGGTCATGCCAGTCTTTGGCGAAGTAACGCGCAATAGAAACATCATCACTGCTTTGCCCAATGGCGGGTGATTCCACGCGCATGACCGCAGGCGCTGGATTACGGTCGCCGTCGAACACCTCTTGTACCGATGGGCCTGGACGGCGCGCAATTATGTTGTCCAAAACTCTCTCCCTGATAACTCTTGCGCCATCCTGCCGTCATGGTAGCAACTGTGCAATGAACAATTTACCGCACCGCCACCTCATCACCATGACGCTGACCGTTGATTTTGCCGGGATGATCAGCATTGGCCAAACCCCCGCCGGCCTGCGCCGCATTGCCCCCGTCACCGGCGGCCATTTTGCCGGCGAGCGGCTGAACGGCACGGTACTGCCGGGCGGAAATGATTGGGTCGTCAATCGTGAAGATGGCGTGATGGTAATCGACGTCCGCCTAACGCTCCAAACCGACGACGGGGCTTTGGTTTACCTCAATTATCAGGGCCGCTTTCTGGCCGAAGCCGAAGCAATGTCTCGGTTCCGCAAAGGCGCATTGCTGGAGCCGCACGAATATTCACTGGCAGTCGTGGCAAAATTCGAATGTGGGGATAGCCGATATAGCTGGCTGAATAATGTCATCGCCGTCGGCACCGGCGAACAAACCGCCGCGGGTCCGGTCTATTCGATTTTCGAAATAGGTTGAAAAAATCTCGGCCATAAAAGGCTTAACGCCAATCCGCCCATGACAAGCGCAGCGGCGAGCAATTTCCAACTCTGTAATGGCTCGTGCAAGAATAATGCGGACGCCCCCATCCCGAATATCGGCACCAGCAACGCCATAGGTGCAACAGTGGCCGCAGGATGCCGCGCCAAAAGCCATCCCCAAATCCCGTAGCCGAACATCGTGTTGCCCACCGCTTGCCAGACCACCGCGGCCCAGGTCGTCGCTGTTGCTGCGTGCACGCCCGTAATCAAGGCAGACGGGCCTTCAAATAACAAGGCGAGGGTCAACAATGGCGGCACGGCAAAGATGCTGGCCCAGACCACATACGCAAGCATGTCGACCTTACCCGCGGCGCGCGAAACGATATTGCCACTCGACCAGCAAAAGGCCGCCGTTACGACGAGCATCAATCCCAATGGCGTCGCGCTGCCGTCCGAATGGGTCAGAATGACGGCCAGCCCGCTTGTCGCTAACGCTAGTGCAGCCCATTGGAATCCGCGCACCCTCTCCCCCGTAAGCCGCATGGATAGGGCAATGGTAAAGAAGACCTGAATCTGGACGACCAGCGAAGCGAGGCCCGGTGTAATATCGCCTTTCATCGCCAAAAACAGCAGGCCGAACTGCCCGGCCCCGATCAATATGCCGTAAGCTGCCAGATTGGACAAAGGCACCGCAGGCCGTTTTAAGAAAAATGCCGCTGGCAGAAATGCACACGTAAAACGCAGCGTCGCAAGCCACAAAGGCGGCAAATGGGCCAACGCCAATTTGATGACGACAAAATTGGTGCCCCACACCGCCATCACTGCAATCGCGAGCAGAAGGTGCAGGCGTGGAAGGGCGGCATTTTGTGGCATAGAAGTCCCCCTAACCGCTCCGCCCGTTTTTGCGAACAGTTAATCCAGCGGCACAACTTCCACCGGCAAATCGCTGGCCATTGCGCCGCAATATTGTTCGGGCCAATGCGCAAAGGGACGAACGGCCCCTTCGGTGCGCCAGCGGTTCACGCGCGCCAGATCAGCGTCTGCCATGACCCACGCCCCCTGCCCTTCGGTCCCTATCGCCACAACGCCGTCGTCCGGACTATCCCCATCAGGCGGAACGAACAGCCCTGCCGCACCATAATTTTCGTCGAGCGCCGGCGACCATGGAGCCATGCCAACGGTCGGTGCCTGCGCCACAAAAATCTGGTTTTCCAATGCCCGCGCCTGTGCCCCAATCCGAACGCGGTGATAGCCTTGCAAGCTGTCGGTGCACGACGGGCAGAGAATGGCCTGTGCGCCAGCTTGTGCCTGCGCCCGCGCGATCATCGGGAATTCGATATCATAGCAGGTAGAAATGCCCAGCATTCCCAAAGATGTCCGAAAAACCCGCAGGCTTTTTCCACCCTTAATGTCCCAGGATTCACGTTCAAACCGGGTCATCATAATCTTGTCCTGATATGCCGTTTGCCCGTCCGGCATATAGAGCGTAGCCCTGTTTACAACCTGCCCATCTTCTTGGCCAAAGGGTCGGGTTCCGCCGAGCAGGACGACCCCAAATTGCCGGGCGAGATCCGCATAATGGGCGTCAATTCTTGGCCCCAGGGCAACCACGGCCCGCAACGAGGCATGCAGATCGCTTGCGGTCGACCTGTCGATCGCGGCCAATTCCATCGCCGCATATTCGGGAAACACCAAAAGCTGTGCGCCTTGCGCGGCGGCATCGCCCACCCACTGCCCGACCTTGCCTTGCCAACTGGCAAAGCTATCGGGTTCCCCGATGGGATATTGGGCTGCCGCTATACGGACCGACGCGGTCACAGGTCGCGCATCCAGAATTGCATGGCATGCGCGCTTTCGAAATCATCGCCCAGATCCTGCCATTCGAGCGTTCCGGTCAAACCGGGCACCGGCGCATAGCCGCGGGCACGCCAGAACGGATGCAAATCGCGTGGTGTTTCGGGCCGCATCGGATGATCGTCCGGGCGGACCACCGCACAAAAGGCAGTTTTCCGTGCCCCTGCGGCGCGCGCTGCGTCTTCACGCGCATCAAAAAACTGGTGTCCAATGCCTTGCCCCTGATAGGCGGGTAGCAGAACGGATTCCCCGAAATAGAATATCTGCGTAACATCCATTCCTTGTTCGCGGAAAGGATTCTGGATGTCCGGCTTCTGCCCCTCCAATGGAGACGCCGTAGCCGCGCCGATGATTGCGTCCCCGTCCCGGGCGACGACAAGCACCGAACCCGGTTCGCGCACAAATTCCGCCATATAAGCGGCTTCATATTCTGCACTGCCGTCATACAGATAGGGCCAACTGCGAAAAACCCGGATCCGCAGATCAGACAGCGCCGGAATGGCGGCCCAGCGCTCCTCGGGATCCGTCAAGGAACGGACGTCTAAAGTCATGAAACCTGGGCAATCCAGTCGGCAAGATTATAATAGACCGAGACGCGTGTGATTTTTCCGTCCGCAACCTCAAAGAAACCGCCCGCTGGCAAGCTGTAGTTCTGGCCATGCGCTGCAGGAAAGCCTTCATCAGCCACCTTGTAAATGCCGTCGACGATAAATTCCGCCGCCGCGCGCCTGCCATCTTCGCTGGTCATTATGACAATGTCACGCAGCTGTTCGCTATAGGCATGATCCATCCGGCCAAGAAAGGCGCGAAAGGCCAGCTTGCCGGTTTCACGGTCCCCTTGATTGATATCATGCGCCACATTGTCATCCAGACATGCCAAGATAGCTTCAACATCCATGGCATTGAATGCAGCATAATATGCGC
>NZ_JBIICH010000010.1:0-31152 GCF_044239005.1 Sphingorhabdus sp. | reverse complement strand
CCGTTGGCCTCAATATCGTGCTTCCGCATGAGCAGGCGCCAAATCTGTTTGTGACGCCGCGATTGAGTTTCCAGTTCCACTATTTCGCGTTGCGCAAAATGCACTTCTTGCTGCGTGCACGTGCCGTCGCGGTGTTCCCCGGTGGCTTTGGAACGTTCGACGAATTTTTCGAACTGCTCACGCTTGTCCAAACCGGCAAGATCAAAAAGATGCCGATCCTGCTCTTTGGTCGCGAATTCTGGAACCGTGTTGTGAACTTTGAGGAGCTTATGCTCGAGGGCGTCATCAGCCCACGTGATCTGGAACTTTTCCAGTTTGTAGAAACCGCAGAAGAAGCATGGAATGCTATCTGCGATTTCTACGAAGTCTCAAACTGACTTAAACTGATTACTTTGCTGCAGGTGCAGGTGCAGGCGCTGCAGGCGCTGCGGCATCAGCCGCTGGCGCAGCAGCAGCTTCACCAGTTGCGGCATCAGCAGCAGGTGCTGCGGCGTCGGCTGCTGGTGGCGGTGGCAACGGCAGGTTTGAGCCCTGCGCATTGAGATACGCGATCAAATTTGCGCGTTCTTCGGGGTTACCCAAGCCAGCAAAAGTCATCTTCGTGCCGGGCGCATATTTCTTAGGGTTGGCAAGCCATTTGTCCATGCCTTCGAAGTCCCAGTTGCCGGGAATGCTTTTCAGCGCATCCGAATAGGAAAAGCCTGCAACATGGCCGTGCGGTTTACCCATCGAGGCCCAAAGATTTGGACCAATTCCATTGGCGCCACCTTGCGCAATGGTGTGGCAAGCTGCGCATTTTTTGAAAACCGCTTCGCCCTTTGCAACATCAGCAGTGGCAAGCAATGTTGCAATCGGCACAGCAGCGGCACCACCGGATTCGCCGCCAGCTTCCGCTACAACCGCGAAACCTTCTTTTTCAGGCGCTTTACCATGGAAGTACATGCCCGAGACGATGCTTAGTCCGAGCGCGACGATGCCGCCTGCCAAAACCCAGCCTGCAATTGTGTTACTACGATCATCCATTGGTTATCAGCCCTGAAATGCGGTTTTAAGCCGGCGTCGGTCTGACGTCCGGATTCTCAGGCCCCTCTAATAGTGTCAGTAAGGCCGTGCAAGTGTCCAATTCCAGACTTGCCGGATAAGTTTGGCTATCCTATCGCGATGGCCATATGAACAGTTACCCCGCACCCGCACTCGCTCTTGTCAGAACCATGACTTTAGCTGCGCATGAACAGCCTGCAAAAGCGATTGCCTTTCAAGGTGCGCCCGGCGCAAATTCCCATCTTGCCGCGTTGGAATATGATGCGGATTGCTTGCCCCTGCCCTGTTTCTCGTTCGAAGATGCCATTGACGCCGTCAAAGAAGGATCGGCAGCGCGGGCGATTATTCCGATTGAGAATTCACTGCACGGCCGCGTGGCGGACATCCATTTTCTTCTGCCGGAATCTGGGCTCAGCATCATCGCCGAACATTTCATGCCGATCCGCCATTGCCTGATGGCGAAATCCGCCGATGCGGAATTGAAAACAGCCATGAGCCACCCGCAGGCACTTGGCCAATGCCGCCATTATCTGCGTTCGCATGGCATTATTCCGGTCGCTTATGCAGACACGGCCGCTGCGGCTGCTTTTGTTGCCGCCAATGATGACACGTCGGCTGCTGCCATAGCGCCGCCAATCGCCGCTGAGCTGTACGGCTTGGTCCCGATCAACGACGGTGTTCAGGATGATGCGAGCAATACGACGCGATTTGTCGTGTTGTCGCGTGAACCCGTTAACAACACCGGGGCGACGGGCACATTAATGACGACGCTCATCTTTGAAGTGAAGAACGTCCCTGCAGCCCTGTACAAAGCGATGGGCGGCTTTGCGACCAATGGCGTCAATATGACGAAGCTGGAAAGCTATCAAAACGGCGCAAGCTTTGCCGCGACCGAATTCTTCGCGGATATTGAAGGCGCGCCGGGTGACCCGGCCGTTGACCGCGCGCTGGATGAGCTGCGCTTTCATTGCAACTCGGTCCGCTTGCTCGGCACATATGTGCAAACCCGCAATCGCGGCTGAACGGGCCTGAACGTCCAGCCCGTCGCTGGTGTCACCGTCATTTCATCCAGCAGACGCTGATTGAATCTCTGTTCGTGCCGGAATGATGCGGGTCGCGTGTAACCGGAACCCAAAACTGCTTTCGCGCGTTAGCTTAGCTCAATCAAAAGGAGTTACGCATGGCCGACCTATCGCAGATCAAAGAACATGCAGAAGTTATCGGGGCCGATGGCGTCCATGTTGGCACTGTCGACGGCATTGATGGCAACCGCATCAAGCTGACCAAGACAGATTCAGGCCAGGGCAGCCATAAAGGGCACCATCATTATATCGATGGCGGATTGGTGGCCACGGTCGAAGACGGCACAGTCCGGTTGTCGGCAAATGCCGACGTTGCCGTCACTTTTGAGCAAGAGGAAGACGACAAAAGCTGAAGGCACAGGGCGGCGGCGTCTTAGTGCGCCGCGCCCCAGCTTGGCCCTGTCCCGATTTCGATACCGAGCGGGACGGTGAGCTTTACCAACGGTTCGGCCGCGCCTGCCATGATAGCCCGGATGACGTCGCTTGCCGCGGCGACATCAGCCTCGGGCAGTTCGAACACAAGTTCGTCATGCACCTGAAGCAACATCCTCACATGGCCTAAGCCAGCGGCTTTCAACGCCGGCCCCATTTGCACCATCGCACGCTTAATGATGTCAGCGCTTGTCCCCTGAATCGGCGCATTGATGGCAGCGCGCTCACTGCCCTGCCGTTCTGCCTGGTTGGGCGACGATATGCGCGGAAACCATGTTTTCCGCCCGAACAATGTTGTCGAGTGCCCGCATTCGCGGACCGTGGCCATCGTCTCCTGAATATAATTCGAAATGCCTGGGAAACGTTGGAAATAGGCGTCGATAAGCGCCTGCGCTTCGTCGGCGGTCGATTCCAAACGCTTTGAAAGACCCCATCGGGAAATGCCATATAGAATGGAAAAGTTGATCGTCTTGGCACGGCCACGCGTGTCGCGGTTTACTTCGCCGAACAGTTCCAATGCCGTGCGCGCGTGAATGTCTTCGCCCTTTTCAAAGGCATCGCGCAACGGCTCTACATCCGCGAAATGCGCCGCGAGCCGAAGCTCGATCTGGCTATAGTCGGCCGACAGGATCACATTGCCGGGTTCGGCGACAAAAGCGTCACGGATCTGGCGACCGGTTTCGGTACGAATGGGAATATTTTGCAAGTTCGGATCGGTCGATGACAGCCGCCCCGTTTGCGCGCCAACCAGGCTATAGCTTGTGTGCACGCGGCCGGTTTTGGGATCAATCTGCTGCTGCAGGCTGTCGGTATAGGTTGATTTCAGCTTCGCCAGTTGCCGCCAATCGAGAACCTTGCGTGCGATGTCGATGCCCTGCCCCGCCAGATCTTCCAGCACGGTCACATCGGTCGAATATTGCCCGGACTTGCCCTTTTTGCCGCCCTTATAGCCCATTTTTCCAAACAGGATTTCGCCCAGCTGCTGTGGGCTACCGATCGTAAACGGCTGTCCGGCAAGGCCATGAATTTCCTTTTCAAGCAATTCCATTTGCGCCGCGAATTCGGATGACAATCGCGCCAGCACCGTCCGGTCGACTTTAATGCCTAAGCATTCCATCTGCGACAGGACTGGCACGAGTGGGCGGTCCACCAGTTCATAGACGCTGGTCGCCTTTTCAGGGCTCATCCGTAACTTTAGGTGGTGCCACAACCGCAGGGTTACATCAGCATCTTCCGCCGCATAACAGGTCGCATCAGACAGCGGTACTGCGGCAAACCCAATCTGGCTTTTGCCCGTTCCCGTGACGCTTTTATAAGAGATGCATTCATGCCCCAAATGCGTTTTGGCGAGCTCATCCATGCCATGCAGTTGACGACCTGCATCCAAGGCAAAGCTCATGACCATCGTGTCATCGTAGGGCGTTATGTGCACATCATGCCGCGCCAATACCGACATGTCATATTTCAGATTCTGGCCAATTTTCAGCACGCTTGGATCGCTAAGCAGTGGGCGCAACCGTTGCAAAGCTATGTTCATTTCTATCTGAATAGGCTTTTCCGCGAACATATCTGTGCCGCCATGTGCCAACGGGACATAACATGCCTCCCCCGGTGCGACCGCTAGGCTGAAGCCCACAAGATTGGCGCTCGCGGCTTGCAAGCTGTCTGTTTCGGTGTCGAAACCCAACGTCCCTGTTTCACGGGCGCGGGAAATCCAATGGTCCAGCCGAGCAACATCCGTGACGCATTCATATGTCGACACATCAATTTTGGGCATGGCGGGCGGCAAAGCGGCTGTCCCCGCTGTGGGCGCGGTTACGGGCGCGTCACCCTTGCTCGCTGCCTTAGGGTTGCCGGCAATCGCCTTATTGGCAGCAGCGGTATTTGCGACGTGTCCGATACGCTTCAAAAGCGAGTTGAACCCGTGATGCTCCAAAAATGCGGCGAGTGGCTCTTCGGGAATCGCCCCCAACGTCATGTCTTCAATCGCGATGGGCAGCGGGCAGTCGTCTTTCAAAGTCACCAGCACTTTCGACAGACGCGCCTTTTCCGCATGCTCAATCAAATTATCGCGCATTTTGGAGGGCTTCATCGAAGGCGCGGCGGCCAAGACACTTTCGAGGTCACCGAATTCTTGAATAAGCTTCGTCGCGGTCTTTGGCCCGACGCCGGGGACACCGGGCACATTGTCGACGCTATCGCCCATCAGCGCCAGCACATCGCCAACTCTGTCGGGTTCAACACCAAATTTTTCGTATACTTCCTCGGCGCGAATGCGTTCGTTTTTCATCGTGTCGAACATGTCGATAGATGGTTCCACCAACTGCATTAGGTCCTTGTCGCTGCTGACGATGGTGACATGCCAGCCGGCGGCGCAAGCGGCGCGCGCATAGCTTGCGATCATATCGTCGGCCTCGACATCATCCTCTTCGACCAACGGCAAAGAAAACGCCCGTGTCGCATCCCGGATCATCGGGAATTGTGGTCTTAAATCCTCCGGTGGGTCGGGCCTGTGCGCCTTATATTGGTCATAGATACGGTTGCGGAATGACTGGCTCGATTTATCGAGGACAACAGCCATATGTGTTGGACCATCCGCTTGATTGAGGTCGTCCGCCAGCTTCCACAGCATGGTCGTATAGCCATATACCGCGCCAACAGGTTCGCCATGTTTATTGGTGAGCGGGGGCAGCCGGTGATAGGCCCGGAAAATATAGGCGGAGCCATCGACGAGATAGAGATGCTTTTGGTCTGACATGGCCGAGCGATAGCAGCCCGTTTTGGCCAAGTCTTTTCCTAATTTGCAGAGACGCTATTGGCACCCATATTGCAGGCGATTGCGGTGGAACTATGCGCGCGACTTGCGCCACAACAGAAGGCCGCTGGCGATAATGATCGCGGACCCGGCAAGCGATGTCATGTCTGGCCAATCGCCAAAAACCAATATGCCGAGCGCGAGTGCCATCAACAACTGGACATATGTCATCGGCGCGATTTCTGCGGCCGACGCGCGGGTCGTTGCCATAAAAATCAGCCAGTGCGCAAAGCTTGCGGTGACCGCAACGACCGCACAGCGCGCCACGATGGTCCAGTCCGGCATGCCTATGTGCAATGTCGGAACGCCCGAAAAATGACCCAAAATCGCTGCGGTCAGGATGAATGGCACCGCAAGCGACGCGACCAGAAATTGCATCAAAATCGGTGTCCCTGCGCCAGCGACGGCGCGATTACCAATCATCAAAAGCGCCATCGACATGGCCGCTGCGAGCGGCAACAAAGCAACCCAACCCAGTTCGGCAACATTGGGCCGCATGATGAGTAGAACGCCGCCAAACGCAATAAATGTCGCCATCCATTTGGTCACATTCGTCCGTTCGTGCAGAAAAATAGCACTCAAGACCGCCGTGATCATCGGGCTTGTAAAACCAATTGCCGTAGCCTCAGCCAAGGGCATGACGAAGATCGACAAAAAGAAACAGATGGTTGCCATGGCCACGGCAAATCCGCGCAGGATCTGAATTTTGGGCATGGGCAAAGCAAATCCCTGCCTGCCTTCCTTGATGTACAACAAGGTGCCCAAGCCCAGCGCACCGATCGAATAGCGCAGCGCCGCCACGGCAGTACCGGGCCAGGCACCGGCAATCGATTTGATGACCGCATCGCCCAATGACAACAGAGCAAAGCCGCAAACGGCATATAAAAGACCCGATCGGGCCGACGATGCAGGCACTGGATTTCCCTCGATTACCATGCCCCCCTTAAAAGTGTTTGCCGGGAATGCAAAGCGGCAGAAATCTTTGTCGGGCAACCCAATAAAAGCAAACTGTTACCGATTTATTTACCATTTGTCGGTAGCCAGAAATCCTTAGTCCATAGAATATCGGAGCGGGATGACGTGAGCGCATTTGGGAAAAAACCGGGTTTGTCTTTAGGGCGCTCATCATTTGGCGTGGCGCGCCCCATGACCGGCGGTGGGCCCTCGATTGCGCAACAGCCAGATGACGCGCCAACGACGGGCGGTGGCGAACAATTTCCACCCATTGAATCGGCAAATTTAACCGGCGGCAATAACGGCGGGCCACAAACCGCCATGCAGGAAGCCATGTCGCGCTTGTCAGACCGCGCAAACAACGCGGCACCAGTCGATGAAGGGCCCCAAGGCTTTGAAGCTTCGGTACACAAAATCAAAGAACAGGTTCTCCCGCGCCTATTGGAGCGTGTGGACCCCGAAGCGGCGGCATCGCTGAATAAAGAAGAGCTGACCGAAGAGTTCCGCCCGATCATTCTTGAAGTGCTGGCCGAACTCAAGCTGACGCTGAACCGCCGCGAACAATTTGCTTTGGAAAAAGTGCTCGTCGACGAACTGCTCGGCTTCGGTCCGCTTGAAGAGCTGCTCAGCGATCCGGACATTACCGATATCATGGTCAATGGCCCGTTGCAGACCTATATCGAAAAAAAGGGAAAGCTGCAGATTGCGCCGATCCAGTTTCGTGACGAAGAGCATTTGTTCCAGATCGCACAGCGCATCGTGAACCAAGTCGGTCGCCGCGTTGACCAGACCACACCTTTGGCTGACGCCCGATTGAAAGACGGTAGCCGCGTGAACGTCATTGTTCCCCCGTTATCACTGCGCGGCACAGCCATTTCCATTCGTAAATTTTCCGAAAAGCCAATCACAATCGACATGTTGAAGGGCTTTGGTTCGATGAGCGAACCTATGGCAACGGCATTGAAGATTGCTGGGGCAAGCCGGATGAATATCGTCATTTCAGGCGGTACGGGTTCCGGCAAAACGACAATGCTGAACGCTTTGTCCAAAATGATTGACCCAGGTGAGCGCGTTTTGACGATTGAAGATGCTGCCGAACTTCGGCTTCAACAGCCGCATTGGCTCCCGCTTGAAACGCGCCCTCCGAACTTGGAAGGTGATGGCGCTATTACCATCGGTGACCTTGTGAAGAACGCGCTGCGTATGCGCCCTGACCGGATCATCTTGGGCGAAATTCGTGGAGCGGAGTGTTTCGACCTCCTCGCCGCAATGAACACCGGTCATGATGGATCCATGTGTACGCTCCACGCCAACAACCCGCGCGAATGCTTGGGTCGTATGGAAAATATGATCATGATGGGCGACATCAAAATACCCAAAGAAGCCATTTCGCGCCAAATTGCGGAATCGGTCGACCTTATCGTTCAGGTGAAGCGTCTGCGCGATGGTTCACGTCGCACCACCCAGATTACCGAGGTAATCGGGATGGAAGGCGACGTCATTGTCACGCAGGATCTGTTTAAATTTGAATATCGCGATGAAGATTCTGACGGCAAAATCCACGGAGAGTGGGTCGCGGGTGGCGTTCGTCCCTATACGCTGGAAAAGGCACGGCAGTTCGGATTTGACCAGCCATTCCTTGAGGCGTGCCTCGGCTAGGGTCAGGACCTAAAGCCCTTTAATCGCCAACGCCGCGGCCAATACAGTCATCAGCACGGAAAATACTGTAATGCCGGTCCAGGGCATTATACCGACTTGATCAAGTTTTGTCCGTTTATGGCGCCGCCGGTCCGCAACACTGCTAATCAGCACCAGTAATGCCGACGCCGCGGACAAAGCTGTCCAAAAATGGTCTTGCCAATTCATCAGGGTAAAGCTGCTCATTCCGAAATGCTCGCGGTCATTCTATTCACAAAATCTAGGCTCAGCGATTGCGCGGCGGTTTTGATGCACGGGAATTTGCTGCCGAACTTCCGCGATCTTATCAAGATTCAAATCAACAAAAGCGAGTCCGGGGGTGGTTCCCATATCAAGGACGACCTCTCCCCAAGGATCGACCACAAGAGAATGGCCGTACGTCTCACGGCCATCTTCATGTGCCCCGCATTGCGCTGCTGCAATCACAAAACATTCGCTTTCAATCGCCCGTGCCCGAAGCAACGCGTGCCAGTGCGCCACGCCTGTGGGCACTGTAAATGCCGACGGCAGTGTGATGATATCGACGCCCGCTTTTGCATAAGCGCTGAACAAGTCTGGAAAACGCATATCGTAACAAACCGCTAGCCCCATTCGTCCCAATGGCGTGTCCACGATTACGGGGTTTTCCCCGCCGACATAGGCAGAAGACTCGCGCCAACTTTCGCCGGATTTCAAATCCACATCAAACAAATGGATTTTATCATAGCGCGCGATAATTTCGCCATTGGCCGAGATGACGATGCTGCGGTTTGCGAGTTGTGGTCCGGCACCATGCACAACCGGAATAGATCCCAAGTGAACCCATATCTTATTGCGAGATGCAACTTCAGCGATCCGCCCAATCGATTCGGTCTGCGCCTCTTCACATATGTACAACCGCGCTTCGTCACGCCTTCGGTTAATCATTATCGACATTTCGGGCGCAAAATACATGACGGCCCCGCCGAGCGCAGCCGCTTCGATCGCCCCGATCATCTCAGAAACGTTCGTCGCTGGCAAAACACCGCTCGTCATCTGGTGCACCGCTACGCGCAAGGAATACCGCCGTTACCGCAACCAACCGCAACATGATTTTGAAGAAACATGGCCATCCAAAATGGTTCGCAGTATTGAATGAAAAATGCAACAGTCCGGAAAATAGAGACACATTAACGAATAGCACGGACTCCGGGCGTGTCGGCAATAGCAATAACGGGAAATGCGACCATGGTACAAAAGCTCAACGTCTTGGTGACTGGAGGCGCTGGATATATTGGCAGCCACGCCGTGCTCGCTTTAATCGACGCGGGTCATCGCCCTATTGTTATCGATAATCTGGTAACTGGCTTCCGTTGGGCCGTGGCTGAAGACGCCGGATTCTTCCATGGAGACATCAGCGATTCAGAGCTGGTCGAAAGCATCATTCGTGATGAACATATCGACGCGATCATGCACTTTGCGGGATCGGTGGTTGTGCCGGAATCTGTTGAGAACCCGCTAAAATATTACAACAACAACACTGCCAAAAGCCGCAGTTTGATTGAGACGGCCGTTTCATCCGGCGTCAAACATATGATTTTTTCGTCGACCGCGGCCACATATGGCATCCCCGAAACCAGCCCGGTGCGCGAAGATATGGCGACCAAACCCATCAATCCGTACGGAACATCGAAATTGATGACTGAAATGATGCTGCGCGATGTCGCGGCGGCACATGATTTCAACTATTGCGCGCTGCGTTACTTCAATGTCGCAGGCGCAGATCCACTTGCGCGCACAGGCCAGTCCACTGTCGGCGCGACACATTTGCTAAAAATCGCGGTTGAGGCTGCCCTCGGCAAGCGGGAAAGCGTGAGCGTTTTCGGCACTGACTATGCGACCGAAGACGGGACTGGCGTTCGCGATTACATCCATGTCAGCGACCTTGCTGCGGCGCACGTCATCGCGCTTGAGGCACTTATCGCGGATCCCGCGCGCAGCCACACGCTCAATTGCGGATACGGCCATGGCTATTCGGTGATGCAGGTCCTTGATGCTGTCGACCGCGTGACCAACAAGAAATTGGACCGCAAAATGGAAGGTCGACGCGCTGGAGATCCTGACTCGCTGATTTCTGACAATAAAGCGATCAAGGATCGCTTTGGATGGGAACCGCGCTACGACAATCTGGACCAAATCGTTCAACACGCGCTCGCATGGGAACGCCGCCTGACAGATATTCAAAGCGCCTAAGCCCTCTCTTGCGCTTTGGCGTCAATCGACCCATATCCAAAAAATGGAAAATCACTCTCACGGAAATCCGTCCACTTGGTACGGCACCACCATATTGTCTGTGCGCAAAAACGGCAAAGTCGTCATCGCTGGTGATGGCCAAGTCTCCATGGGTCAAACGGTCATGAAGCCCAATGCCAAGAAGGTCCGTCAGCTGCATGACGGATCCGTCATTGGTGGCTTTGCCGGCGCGACCGCCGATGCGTTCACACTGTTTGAACGACTTGAGCGCAAGCTGGAGCAGCATCGCGGTCAATTGATGCGCGCTGCGGTGGAATTGGCCAAAGATTGGCGCACCGACAAATATCTGCGCAATTTGGAAGCGATGATGATTGTCGCTGACAAAGACGTGACATTGATCCTCACTGGCAATGGCGATGTGCTTGAACCCAATGATGGCATCGCTGCGATTGGGTCTGGCGGCAATTACGCATTGTCAGCGGCACGGGCGCTGGCGGATTATGAGGCAGATGCCGAAAAAATGGCACGTCACGCCATGAAAATCGCTGCTGAAATCTGCGTGTACACCAACGATCAACTGACCGTTGAGACGTTGGATAGCGCCGCATAACCTGCGCGTCACTTGAACGGTTCCAGCAACTTCCCATCTAGGCAGTAATGAAAAACGCTCTCACACCTAAAGCCATTGTGGCTGCTCTTGACGAACATATTATTGGCCAGGCCGACGCGAAACGTGCGGTCGCGGTGGCGCTGCGCAATCGCTGGCGCCGCCAGCGTCTCGGCGCGGATTTACGCGATGAAGTGACGCCAAAAAACATCCTGATGATTGGCCCCACGGGCTGCGGCAAGACCGAAATTTCGCGCCGTCTCGCCAAGCTTGCGGATGCACCGTTTATCAAGGTCGAAGCGACCAAGTTCACCGAAGTTGGCTATGTTGGTCGAGACGTTGAGCAGATCGCCCGTGACCTAGCTGAAGAGGCCGTCCGTCTTGAGAAAGAACGCCGCCGCGAACATGTGCGTGAGGCCGCCGAAGCCGCCGCGATGGAACGCATTCTGAAGCCGTTGGCGGGCGATACTGCGAGCGAAGCCACGCGCGAAGCATTTCGCCAGCGCATTCGTGATCGCCACATGGACGATGTCGAAATCGAGATTGAAGTATCTGACAGCCCAACCACGCCGATGGAAATTCCAGGCCTGGGCGGCAATGTCGGCATGATCAACCTTGGCGAAATGATGGGCAAAGCCTTTGGCAAAGACAATCTGAAACGCCGCAAAATGAAGGTCCCCGACGCTTGGAACAAGCTGGTCGAGGAAGAATCCGAAAAGCGTCTTGACCAAGACGACGTCAACCGCGCAGCTTTGGCGGACGCGGAAGCCAATGGAATCGTCTTTCTGGACGAGATCGACAAGATTGCCGTGTCGGATGTGCGCGGAGGATCCGTTAGCCGTGAAGGCGTCCAGCGCGACCTGCTGCCATTGATCGAAGGCACGACAGTGGCGACCAAATATGGCCCCATGAAAACCGACCATGTGCTGTTTATCGCATCAGGCGCGTTCCACATTTCAAAGCCTAGCGACATGCTGCCTGAACTACAGGGCCGTCTGCCCATCCGTGTTGAGTTGCGCGCATTGGAACATGCCGATTTCGTCCGTATCCTTTCGGAAACCCGCGCCAATTTGCCGCAGCAATATACGGCGTTACTGGCGACTGAAGAAGTCACGCTCGAGTTTAGCGATGATGCGATTGATGCCATCGCGCGCATTGCGGTGGACGTGAATTCGACCGTTGAAAATATCGGTGCACGGCGGCTGCAAACGGTTATGGAAAAGCTGCTGGAAGATATCAGCTTCGATGCCGAAGACCGCAAGGGTGACGTAATCGTGATCGACGCGGACTATGTGCACAAGCAGCTATCGGGCATCGCAAAAGACACTGACTTGTCGAAATATGTGCTTTGACGCTCTCTGCCTAAGCGGATTGTAAGGACAAAAGCAGCGTCAGCGCGAATTTGGGGCGTCTGCATTCGCAGACTGCGGTGCAACCACAAGCTTCCACGCCTTGTCCTTGACGAAATAGCGCTTTGCCAGTGCTTGTAATATCTCGGGCGTCACGCTGTTATAATCACTGTAAAGCGTCCCCAATGCAGCGAAGCGTTCAGGATCATATGTCGACCCCTTGAGCTGGTTGAGCCAAAATGTGTTGCCTGACGCGGCGCGCTCAATGGCTTGCTTGGTCGGCTCGACCGCACGCTGCAGTTCATCGGCGCTCACAGGATTAGCGATCAAATCCGCCGCAACCGAATCCGCGAATGCAAAAAAACGGTCCACGTCGGTTGGTTTGACCTGCGTATAGGCCATCAAATATCCACCGCTGTTGAAATTGATGGGCCAATTGGCCGCCATGTCGGGACTGTAGCTTGCGGCCTGCTCCGCACGGAATTTCTCAAACAGGCGGTCACGGAAAATTGCTGCTAATGTTTCCAGCTGCCGTCCTTCGCTGATGCCGGCAATCCCGCCGCCGGTGGGCCATGCCATCACCGCCGCCGCCTGATCACCCGCGCCGCGATGCGTCAGCTTTATGGGGGTCGCGGTCGGCGCTGGGAAACGGACATCGCGCGCCGCTGCCGCGACGGGCATAGGCACGCGCGGCGACAAAGCACCAAAGCTTTTTTCCAACGCCGCAACCGCCGCGGCCTTGTCGAAGTCCCCAAAGAGAAGAACCTCAACGGGTCCCTGCGCCATCAGTGGCTTCCAATATGCTTCGAACTTGGCTGCATCGACTTTCGCAACATCCGCCGGTGCCGCGGCTTTCCAGCGTGGGTCATTGTTGCGTAGCAGATATTCCAAATCACGCTGCAACACCGAGGTCGCCGACATTTCGAAACTCGCATAACCCGACGTGGCGAGCGCCTTTGCCCGTTCAACGGGCGCCGGGTCCCAACCGGGATGCTCGATCTTTGTGGCAATTAACGTCAACTGATCCGCAAGGTCATCAGGCCGCGTATTTGCGCCAAACTGGAATGCATCATCATCAATGGAGAAGTTGAGTTCAATGCGCCGCCCATTCACCATCTGGTCAATGTCGGTGCGCTTGAGTTTGCCAATGCCATTTTCCGGCAAAACAATCGGCCCTGCCCACAGCAGGCTGCCATTGTCAGGGGTAACCGCTTGATAGCCGCGACCGAAACGAACGAGGACGCGAATCTGGCCGCTTTCGGCCTTGTTCGGGTATAGCAAAGCCCGCACGCCATTCGACAGCTCAAGCCGGGTCATCTGCAAGCGCGAGATTGTTTCCTCGCTCACCAACTTGCCGGGCGCGCCAAGCTTGGGCAACGCCGCAAAGCCAAGGGTATTTTCGGATAAACGCGCAGTCGTATTTGCCGATACGACGACGTTCAATGCAGCGAGCGCACGATTGTCTGCGTCGGCGATCGGCGCGGGTGAAGACAGCATCAATCGTGTCGCGTCCGCCATGAAAAGCTTCTGTGTCGACGCCAGCAGCCGCTGCGGCGTAAACTTGTCCTTCATGCCTTCATAGACCTGAACAACGGTTTTGGGCGCGGCTACCGTTTCCCGAATATCCACGGCATTGACGATATCGTCCGCTTGCTTCGCGGCGGCTTCAAACGGATAGCTGTCGAGCATTGTGCGCAACGCATTTCCGAAAAGCGTTTTCTCACGCTCGATATCCGCAACCGATGGTGGCGTGGCAATGGCATCGGCGATAACTGCGCGCACATCGCGCGTTGCCGCTTCCCATTTGTCGCCAACGGGGGTGATCGACACCAAAGTCGTATCTGCGGTGCGCGAAATATCATCCTGCGCGATTTCAGCGAACAGATAATTGCCGCCACTGCGCGCCTGCACCTCAAGCCTGCGATTGATGATCTGAAGTGCAAGGGCGTCAATCAACAACTGCTCATTATACGCAATCGTATCGTTAACTTTCCGCCAAGGGCGTAAGTAAGCAATGCTGACGGTGGTAGGCAATGTTGGCTCAATCAGCACGCGCGTCGGGGTGCCCTGCGGTGTTGGATCGCCAAAGGCAGGCTCAGGCGCGCGGGCGCCCTTCCCTTTCCAGTCGTTGAAATATTTCTGCACCAAATTGGCGAGCTGCACGGGCTCCATATCGCCAGCCATCACGACGACTGCATTTTCGGGCCGATACCAACGGTCATGAAATGCACTCAGGCGCAAGGCGTCGGAAGCCTGCAATGTTTCAGGCGTACCAATCGTCGACCGGTTTGCGAGCCGCTGACCCTGAAACGCGTGCTGACGCAGGGCGTCGCTATAGACCATTTGCGCACCGCTATTTTCGCGCAGCTCCGCAAGGACAATGGCGCGTTCGGCGTTCAAAGCATTGGGCGAGATACGCGGATTGCGGATCATGCCCGAAATGATTTTGACGGACTCGTCCAGCTTTTCGGGCGTCGCATTGGGCAAGTCGAGCTTGTAGACCGTCTGCGTCGGGGTTGTTTGCGCATTGCTGTCGCTGCCAAAGGTGACGCCGAACCTTTGCCAAATGCGCTTTGCCTCGCCATCAGGCACAAATGTCGATCCACGGAAAGACAGATGCTCGATCAGATGGGCAAAACCTTGCTCATCATTATTTTCATGCAACGCGCCTGCATCAATTCGCACGCGGATGGACACCTGCCCAGCAGGCACATCATTTTTCTTCACCGCATAGCGCAGCCCATTAGGCAAAACGCCAAAGGTCCAGCTGTCGTCGACAGGTACATCGCTGCCTTCATACAGCCACGGAACTTTGGCCGCCTTTGCCGCGACAGATGCAGCAGGCGCAACATTTTGTGCGTAAGCAGAGGTGGACAGCAGCAGGGCTGCCAAAGCGAGCGATTGAGTAAATTTGCGCATTACAATCCTCATAACGGAACGAAGGCTTGACTGCACATGAACGGGCTGACGAACCTGCGTTTAAATTCCACCATCGACGGAATCATAGCCTAAACCGCGCAAACCAAGTTTCAGCGCCTCGATGCATTCAGCAAGTTTATCCGCGTCTGTTGTCCGGACAACGAAATTCGCCCCGACCTTGCCTTCGCGGAAAAACGGGTAACTGCCGATCTGGCAACCTTCATGATGTTTTTCGGTATCGCCCAGCAGTTTGGCCACTTCGCTTTCGGCCACCCAGCAGCCGATTTGTTGTGACAACAAGGGCGCACCACCCTCCAAACTACCGGTCAGGGCATCCAACATTCCGGCGGTGATATGCGGCACGCCAGCCATGATGAAGATGTTGCCGTGGCGAATGCCGGGCGCACCCGACATCTTGTTGGGGATAAGATCCGCGCCATTGGGCACACGCGCCATGCGCAGGCGGCCCGGGTTAATGCCGCCGCGTGTTTCATAATATGCATGCAGGACGGCGCTTGCCTCTGGATGAATAACAACATCGACGCCGAGCGCTGCCGCAATCGCATCAACGGTAATGTCATCATGCGTCGGGCCAATACCGCCGGTGGTGAACAGATAGTCATTGCGCGCACGCAAGAGGTTCACTGCCTCAATAATGGCGTCCATGTCATCAGCGACCACACGCACTTCGCGTAAGCGAATGCCTTGAATATTGAGCCAAAGGGCAATCTGCGCGACATTTTTGTCCTGTGTTCGGCCAGAGAGAATTTCGTCGCCGATGATTACAAGCGCTGCGGTATATATGCGGGAATCTGTCATACGCACGCGATAGCATAAATCACCCCCTCGCAAAGTGCGGATTATTACCTTATATCTCCCGCATGGAACAATATGTAAGCGTTACGCCCGAAGAGGCGATGCAGGCCCGCGACGGGGTCATCAAATTACACGGAGCCGAAGGCTTTGAGGGCATGCGCAAGGCCGGCCGCCTTGCCGCCGAAATACTCGATGCATTGGTGCCGCATGTCGTGCCGGGTGTCAGCACCGAGGAACTGGACGATATCGTCCGCGAGATGACCATACGCGGTGGCGCAGTGCCAGCAACCCTTGGCTATCGCGGTTACACGCACAGCTGCTGCATTTCGATCAACCATGTCATTTGCCACGGCATTCCATCGGACAAGAAATTGAAGGACGGGGACATCGTCAACATCGACGTCACGCCGCAGCTGAATGGCTGGCACGGCGACACC
This sequence comes from Sphingorhabdus sp., assembly GCF_044239005.1. Lineage (GTDB taxonomy): Bacteria > Pseudomonadota > Alphaproteobacteria > Sphingomonadales > Sphingomonadaceae > Sphingorhabdus_B. The sequence continues at coordinate 14,791 of NZ_JBIICH010000010.1, read as the reverse complement.
AGCCGTATGTTCCTTGTCGGCGACGTGCCGGTAAAGGCAAAGCGCTTGGTCGACGTGACCTATGAATGCCTGATGCTCGGCATCGAAGCCGCCAAGCCCGGCAACCGCGTCGGCGACATTGGCCACGCGATCCAGACCCATGCCGAAAAGCACCGCTATGGCGTCGTCCGCGATTTCTGCGGCCATGGCCTTGGCCAATTATTCCACGACGCCCCCGAAATCGTCCATGTTGGTCGCCCCGGCACTGGGCCAGAGCTGCGCCCCGGCATGATTTTCACCATCGAACCCATGATCAACATCGGCAAGGCAGCCGGCAAAGTCCTCGACGATGGCTGGACGGCCGTCACGCGCGACCGTTCATTGAGCGCGCAGTTCGAACACAGCATCGGCATCACCGAAGACGGCTGCGAGATATTTACGAGCAGCCCGAAGGGGTGGCATCAGCCGCCTTATTGAGGTTTCTACCACGTCATGCTGAACGCGTTTCAGCATCTTACTTTTTGCGCGTTGTTGAAATTAAGACCCTGAAACAAGTTCAGGGTGACGCGGTGTTACATCCGATTGTCGCGCTTACAACCGCAACCCAATCGTCTCGTCCAATCCGGCCATGATGTTCAGGTTCTGCACCGCCGCGCCGCTTGCGCCTTTGCCGAGATTGTCGAGCAATGCCAGCAAGCGGACTTGCGCGCCGTCGGGTGAGCCGAGGACGTAGAGGTCAAGCCTGTCGGACGGTTCTTGGTCGGCGCGGATCAGCAGTTCCGCTGGCGGCGCGTCTTGGTGCACTTTGACGACGAGCGAATTGGCATAATGCTTAGCCAGCGCAGCGTGCATTTCGTCGGGATCATCGCTGCCGGGCATGACCGAGATGGGCAGCGGCACCTCCACCACCATGCCCCGGAACGCGCGCACCACGGCGGGTGAGAATATCGGCGCGAGGCCGAGCCCTGCATGTTGCTGCATTTCGGCGACATGCTTGTGGTTCAGATCAAGGCCATAAGTGCGAAAGCCGATATCTGCGCCCTCGCCGCCTTCGAACCGTTCAATCAATGCTTTCCCGCCGCCCGAATAGCCCGACACCGCGTTGACGCTGTAGGGCCAGTCTGCGGGGATCAATCCGGCCGCGACCAAGGGTGCAACCAGCCCCAAAAAGCCAGTGGGGTAGCAACCGGGATTGCTGACAAGGCGCGCATTGGCAATCCGGTCGTGTTGGCCGGTGCGATATTCGGGGAAGCCATAGGCCCAGTTCGGGTTCACACGATGCGCGGTCGATGCGTCGATGATGCGCGTGTGGCTCGACGTCGTCATTGCCACCGCCTCTTTTGCCGCATCGTCGGGCAAGCACAGGATGACAAAGTCAGCATCGTTCAATGCCTCGCGTTTCGCAGCGGGGTCCTTACGTTTGTCATCATCGAGCGTGATGAGCGTGAATTCCGCACGCCCAGCGAGCCGGTCCGCGATTTCAAGGCCGGTTGTGCCCGATGCGCCGTCGATGAAGATCGATTTGGTCATTTTACCCGCTTACGCGCAACAATCGCTTCATCATGCGCGGCAAAGCGTGCCGCCGCATCTGTCAGCGGTTCAACGCTAACCGCCATCGCGGTTCCATTGGCGTGGATGATGTTCTCGGCATCGGCCATGATACCAACATGGCCGGGGAAGAAAACCAGATCGCCGCGCTGCAACGCGTCGCCCTCGGCCAATTCTTCGCCAAATTCTGCCATCTGCATATCGGCATCGCGTGGCGGCATATGGCCCTTCAGTCCGAACACCAATTGAACAAGGCCCGAGCAATCAATGGCGTCCCCGCTGCGCCCACCCCAGCTGTACGGCGTACCGATCAGCTGTTCTGCCAAATCTGCCGGTGATGCTGCAACGCGTCCGATTTCGGACAAATGGGCCAATGGCACAAAGCCATTTTCGCACGCCAGATACTTACCGCATTCGCTTGGGCTGCCGCAAAGCAACTGCGCACCCATGGGGTAACGCGCCAGCACAGGCGCCTTTGTCGATGGTTCAGAAACCAGTAATGTCGCAGGCGCGCTGACGATATGTGTGGCGTCAAAATCATCGCCAAGCTCGGCAAAGCGGACATAACCCAGATAATTGTCGTGCAGGCAATAGCCCCATGCCCATTCGCCCGCGACATCAAGCACGGCGAACTCCTCACCATGCATTAACGCGCTAACGGGCATGGATGTGGCATGCGCCTCGGCATGAATTTCGGTCACGGGCGCAATGCCGGTGCGCAGCATCGGCACGGCATAATGCGGTGCGAACAGCTTTCCGGCCAGACTGATGTCGGCTAGGTCCCCGCGAATAGGCGTTGTGCGCTTGTCCCCGACAAGGCTGTGCCCACTTAAAGTATATATGGGCCGGTCACCCGCCCCCATGTGTCCGTTTGCCAACGATTTACGCCCCCGAAATTGTAACATGTTATGGCACCCTAACGTGCCGGATATTTGTCCGCCAGATAGCCGAAGACGGCGCGTAATCCAAGGGCTTCGCCGCCCTTTGGCCTGCCAGGCTTATTGGTTGGTCGCCATGCAAAGGTGTCCAGATGTACCCAAGGCACATCATCAGGAACGAATTTCTGCATAAAGAGCGCCGCCGTTACTGCGCCTGCGAACGCCCCGCCGCTGTTTGTCATGTCCGCGATATCGCTATCCAAAAGCTCCAGATAGGGTGCCCATAATGGCATCCGCCACAGCGGGTCAGCCTGCGCCTTTGACGCTGCGATTAACGCGTCGGCTGTTTCATCATCATTGCTGAACATTGCCGGCAAATCAGGACCCAAGGCAACGCGCGCTGCGCCGGTCAGCGTCGCGAAATCGATGATAAGTTCGGGCGTATCCTCAACCGCTTTGGTCAACGCGTCGGCGAGCACAAGGCGCCCTTCCGCATCGGTATTGTCGATTTCAACCGTAATGCCCTTGCGGCTTTTAACGATATCGCCCGGCCGCATAGCATTGCCCGATATGCTGTTTTCGGCAGCAGCGACGAGCATATGCAAGCGTACCGGCAAATGCGCAGACATGATAAGCTCCGCCAGCGCAAGCGCATGGGCAGCGCCGCCCATATCCTTCTTCATCAGCCGCATGCCGCTTGCCGGTTTAATATCAAGACCACCGCTGTCGAACGTTATGCCTTTGCCCACAATCGCGATGCGTGGGTGGCGCGGGTCGCCCCATTCCAGCTCAATCAGCCGCGGCGCATGTTCGCGCGCCGCTGCTTTGCCGACCGCGTGGATGAGCGGGAAGCCCGCTTCCAACGCTTCCCCTGCCGTCACTGTCACATCTGCCTTATGCGCCTTGGCGATGCGCTTAGCCTCGGCCTCAAGCGCGTCGGGACCAAGGTCACCCGCCGGACGGTTAACCAGATCGCGCACGAGCGCTGTGGCGCGCGCCTGAAGCACGATGTTTTGGATCTTGCCGGGATCACGCACGAGCAGCACGCGCGCGCCGGTTACTTTCGGTTCGCTGAGATATTCATGATATCGATACTGACCAAGCATCCACCCAAGCATCGCGTCACCAGCATCGGCATCCAACAACCGATAACTTCCCTCGGGCAGAATGTCCGATAGCTTGGCCAGGTTCCAAACCCCAAGCGCCGAAGCATCGGCGACGCCTACGACGACAGCCCATTCCCCGGGCTTGTCGCCAGGAAGTATCGCACTGTCGTTTACGCTACCTTCAAACTTCTGTGCTTTTACGGCCGTGCGGACAGGGTCGGGTTGCGCAGCAAGCCATAACGCAAAGCCATTTTTATCGACTATGTGGATAGGTGTGGCCGGTTGGCCGTTGTCAGGTTGGATCAGATCGTCATAACGCATGAAGGATGCGATAGCGGCATTGGACCGCGAACGGGAGATAATTCAGAAATGTCACGTATTTTTCTTTTGTTCATTATGTCGATCGCAGCATTGGGCTTATCCGCTTGTAACCGCTCAACCGACGCACGTCCGCCGCTGCCCGCGGAAATAACGGCGGTCGTTAAGCCTTTTTATGAGGCTGTGCGTCGCGGAGACCAAAAGGCGGCCGAAAAATATGTCGCTCCGGGCTTCATTGACGATAGCCGCGTGCAGTTTGCCGAAATGTCGCGGATTTTGAAGGATGCGCCACGACTGGCTCCGGCCATTCAACAGCATCAAGGGTCCGGGGCCTATCTGACGTTCGCTGCTCAGCATGGCAAAATATGGGTTATATCCGAAGTGCGCGTGGTCCGGTACCGCAACAAGCCAATGATCGAATATTGGGATGTCACGACCACCGACAAAGCGCCCGAAATTGTCACGCACGCGCAGGATATGAAACGCTACACCAGTTACGCGCTGATGGCGGTTGCGTTTGCTGCACTGGCCGGGCTTGCTTCACTTATTTGGGTGGTCCGCAACCGTACACATATCATCGCGCCAGAGGCGAGCATTGAAACCCGCCGCGTTGCCGCGACGGTTCGCAATAGGGAGGGCTGATATAGGCCCCACCTTCGGGTAGTTACTCGGCTGCGATCAGCGTTTCCGCATTCTCGTTATGGGAGGCTGCGAAATGCGGTGCCGAAAAGACCATGACTCCGTCATCCACAGGATCTTGAGTCAGGATTTTCTTTTCAGCGGCGTAATTTTGCAGCACGCGCCATGGATGGCGGTCCCCGTTCTTGGGCAGCGTGTCAAAACTGCGGGCGAAATAGCCTGAGCTAAAGTCCGTCACAAATGGCAGCTTGGGCATATCCGGATCATCAAGATGCGGCGTTGCCACAAGCGCGTTTTTGTCATCCATTTTCCACAACAAGCGGCAGACATAATCGGCAACGATATCAGTCTTCAGCGTCCATGATGCGTTGATATAGCCAAACACGCTGGCGAAGTTCGGAATGTCGTTGAACATCACGCCCTTATAATTGAAATGCTCACCAAAATTGACCGCTTCACCGTCCACGCTGATGGCTGTCTTGCCCATCGTGACAAGGTTCAGACCGGTCGCAGTGATCACGATATCGGATTCAATATGCTTGCCGGACTTCAACTGAATACCCGTCTTGGTGAAATGGTCGATATGGTCCGTCACCACCTCGGCCTTGCCCTCGGTTATGGCGGTAAACATGTCGCTATCTGGAATCAGACACAGGCGCTGTTCCCATGGGCCATATTTGGGGACGAAATGGGTATCGACATCCACTGAGGCCGGCAGCGCTTCACGGGCCATGTTGACCAGCTTTTCGCCCAGCTTCGCTGGATTGCGGCGGGCATACCAATAAGTGAACCGCTGCATGTTAATGTTGCGCCAGCGCGTCAGCGCATAAGCGATCTTTTCCGGCAAGATTTTACGCACAAATTTGGAGAACGGGTCAATCGCAGGACGCGACACCATGTATGTCGGCGAACGCTGCAGCATCGTCACCTGCGCGCCCTGTTGCGCCATCACGGGCACAATCGTCACCGCGGTCGCGCCTGAACCGATAACCGTTACCTTCTTGCCGCTATAGTCCAGTCCTTCGGGCCAATGCTGCGGGTGAACAATCTGGCCGCCAAAGTCGGCTTCGCCCGGGAAATCGGGCTTATAGCCCTGATCATAGTCATAATAACCTGCGCACATGAACAGGAAGCGCGCAGCAAAGCGCCGTTCCTCGCCGCCGTCCACAGCCTTGGCCGTTACATGCCAGCGCGCATCGGGGCTGGACCAATTTGCCGAGACCACCTTGTGGCCAAAGTGGATGTGCGGCGTGATGCCATATTCATCAGCCGTTTCGTGCACATATTCGTGGATGGATGGGCCGTCAGCGATTGTTTTTTCATGCAGCCATGGTTTGAAGCGATAGCCCAAGGTGTGCATGTCCGAGTCAGACCGGATACCCGGGTACCGGAAAAGGTCCCAAGTGCCGCCCATGTCAGCGCGTTGCTCGACAATGGCATAGCTTTTATTGGGGCATTGCATGGTCAGATGCGCCGCCGCACCAATGCCGGATAAACCAGCGCCTACAATCAATACATCTACAACCGTTTCAGCCTGCGCCATATAACTCTCCACTCTATTATAAAAATCTTACTGACATCATTGCAAATTGCAACCGGCTTTCACCCGCACGTAAATGGCGCTAGGGCGTGGCAATATCAAAGCGGGGATTACATGATGACGGACGGGACCGACGACGAATATGTTTATGACGAGGCATCTGGCGAATGGATCAGTGCGGCCGAAGCCAATGCCAAATCCGAACAGGACGGCGCAGTTGAGGTCCGCGACGCGGTCGGAAATGTTCTGGCGGACGGCGATCAGGTCACGTTGATCAAGGATCTGACCATAAAGGGTGCGGGTCAGACATTGAAGCGCGGAACGCTTATCAAATCCATCCGCTTGACTGGCGACGCACAGGAAATTGACTGCCGGTTTGACGGGATCAAGGGCCTCGTGCTGCGCGCGGAGTTTGTCCGGAAACGTTAACCGCTAGGGTTGGCGGTTCGCATACCGATCAAAATTTCTGGCCATCATCGTGCTGTCCGCGATGTGGATGACCGGAGCATTGCTGAATTAACAGCCAGGGTTATTGAAATAGTGCCGACCAATGCCCAACTGCGTTTTGCGGGCCGGGCCCCTCTGGTCGTCACCTGACGGCGATGTCGGACCGCTTTAAACCATTAAAGAGGAGACCCGATATGAACCCAGCCGTTGGAATGCCATGCCCTGTTTGCAAGGTGGCGCTTGTCATGAGTGATCGCCAGGGTGTCGAAATCGACTATTGCCCACAATGCCGCGGCGTTTGGCTTGATCGTGGTGAGTTGGACAAGATCATCGAACGCAGCGTTGCTGCCGAGATGCCTGCACCGCAAGCTGCCCCGCAACCCGTTCCACCGCAAGCGCCCGCCGGATTTGCACCACCAGGCTATGGCCACCAGCAACCGGGCTTTGGCCATGGCTATCCGTATCAAAAGCGGAGGAAGTCATTTTTGGAAGAGCTGTTCGATTAATCCGGCAATCGCCGCGCACAAAAAAAGGGCCGCCTTTCGGCAGCCCTTTTTTTTTAAACCTTAGCGCTGATTAATCAGCAGCTGAAAGATTTACAGCCGAAGCTTTACCGTTGCGGCCAATTTCGACTTCGAAATTTACGCGCTGCTCTTTGTCGAGCGAGTGCATGCCAGCAGCTTGAACAGCCGAGATGTGTACGAAGCTGTCATCGCCACCACCATCGGGTGCAATAAAGCCATAGCCTTTATCGGCATTGAAGAATTTTACGGTGCCAGTAGGCATAATATGTTCCTTTCACGAAACAGGTGACCACCGGGCAACAGCGCCAAGTGGGTAGCCAAGTCGTGTTGGGAAAAACGTTGCACGCTCCGCTTATTTCATCAGATACGCGCCTCAAATTCCGTCGCGGTCGACGATAGCGTGTTTGGCTTATACGCCTAATTTACGGCATTAGCAAATAACAAGGTCGAATCCCGCTTTTCCCCTGTTTTCCCGCCATTTCCGTAGGCGTTCAGCCGCCCGCTTTAGCCCAAAAGCCGCTTGCGGTTCGCGGTCACATGTTTGGCGTAATGTTCGATACTGCCGCTGACCATGCTTTCGGGGGTAAGCCCGTGCTTGCCGGTCATCAGGTCCGCGCCAAGGGCCATGTTCGCCGCAACCTTTTCGCTCACCATCCGCTCCGCCTCACGCACCGCATTTGGCCCGCCAAGCGCCAGACTGCCCAAGCGCGCCGCAATCACCATGTTGGATTCCGCCGCGAGCGCGAAGGCATCCATGGAAATGTCAAACCAGCTGGGATTTTTCGGCTTCGTCATGATGGTTCAACTATTGTGGGCGATGAACGCGCAGCATAACGCCGCCTGCGCGTTATGCCAGCCATTCCTATGCCGCGCGCTTCCAACCCGGCAAAAGCGACAAAAGCCACCACGCAGCGCATTTTTCATGTCTCCCTTGTCGCTTTAACCGCCAGCGCCTGCGCCGAAAGCGCCGCGGACAGGCGGGTTTTGGACAATAACGCAGCGTTCAAAACCTTGCGGTCGGGCGCGTTCATAACCTCAACCATGCCGCCGCGCATCACGCGCACCGTGGTGACGCCGTTAATCGCCTGATCCAGCGCGGTGTGAAATTGCAGGTCCGCACCACAGGCAATCGCAATGTCCCACGCCTCGGCAAAGCCAGCCGCTCCTGCCCGTTCGCGCAAGCGATAGGCCGAAGCCCGCCCCATGCCCACCGCGCGCGCCGCCGGGCCAACCGCCCCCATGACCGACAAAGCGGTGATAAAACGCCGCTGCCGCTCCGCGCTCCACCCATCGGCACGGCGGCGCTGCATCGGCACAGGGGTAAAGGCCAACAGATCGTCAAAATCCGCATCGGAACCAGCATCAGAACCGGCGTCAGGGTTTGGGGCGGGGTTGGGATTGGCGTTTGGATTGGGCGGCGGTGCATCTGTCATGTCCGCAACAGAAACATAAAGCGGACCATGTAGGAAAGTTGTTTTTTTGGGCGGGCAAAACGGAGGCATGCCATTGCGTGTCCCCGGCGCGGCGCGGTCAGTGTTTGGGGCCAAAGCTGGGGCTAGTCGAACGCAGGAGCGTAGCGAAGCCGGCCTTGGGGTTCTGGCCCAAACAAGCTTTGGGCGCGAAAATAAGGCGCATCACTTGGAATCAATGGCTCTAGCCCCGGAATATTGCGGAAGCCGAAACGCTCATAGTAAACAGGATTGCCCACCACTGCGACACCGGCAACCCCGCGCGTTATCAACGCGCTAATCCCGGCTTGAATCAATGCCGATCCGACACCTTTGAGTTGATAATCTGGCAAGACAGATACGGGCGCCATTTGAAGCCAGCCGTAATCCAATCCATCAATTGTTGTTGGGCTAAAACCAACATGACCAATAATCTGGTTGATGCCCGTGACCGCGACTAAAGAGAGGTACAAATCGCCCGCCGAGCGGAGCCTGTCGACCAACTCTGCCTCCGTGCCATCACTAAACCACATCGGCTTGAACGCTACATCAACCAGTTCACGGATGTCGGCCACATCGCGGGCTTCTTCCTCTCGAATAGATATGTTTAATGAGCCACTCATCCTAACTGTCGCTTTTTTCGTACAAAGGCGAATGCCCGCTCAATGGGGATGATATTGTCCACCGAGACCTCCATTACGTTTTGGCTGCTGTCTTTTTCAGCAGCGCGATCGGATATCTAATTGAATAGCCATTAGCTTTCTAGACGCCTTCTGCTTTCACAATCTGCTGCCGTTCGAACGCGAAGGGTGACAGCATCCCGTTCCCAGCGTGCTTGCGCAACGGATTATAGAACACAACCCCAAAAGCGCGGTTAATATTTGGGGTTTGTCTTAGGTGTCGCGGTAATTTGTGAGGGTCTGAATATACGAACGGTTCGTATACGAGCCGCTCGTACTTGGGCCAATCTGTGATGGTTGCTACCTTCTCACTAAGTTTCGGTGACCGTGCGCTCAACTCCTATTCAGTGCACTGCCACCGTAAGTGATTTGTTAATCGGTGTGGTTGGGGGCAAGAAATGGGCGTTTCTCACAAGACTCAAGCAGTGCTGCAATTCTTAGTGCCATCAGCTTTGCTCTATATCGGAGTTGCGGCATTTTTAATTAATCAGAAATGGCCATCTTGGGTTGATCTACAAGAGAATTCCTTGGGTTTTGCAGTGGTCGGATTGGCAGCAATGCTTGTTCAGGACTTGGTTCCCAAACCGCTGAAGGAGTTTTTGGTTTTCTGGAAGATATCTAACCGACTGCCCGGATGCCGAGCGTTCTCGGAAGTCGCACAAAGCGTCGCCGGTATTGAAGATTCAAAAATCGCTAATTTCCAAGAGCTAAGTGCTTCGGGCGGACATACGCAGCAGACTGCATTTTACGGTCTTTACGATGGATTTCGCAATCACCCTTCGGTGTCGCATCACAGCCAACGCTACATTGCATGGCGAGATTTGACCTCCTTTCTCGCTTTGCTCTCTGTCGTCAGCCTACCGGTTGCAGCGACATTCGATCACCCAAGAGCTATAGTCGCCGGTTTAGTTCTCACGGGATCCTCCCTCCTTATCCTTCTGATGACAAGCTTGGCAGCACGCAATGCTGCGATGTCGTTGACGAAACAGGTCTTAATTCTGCACTCACTAAAAGGGGCGTAAAATGGCTGAAACTGATTATTTTGAGATCGACTTTTTGGCGGTTGAAGCCGCCAAAAGCGGAGACGCGATAACGATTAGATATCAAATAGACGACGAGGTTTTTGTCCATGTCGTCGACGGCGGTTTCACCGATACTGGTAAGGACGTGTTAGCTCACATCGACAAATACTACGGCGCCAATGCCTATATCGACAACGTCGTACTGACCCATTCAGATGGCGATCACGCGCGTGGCCTGAAGCATGTTCTGGAAAACGGCAGCGTAGAAATTCTTTGGATGAATCGGCCTTGGCTCTACGCGGAAGAACTGATTGATCGTTTCGCAACTTACAATTCTGTTGATGCTCTAAAAAGCAGGTTACGCAAATGCTACCCCACGGTTAATGACCTCGAAGTGATCGCAGAAGCGCAAGGGATTGAGATCAGGGAGGCGTTTCAAGGTACTCAGATTGGCCACTTTCATGTAATGTCGCCTACTCGTGCGACCTATCTCGACCTCGTCGTGGAATCCGAAAAGACGCCTGAAGGTATCGACGAATCCGAGAAGAGCGCCACGCAGATCATGTTGGAAAGTCTGAAGGCTACTGTGAGAGGTATTTTTGCTGCACTTTGGGGCGAAGAAGTTTTCTCAACTGAAGAGACTAGCGCAGAAAATGAGATGAGCGTTGTTCAAGCAGCGCAGATTGCAGGCAAAACTATTCTGCTGACCGGAGATACCGGAAGGCGCGGGTTGCAGGCTGTGGTAAACTACGCCCCGAGCGTCGGCTTTAACTTGCCTGGAATTGATAGGTTTCAAGTTCCGCATCACGGATCGCGACGAAACGTGAATTCAGAGTTACTCGATCAGATCCTTGGACCACGATATACCAATCAAAGCGCAGCGCCTGAGCATAAGTTTACGGCGCTAATCAGCTCGGCATTAGAAGACAAACATCATCCGAGAAAATCGGTTGAAAGGGCAATGTTCCATAGAGGCGGTTTTGTTACAAAAACAGAAGGTAAAAGCGTCCGAACGTCCCACAATGCACCAGACAGGGAAGGTTGGGTAGCGGCAAAACCCGTTCCATACCCAACCGAACAAGAGCAATAGCCTGCAGCTACCCCTCAATCATGCTCCCGATCCCCAGCGCCCATATATAGCGCGCGTCCCGTTTACCCTCGCTTCGGTTCCGGTGACACGGTTCCGGTGACAGTGCACTCAACTCCTATTCAGTGCACTGTCACCGTAATTCCCGTAATTCCATACTTACACCCGTAAAGGCGCTGATGATCCTCTAACCTCAACATGTTCATAGCCCTTCTGCTCAAGTAGCAAGTGAAGGGATTTTTTTAGCAACTCGGGATGAAGTGTAGGGCCGTGCACTAGTTGAAGCAGAGGCAGGTGTGGTTTATCAACGTGGTCGCCAAACGCCATCATTGTGTATGGGATGAGCAGTGACTTGCTAGGACGAAAACGGATGCGACCTAACCATTCGCTTCGATCATAGGGCACAATTATACGCCACTCTTTTTCCTCTGCAAATGCAGGATGTTTAAACGTAAAACTGTACTCAGTCATGAATGATCTTAGTAGGCTCGAAAGCGCAGGCAGCGTCTTGTTTGCATCCATTTCAGAGGCAGTATACCGTGTGCAAATATTCTTAAATAAGTCTCTAAATTCTCGTAATGTATTTCTTACAAGTTCGCTTTGTTGTTGTTCGTTATATAAAACTCTTCTGACCAGAAGCTCGGGTACAGAAAAGTCGTGAGCGTCAAATCCTAGCGCGATGCCCTTACCTCCATCACCGTAAGCCCTCCACTGACTTAACAAATCACCATCAACACAAAAACAGCAAACTAGATAGCCCGACGCTGCCGAAGTGGGTTCGGTAGCGGATCCTCCAGCTCGCTTAAGCAATTCAAGGAATTCTGGGGATGCTTCTTTCTCAAATTCATTCGTCACAGAGGTTATCAAATCGCTTGCATAGCTAAGCTCTGATGAGTCGTTCAAAAAAGCGATGTCAGATGCCCATATGGCACCTTTGCTGAGGATAGAATACAGTGCTTCAACGCTTGTATAATGATAAAAGAGCCTCGGTCGCTCGGTTTGCGTGTCGCTAAAATTTTTAGTCAAACGATCAGCTACGTCCTCAATCAGATGAGACTCGGGTGTTGTTTTAAACATGTTGTCGGTGCGAAAGTGTAATGCTGGCGGGACGTCATCTTCGAGGTCCGCTAGCATTGGGGTCCGCACTGTATATTTAGAGGCCTTATTCAAATGCAGGCTTACATCGCATTTTGAACACTTAGCCACTGCATTTATGTAAGGTGGGAATCCTTCCATGTGTGTCGCGATAGGGTTTCCACAGCGGCTGCAAACTAAGTTGATATCGCCTGAGCCGGACAACATTGGTCCGTCGCCTTCCTTAACGAGGCAACTATAAGTCGAGGCCAGGCTCTTAGACAAAGCTCGGAGAGGGACCTGCCTCACGTTATTAGTGGCCGTGGATATTTTGAATAAAGAAGAGGCATAATTTAATCATACTCCCGATCACCAGCGCCCATATATAGCGCGCATCGCGCTTGCCCTCGCATCGCGCACCGGTCTCCGCACATGTTAACCAGCCGCCTCACCCCAACCGCGTGAACCACTGCATCTGCAAAAACGTGTCATTATAATCATTGTCGCTCCCATCTTCGGAACCAAAGATATCGCGGGACATGACATTGTAAACAGAAATTCACAATTCCTTGCTGCAACGGCCAACCGCACATCACCGTGACCGTGATCAAGCCCTCCCCACCCGCCAAAGATTTTACATTTCCCAAAACCTTTGCATAAACCTACAGCGGCAAAAAACGGGGCGTAAATTGTGGGTGAATGATAGAGGTCGATGCAGTCATTACGTGGGTCGACGGGGCGGACCCCGCGCATAAGGCACAAAGGGATTTCTATTTGGCAGAGGCCAAGGCGGAGGCGGATGCCTTCGCGCGTGCGCCGCTCCACGATAATGGCACCAACCCCCATCGCTGGGTCTGCAGTGACGAGCTGAATTACTGCGTGCGCTCCATCGCCAACAATGCGCCGTGGGTGCGGCGGATATGGATCGTCACCGACAATCAAATCCCGCAGATCACGCAACTGCCGCCCGAATTCGCGGCGAAGATCAGCATCGTTGACCATCGCGATATCTTTGACGGGGCGGACAATGCGTTGCCGACGTTCAATTCGCTGTCGATTGAAACCATGCTGTGGCGCATCCCCGGGTTGGCCGAACATTTCTTATATTTCAATGATGACGTCTTCCTGACCGCGCCGGTTACGCCGTCGGATTTCTTTGCCGGCGATGGCCCCGTGCTGCGCGGCAAATGGACCGACCACAGCGATCTGGCCGCCTGTGGCGCGAGCCGGGATGAGGCCAGCCTGCTCAACCATTTTAACCAGATCAACGCTGCGCAGATGATTGGCTATAGCGCCGACCATGTGTTCGAAAGCGCGCATGTCGTGCACCCGATGCAGCGTTCGGTGATGGCGGATTTATGTGCGACCTACGCGGCCGAATTTGCGCACAACGCCAGCTATCGCTTTCGCGACACCGCGCAGTTCCTGCCGCAAAGCCTGCATAACCATGCCTGCCTTGCCGACGGCAGCGCCGCGATATTGGATACGCGCGATTATCTGCACATCGCCGTCGGCGCGCATGACCAGTATTCCGCCGACGATGTCAGTGGCTATCTGCGCGGGGCAGACCGCGACGCGATCAAATTTCTATGCGTCAATGACTTGCCAGAGGTGGAGCGCAGCTTCCCCGATGCACGTGTGTGGATCGAACAAGCAATTGGCGGTTAGCCGCGCCGATTACCCCTCAATCATGCTCCCGATCACCAGCGCCCATATATAGCTCTCGGCCGGTTTCGTCATAGACCTTGCTCATTTGCGCCATTCCTTCTTCAGCCTTCGCCACGGCTTCGGCTGACAGGTCCGCCTCCGATGCCGCAATAAAGCCTTCGGCTGGCTGGTTCTGCAACCGCGCAAATTCGCGGACTTCTTGGCTGATTTTCATTGAGCAGAATTTTGGTCCGCACATCGAACAGAAATGCGCTGATTTTGCGCCTTCGGCGGGCAGCGTTTGGTCGTGATATTGCTCCGCCGTGTCGGGATCGAGGCTGAGGTTGAATTGGTCGCGCCAGCGGAATTCGAAGCGTGCCTTGCTGAGCGCATCGTCGCGGACTTGCGCGGCGGGGTGGCCCTTTGCAAGGTCAGCGGCATGTGCCGCAAGCTTATAGGTCACAACGCCGACCTTCACATCGTCACGGTCGGGCAGGCCCAAATGCTCCTTTGGCGTGACATAGCAGAGCATCGCCGTGCCGTACCAACCGATCATCGCCGCACCAATGCCGCTGGTGATATGGTCATAGCCCGGCGCAATGTCGGTGGTGAGCGGTCCAAGCGTGTAGAACGGCGCTTCGCCGCACACCTCCAACTGCTTGGTCATATTCTCTTTAATCTTGTGCATCGGCACATGGCCGGGGCCTTCGATCATTACCTGCACGTCCGATTTCCACGCGCGGTGGGTCAGCTCGCCCAGCGTATAGAGCTCGGCAAATTGCGCTTCGTCATTGGCGTCGGCAATCGATCCGGGGCGCAGGCCATCGCCCAACGAATAGGCGATGTCATAGGCC
>NZ_JBIICH010000092.1:0-8237 GCF_044239005.1 Sphingorhabdus sp. | reverse complement strand
CCTGACGCTGGACAGCGCGCATTTCCTTTTCAAGCTTGCCCACGCGTCCGTCAATATTTGCATCTTGCGCAACTGCGGATGCGCTGAGTGCAAATGCTGCGCCGCTCAACAAAGCAAACCGAAAATTCATTGCTCATTCCCCTTAAACTGACAAGTTTCGACGTATCGCTGATTGGACCAACGCGACAAATACCCATCACACCATTTCAGTGCAAAGAAAACCTGATTTTATTTAGATTTGTTCCGCGTTGTCGGTACTTTGCTGAGCAGGGTCAGCACTATTTGCCGGCAGAGGCGCGATCGGCGCTGTGGCGGCTGGCTTTACGGAGATCGGTGACGTGACCGGTTTGTCGGCTGGCGCAGCATCTGTGAGTGTCAGGCTTCTGAAAATCAAATATGCAGCCAGCGCAACCGCCGCGATTGCGGCCGACGTCCATGCGAGTGTTTTCGAAGGCACGCGCGCCGGGTCGGCTGGTTCGTAGTTTTGAGCTGGTGGCTGATAGCCTTCATGACCACTGCGCGCCAATTCCCAGCGCATCGCCTCACTGATTGCGGCGGCATCCATGTCTATAGCATTTGCATAAGATCGCGCGAAACCGAGCGTGTAGGTTTGGCCGGGGAGGGCGTCAAAATTTGATTGCTCGATAGCTTCGAGGTGGCGAGTCGGCACACGCGTTTTTGCGGCGATATCGGATAGACTTAAACCCAGCCGTTCGCGGCCTGCTTTTAGCTGGCTACCTACGGATCCGTGCCCTTCGTCAACAGAAGCTAATAAGTCCACTGCAATCTCCACGCCCCATTTTTTCTACCTCTTTGTGCAGTTATGCGGACAATGGTCATCTTCCCGATAAAGTCAACGGCGATTAAAGTTTTGCACCTTTGGGAAATCCTGCAATTTAGCCGGTTTCAATGCCTTGGCTTGCGGCCCATATTGCCAGCTCCTCACGTAAATTCCCCGTGGGATTATTGAGAAGCTCGTCCATCTTCTTGCGAATATCCGCATGGTTGGTCGTGCGCACCATCGCTTTTATGGGTCCCACAGCCGCTGGCGTGATCGACAGGCGATGGATGCCCAAGCCAATCAACGCGAGCGCTTCAAGTGTCCGCCCACCCATTTCGCCACATACCGCGACGTCGACTGGATAGCCGTCCGTTGTCTGAACCACGCGCCGGATGAAGCGCAAAATGGCGGGACTCAACCAGTCATATCGCTCGGCCAAGCGCGGGTCAGCGCGGTCTGCTGCAAACAGGAACTGCGTGAGGTCATTGGTGCCAATCGACAGAAAATCGATTTTAGGCAGCAACATATCAAGTGTTTCGGCCAGTGCCGGCACCTCGAGCATTGCACCATAACGGATTTTTGTCGGCAGCCGTTTCTTTTGACGCCCCAAAAATTGCATCTGGCCTTCAAATATTTCTCGGGCCGCGTCAAATTCCCATGGCTCGGACACCATCGGAAACATAACGTTCAATGTGCGTCCGGCGGATGCTTCAATGAGTGCGCGGGCCTGCGCCTTCATCAGCCCTGCATGGTCCAAAGACAGGCGCAGCGCGCGCCAGCCGAGAGCGGGGTTTTCTTCCTCGCTCGTTTCGTCTTTCAAATAAGGCAGGGGTTTGTCGCCGCCGATATCGAGCGTGCGAAAAATGACTGGCTTGTCGCCTGCCGCTTCAATGACATCGCGATAAAAACGTTGCTGACGCTCACGTTGGGGCAGCGTGGCAGATATCAAAAACTGGAATTCTGTGCGGAACAGGCCAACGCCCTCCGCACCGGTGGTGGCCAAGGCGGACATATCGTCGCGTAATCCGGCATTGATCATTAACGTCACCGGCACGCCATCATTCGTGACCGATGCGGCATCACGCATCGCTGCGTAGCGGGCTTTTTTCTTTTGCCGATCGACCAGATCATGTTGGAAGATTTCCTCGGCAGCTGACGACGGCCTGACGATGACGCTTTTTTCGTCGGCGTTAAGGAGCAGCATGTCGCCATCGCGGACCTTGTGGCGAATGCCTTGTACGCGGCCCAGCACGGGGATACCCATCGCGCGCGCGACAATCACGACGTGCGCGGTCAGTGACCCTTCCTCAAGCACTACGCCGCGCAGACGCCGTTTGTCATATTCCAGTAGCTCGGCGGGGCCCAAATTGCGCGCAATCAGGATCGAGTCTTTTTTCAGACCGAGTTGCGCAGCCGTGCTCATCTGACCCGACACAATCCGCAGCAACCGGTTGGATAGATCCTCCAGATCGTGCATGCGGTCCGCCAGCAGCGCATCGTCAATCTGACGCATACGCATGCGGGTGCGTTGCTGGACGCGTTCGATGGCGGCTTCCGCCGTCAGGCCGCTGTCGATGGCCTCGTTAATGCGGCGGCTCCAGCCTTCGTCATATGCAAACATTTTATAGGTCGCGATGACTTCTTCATGCTCGCCGCCCGTGCCGAAATCAATTTGGCTGGCCATGCGGTCGATTTGTTCGCGCATTTTGTCAAAGGCGGAATAGACGCGGTGACGCTCGGCTTCGATATCCTCAGCGACGGTATGTTCAATACGGACATTGGGCTGGTGAAAAATGGCAACGCCAGCCGCCGCGCCCTTTACAAGCGGCAGGCCCGTCAGGCTAATCGTGCCGGTGTCATTTTCGCCCCGCGCGCTTGGCTCGTCGACAAGGTCTGCATTGGCGATCAGTTCTGACAGCACCATGGCCACGGTCTGAAGTGCCTCAATTTCGACCTCTTCATATTTCCGTGGCTCGACATGCTGCACCGCCAACACGCCAACCGCGCGTTCGGAACGCACAATCGGCACGCCTGCAAAGCTGTGAAAGCGTTCTTCGCCTGTTTCGGGCACATAACGGAAATTGGGGTGGGCTGCGGCCTCATCCAAGTTCAATGTTTCGACATTTTCCGCAATCGTGCCGACAAGGCCTTCGCCTAAGCCGAGGCGGGTGACGTGGACTGCCGCCTCATTCAATCCGCGCGTTGCAAATAATTCAAGCGCACCATCGCGCAACAGATAGATCGAGCACACTTCGCTCGACAGCGCTTCACCAATGATATTGACCACATGGTTCAATTTGCCCTGCGCATGGTTTCGCGAGGCCATCACTTCGTGAAGACCGGTCAGTATGTTGCGGGCAGAACGGGTAGCGCTTTCCATCTGTCCCATCTAGCAGAGACATAAAAGGCAAGCGATACCCCGCTTGAAATTATTCGTAGTCAGCCAGTTCAGGCTGACTCCTGCATAAGTACGTCTTTAAGATGCAGCTTTTGCTTCTTAAGGCTCAGAATGATGTTGGTGTCAGGAAAGGGTCTATGTTCTTCGCGCTGTAACTTTTGCTCAAGATCAGCATGTTTGCTGCGAAGTGCGGACAGATGATTATTATTCACATCATTCTCCTTCAGCGTAAGACTCGGTGGTCCAACAGCCAAAGTAAATCACGAAACATCGGGCGAGTCTCGCGATAATTTTGCGTTTGGCGTGCACCAGAAACATGCGCCTGCAATCATGCCCGCTTTTAACGATGACTTGTTTGCACGACTCTGGTTAGAAGGGGGAATGAACGACGACGGCTACCAGCAGCAGCTGGAACAATTGAAGATTGAACATCGCGATTTGGATGATGCCATTACGGCGCTGACCATGCAGCCGGTCGTTGATCAGCTTCAGATTGCACGTCTGAAAAAGAAGAAGCTGATATTGAAAGACCGAATCATGCGTCTTGAAGATCAGCTGGTGCCCGACATTATCGCCTGACCCGTTACCGTCCCAAACATTTACAATTGCGCGATGATTGTTTCATATCGGCACACTCGCAATATGTTGCCGCGATGGGATCGTTTGCACTAACATCGGGGCATGGGCCGTGCCATAAAAGCGTATGCGCAAAGCACAACTCGAAATGACCCCTTTATTAGTGGATTCTTTGTTCACAGAAGCGATGCTGCTCGCCGATGAAACGCGCGCCTGTTTTGACCGCAGCTTGGATGCAGGGCATTTGTCTCCGGAGATTTCGGTCGCTTTCTCCTGCGAGTCTCTCAAGGTTACCACACGCCTGATGCACAGCATTGCGTGGTTGTTGAACCAAAAGGCATTGCGGGCTGGCGAAATAACCGAAAGCGAAGCGCGAAATGAAACCAACAATCTGGGCTATGCGCCCGCCAGCGATGGGCAGCTGGTGTTGCAATTTCCCCCAGAGACGCAAGCGCTGATCGGCGCGAGCGAAGAATTATATGACCGCCTTCAACGGCTCAGCGAGAAAATGCGTGCCCCTGTTCCACAGGCGTCGGAACCACATGCCATGCGCGACCGTTTGCGCGCGTCTTTTTAAGCGTCGAACTGCAGGCTGGCCAAACGGGAATATAGGCCACCTGCCGCGCTAAGTGTCGCGTGGTCGCCTTCTTCAACTATCTGACCTTGGTCCATCACAATGATACGGTCTGCGGAACGTACGGTCGCCAGACGGTGGGCAATGACGATTGTCGTGCGGCCAACCATGAGGCGTTCAAGCGCGTCCTGAACAAGGCGTTCGCTTTCGGCATCCAAGGCACTGGTTGCTTCGTCGAGCAACAGGATTGGGGCATCGCGCAGCAGCGCGCGCGCAATCGCGAGGCGCTGCCGCTGACCACCGGACAGACGCGCACCGCTCTCGCCCAAAAACGTGTCCAGACCCTCTGGCAAGGCACGCAGGAACTCCGCGGCATTCGCTTGCTCTGCTGCGGCCCAAATGGCGGCATCGTCCGCCAGCCAATGACCGTAGCGCAAATTGTCCCGTGCGGAGGCCGCGAATAAAACGGTGTCTTGCGGAACCAGGGCGATGCGCTGGCGGAATTCGGCTGGATCTGCACTGGTCAGCGCCACGCCATCGATGCGGACAGTGCCAGCCTCAGGGTCGTAAAAGCGTTCAGCAAGCTGGAACAAGGTCGATTTGCCTGCGCCTGATGGCCCGACGACAGCGACTGTCTCACCGGGGGAAACCTTCAGGCTGAAATCGTCAAGCGCAGCAACTTCGGGTCGGGTAGGATAGCGGAACCGGACATGCTGAAACTCAAGCTGACCGCGCGCTGGTGGCATGACCACTGGGCTGGCGGGAGCCGCAATTTCGGGTACTTCATGCAGCAATTCTGCCAAGCGCGAAGCCGCGCCCGATGCGCGCACAAGGTCCCCATATACTTCGGTCAATGCGCCGAAGGATCCGGCGACAAGTGCGCCATAGAGCACTACGGCGAACAATGTTCCGGAGGATATAACGCCTTCTTTGACTTGGTCCGTGCCTTCCCACACCAGCAGCGTGATGCCGCCGAAAATGAGCGCCATGACCAACGCTGTCAGGAACGCGCGTATCCGTATGCGCTTTTTCGCGGCGGCAAATGTACCCTCGACCGCATCTGCAAATCTGACGCCCTCACGCGTTTCTTGACCAAATGCCTGAACGATTTTGATTGCGCCAAGGGCTTCGGAAATGATGGTGCCGACGCTGGCGACATTATCTTGGCTGGTGCGCGATGCCTTTTCCAACCGCCGGCCGAGAAAAACGATTGGCAGTACAACAACCGGAATGCCCGCCAAAAGCCAAATGGTCAGACTTGGAGCCAAGCCAAAAAGCAATGTCACGCCACCGATGCCGATAAAGATATTCCGTAACGCAACGGACACTGTGGTGCCAACAATCTGTTCGATAATCGCCGTATCTGCGGTCATCCGGCTCGCGATTTCGCCGGGCCTATTCTCTTCAAAAAAGCGTGGCGCAAGCCGAAGCAAGTTGCTTTGAACGGCAACGCGGATGTCGCCGACGACGCGCTCGCCCAACCAGCTGACAAAGTAAAAACGGAATGCCGTCGAAACACCGATGACGACGACAATGCCCAGCAACAGATAAAAATATGGCGCGGGGTCGCCGCCATTTTTCGCAAAGCCCTCATCAATAATCAGCCGCAGGCCATATGGGATAGCCAGTGTCGATGACGCTGCCGCTATGAGCGCGAGAAGCGCATATGCAATCTGACGTGGGTATTTGATCGTAAAATGCCCGATCATCCGCAAGCTGCCGAAATTAGGCTTTTGTTTTACGACAGGCGCTTCAATGGCGTCGGGTGCAGGCGTTGTTGGAATGTCGGAAATTTCGTTCGTCATTCGGTCCGCCTAGCAGTGCGCCGAAGCGGGAACAATGCGCGACAGATGATGCCGATGCCTTTTTCTATGGTGCAATGCACAATAAACGCTTATGGATTCCACAAGAACGCCCTGTTTTTCTGGGCCGAAAGACGGAAATCTAAGGATTGCAGATGCTTTATACCGCTTATGATATGCAACGGAGCTGGTTAGCAGGTGCGGGAAAAATTGCACAGGCGCAGGCAGATATGCTCAAGAATTTCACTGGGCCATTTAGTGTGGGCGGTCTTGCCCCCATCGCGGCGTCGGCATTGGATGTTTTTGCCCATTCGGTTTTGCCGCGCGGAAAGCCAGCATTTGGATTGGATAATGTTACTGTCGATGGCAAGACGATGCCGGTTCAAGAAGAGAATTTGGCGCGCAAGCCCTTTGGGCAGTTGAAGCGGTTCGTTTATGAAGGCAGCAGCGCGAAGCCCCGTTTGCTCATTTGCGCGCCGATGTCCGGGCATTTCGCGACGCTGTTGCGCGGAACGGTCGAGCGCATGATCCCAACGCATGATGTTTACATCACCGATTGGAAAGATGCGCGCGATGTGCCGTTGACCGGCGGCGGCTTTGATCTTGAAACCTACATCGATTATCTCATCGAATGGCTTGAATTCATTGGCCCCGATGCCGGCGGACGCGGCGCTCATATGTTGGCGGTATGTCAGCCTTCGGTCCCGGCCTATGCCGCAGCTGCGGTGATGAGCGCCAAGGACCATCCGTTGCGGCCACGCACCTTGACGATGATGGGCGGCCCAATCGACACCCGCGAAGCGCCAACGGCGGTGAACGACCACGCCACACGCCGCCCGCATGAATGGTTCGTCCAAAATGTCATTGCGACCGTCCCGCCATATTATAAAGGGTCGGGACGGCGGGTATATCCCGGTTTTCTGCAGCTTTCTGGCTTTATGTCGATGAATCTGGGCAACCATATGATCAGCCATTGGTCAATGTTCTCCGACCTCGTCAAAGGCGACGGCGAAAGCGCGGATCGGCACAAAGAATTTTACGACGAATATCGCTCGGTCTGCGACATGACGGCGGAATTCTATCTGCAGACCGTCGATACGGTATTTCAGCGTCATTTGTTACCCAAGGGCGAATTCAACTATCGCGGTAAGCTCGTTGATCCCGGTGCAATTACGGACATCGGTCTGCTGGCGATTGAAGGTGAGCGGGACGACATTAGCGGCCTTGGGCAAACCAAAGCCGCGCTCAACATTGCGACCGCTTTGCCTGACGCGCTCAAAAAATATCATATGGCGCCAGAAGTTGGCCATTATGGCATCTTCAACGGCAGCAAATGGCGCGAAAAAATTGCACCGGTGGTGGAAGACTGGATTGTCAGCCACAATGGCTAGGGCCATTGGTGCCATGTTGCGTTTATGACATTGCACATCACTGCCACCGTTGAACGCTGGCCCGTCGATGGCCAATTTATAATCGCGCGCGCCGCTGCCCATATTTGCCGATGAAAGCTGCCATGTTGCGGCGGACGTTGCGGGCCGTCATCCTTCCACTTCGTCACCCTGAACTTGTTTCAGGGTCCATCGTGCAGCACGCCCAGAGCTAGAAAGGATAAATGGCCCCTGAAACACGTTCAGGGTGACGGGGGTAGGGAATGTTCACCTTCCCTCCCCTCCCTCTGCGCCCTCCGCGCTTCTGCGCGAGCCCGTTTTGCACGCAGAGGGTATGCACATGCGGGAATAACAGCGACAGGAATGAAGGAAAATTCCTTGCACTGAACAAAATGGCCTCAAACCGTGAAGGTGAGATTTATGCGTTCACGGCCCAATAGAGGTTTTAAGCTTTATAACGCGTCGAGATACTCGATATCGGGCGCGCCCGCGAGGCAGGGCGCCAGCTTGGGGCCAGCGGCCTTGAAATAGTCGCTGGCGCCATGTGCGGTGAGCGCATCCTGATCGACATATTGCTCGAGCACTTTGTAAACCTGTGGGTTGGACCGTGACCGGGTCAACGTATAAAATACGTTCCCCGGTTCATTGGCCCGAACGGCAGCCGCAAGCTCTGCAAACACAGCCTCAAAGGCTTCGTTTTTGCCGTCGGCGACGGTTA
>NZ_JBIICH010000091.1:0-8422 GCF_044239005.1 Sphingorhabdus sp. | reverse complement strand
AGGGTGCAGCCCGTGCCCGAAATCGCGTCGACATATTGCCGTGTTAGCGTGGCGATGCCCGAAAGATGTTGGACCGTGTTCAGCGCGGACCGCTCCGCCGTCAGCATCGCGCGGGCATTGCCCCGAAGGCGCATGAGGTCAGTTCCTGCGGCAACCTGCTGTCCTTCTTCGACAAGCAGGTCGATTTCCATCGCGGGATCGAGCGATGTGAAGAACGCGACGGCAATCGGCAGACCGGCAACGACGATTGCGTCACGGCTATCCATCGTGCCTTCAAACCGGACATCTGCCGGGATAACGCTTTGCGATGTAACGTCGATTCCGGTTGGCCCCAGATCTTCGGCCAGCGTGGCGCGGACAAACGCGTCCAGATCAAAATGGGGAAGGGTAAAGGCCATGTCAGTGCGGTCCGGCGATTCTTATCGGATGGGGTTGCCCCCACCCATAAGTGCGTTCGAACCGGGCAGCAATGCCGTAATCAGTAGCCCATCAGGCTCATGACTTCCTTGCGGCTCGATTGGTCGTCAAGGAAACAGCCGATAAGCTTTGACGTGACCATGCCAACGCCATGCACCTTCACACCGCGGCCCGTCATGCAACCATGCTGCGCCTCAATGACAACGGCTACGCCCTCTGGCTTCAGATGTTCCCAAATGCAGTTTGCGACTTCAGCGGTCAGGCGTTCTTGTACCTGCAGCCGTTGAGCAAAACCGTGCAGCACGCGCGCCAGCTTTGAAATGCCGACAACGCGGTCCGTTGGCATATAGGCGATGGATGCCTTGCCAATGATCGGCGCCATATGGTGCTCACAATGGGACTGGAACGGGATATCCTTCAGCAAAACCAGCTCGTGATATCCGCCGACTTCCTGAAAGGTGCGCGACAGATGCGCGGCAGGGTCTTCCGCATAGCCGCCGCAATATTCGCGCCATGCGCGTCCGACGCGTGCTGGTGTGTCCAGCAAACCTTCACGGGCTGGGTCATCACCTGACCAACGGATTAGGGTGCGAATGGCATCTTGGACTTCGTCAGGAACGACAATTTTGCCGTTCTCACCAATTTCGTCTTCATAATGGATATGTGCGATGGGAAACACCTTTTCGGGCTGGTTCATCTTGGGTCTCCGGCGGCCGTACGTGCCCGCCATTTTCATTCCCAAAAATAGGCCCGCCCGCCTTTAAAAACTATACGGCGAATAACCCATAGGCATTTCACCATGATGCGATATCATATTGATGCACGGTTAGTGCTTCAAGCACAGCCGCGCCGATAGCTTTAGCCGATGGCTTGTCCAGTCTTCGCCCAGTCCGCCAAAAAGCCTTCAATGCCCTTGTCCGTCAGGATATGCTTGAACAGGCCCTTGATGACAGCAGGTGGTGCAGTCATGACGTCAGCGCCGATTTTGGCCGCTTCAAGCACATGCACACCATGGCGCACGCTGGCGACGAGGATTTCAGTGTCGAATGCGTAATTGTCGTAAATCAGGCGAATGTCACTGATCAGCTGCATGCCGTCAAAGCCATTGTCATCATGACGACCGACGAAGGGCGATACAAAAGTTGCACCGGCTTTGGCCGCCAGCAGTGCTTGGTTTGCAGAGAAGCACAAGGTCACATTGACCATGGTCCCTTCTGACGTCAGCGCTTTGCAGGTTTTCAGACCATCGATCGTCAACGGCACCTTGATGCAGACATTGCTTGCAATCTTGCGGAGGATTTCCGCCTCTTTCATCATCGTTGCATGATCCAGCGCAACGACTTCGGCGGATACAGGTCCATCGGTCAGCGCACAAATTTCGCGGGTGACTTCAATGAAATCGCGGCCCGATCTGGCAATCAATGTTGGGTTGGTGGTGACGCCATCAAGCAAGCCAGTCGCTGCCAGATCTTTGATATCGGCAATGTCAGCGGTGTCGGCAAAAAATTTCATGGCACGTTATTCCTGATAGTAGATTCGGTATACTGCCTATTGGCAAAGTTAACGTGGAAATGACAGGCAATATTCCGTGCGGAATTGCCGCAATATATCACGCTAAAAGAACATGCTTTTGAACTGGTAGGGATAGGTGGGTGACGTCCCCCATTTGTCTGCCTATATCGACGGGATGAATCCGCCCACCAACCGTGTCCGTGTCGTCCTGTTGACGCAAGCGATTGGTCCGCTCGACTATCGGTTGCCTGCGGATATGGAGGCGGGGCCCGGGTGCGTGGTGATGGTCCCGCTGGGGCCGCGTAAATTGCCGGGTGTTATCTGGGATGATGATGTTTTTGGCGATGAAGCCGTCGATGCCAGCAAACTTCGGCCGGTGTTGGAACTGCTCGACTGTCCGCCACTTGGGCAAGGGCTTCGCCGCCTCGTCAACTGGGTCGCCGATTATTATCTGACCAGCCATGCCGCTGTGTTGCGTATGGTCTTGGCGTCGTCTGCGGCGTTTACAGTGTCTGGTACGATCATTGAATATCGGCGCACCGGCTTTGAACCCGCACGGCTGACCCCGCAACGCGCTGCCGCGCTGGACGCGTTGGAGGGCGCGCAAGGCCTTGTTCGTGAGCTTGCGGCAGAAGCAGGCGTTAGCGATGCTGTCATCCGCGGGCTGATAAAGGCAGGTGCCTTTGAACCTGTCACGATCAGCGTGGATTCTCCGCTGCCTGAACCACTCGCAGATTTCGGCGCGCCTAAATTGAATGACGCGCAAATGGTCGCGGCAGACGCAATGGTCACCGCCGTCCGATCGGGCGGGTTTGACACCTTTGTCCTCGACGGCGTGACGGGATCTGGCAAAACCGAAACCTATTTTGAAGCGGTTGCCGAAGCCATTCGTCTAGGCAAGCAAGTTCTGGTCCTGCTCCCCGAAATCGCGCTGACAGCGCCGTTTCTGGCCCGCTTTGAAGCCCGTTTCGGGGTGGAGCCTGCCGTATGGCATAGCAATTTGCGGTCAACGCAGCGCCGCCGTGTGTGGCGCGCGGTTGCGGACGGCAGTGCAAAGGTGCTTGTCGGGGCACGATCGGCTTTGTTCCTGCCCTTTGCCAATCTGCGGCTGATCATCGTCGACGAAGCGCATGAGAGCAGTTTTAAACAAGAAGATGGCGTGCGGTACCACGCCCGCGATGTTGCGGTGATGCGTGGCCGCTTTGAAGGCTTTCCCGTGGTGCTGGCGTCGGCTACGCCCGCGTTGGAATCGCGCCATATGGTTACGATTGGCCGCTATAAGGGGTTGGAAATCCCGTCCCGTTTCGGCGCGGCCAAAATGCCGGAGATCAAGGCGATCGACCTCACCTTGGACGCGCCCGAGCGTCAACATTGGATTGCGCCGACATTGCTCAAGGCTTTGGAAGAGCGCGTGGAACGCGGTGAGCAAAGCCTGCTGTTCCTTAACCGACGTGGCTTTGCGCCGCTCACCTTGTGCAGAACATGCGGCCACCGCTTCCAATGCCCCAATTGCACAAGCTGGATGGTTGAACACCGGTTGGTTCGCCGGCTTGCGTGCCACCATTGCGGCCATGTCATGCCGCCACCCGACGAATGCCCTGAATGCGGCGAAAGCGACACGCTCGTCGCCTGTGGCCCCGGCGTTGAAAGGATTTGTGATGAGGTAAATCGCCTGTTGCCCGATGCGCGCACAATCGTTGCGACATCGGACACATTATGGTCACCGGAAAAAGCCGCCGAGTTCGTCTCGCGGGTTGAAAATAAGGCGGTCGATATCATCATCGGCACGCAGTTGGTGACCAAGGGATATCACTTTCCTGAGCTGACCTTGGTGGGCGTGATTGATGCTGACCTTGGTCTTGAAGGTGGTGACTTGCGCGCTGCCGAACGGACATTTCAGCAAATCGCGCAGGCGGCGGGCCGGGCAGGGCGTGGTGAAAAACCGGGTGAGGTTTTCATACAGACGCGTAATCCCAACCACCCCGTGATCGCCGCGTTGGTCGCAGGGGACCGCGATGCATTTTATGATGCGGAAACCGAGCAACGCAAATCAGCAGGCGCGCCGCCGTTCGGGCGCTTTGCGGCGATCATCATTTCATCAGAAGACGAACGGGAGGCTATTGAAGCCGCGCGCGCGGTCGGTGGTGCCGCGCCACAGGTTGACGGCATGTATGTTTATGGCCCTGCGCCAGCGCCGCTCGCTATGCTGCGTGGCCGGTACCGCCAGCGGCTGTTGGTGCATGCGCAACGTTCGGTCGAGGTGCAGACCATCATTCGCGAATGGCTGGGCAGCTTGCATTTTCCCCGCAGCGTTCGGGTCGGGGTGGACGTCGATCCGTATAGTTTCTTATAAATTCTGATGGCTGGATAATCCCGGGTCGAAAAACCTGATTTACCTGCGCCGCCTTATGATGCATCGTCCAAAAAAATTTTGGGGGAGAGACCAACATGCAGAAATTCTTATGTGCCATTTTATTGAGCACGGCGTCGGCCACAGGCGCTTTCGCACAAGACGCGAAGCCAGCATCGGACGCGACCATTGCCGCACAGCGCAGCATGGCGGCGCAGCTTCCGGTCGAAGATGGCCGTGACCTCGAATTTGCAGATCGCGGTTTTATCGGAACGCTTGCAGACCCCATCATCACCAACAAAGATGGCAAGCCTGTCTGGAATCTGGGCGCTTATGACTGGATGGGCAATGGCGCGTCGCCAGACACCGTAAACCCCAGCCTGTGGCGGCACATGGGGCTTTTGCGCAAGCATGGCCTATATGCGGTGACCGACAATATGTGGCAAGTGCGCGGGTTTGATGTGTCCAACATGACCATCATCAAAGGGCAAACGGGTTGGATTATCATCGATCCGTTGACCAGCCGTGATACGGCGGCTGCGGCGCTGAAGCTTGTGAATGAAAAGCTGGGTACGCGTCCTGTCTCTGCAGTTGTCTATAGCCATAGCCATGGCGACCATTTTGGTGGCGTGCGCGGCATCGTCAATGAAGCCGATGTTAAGGCCGGCAAAGTCGCCATTATCGCGCCCGAACATTTTCTGGCTGAAACCGCGTCCGAAAATGTGATGGCTGGGCCAGCGATGAGCAGACGCGCGACATTTCAATTCGGCACCAACTTGGCACCGGGGCCGCAGGGTCAAATGGGCAGCGGCATCGGTAAAGGCATTGGCGGCGGCGACATTACACTTATTTCGCCAACCATCGACATTCGCAAAACCGGCGAAGTGCGCGAAATTGATGGGGTGAATCTCGAATTTCAAATGGTGCCCGCGACAGAAGCGCCGGCCGAAATGAACGTTTATATCCCCGCAGCGCGCACATTTTTGGCGGCAGAAATAGCCACCTGCAGTCTGCACAATATTCTGACCCCACGCGGTGCCAAGGTACGCGATACATTAAGCTGGTCCAGCTTCCTCAACGAAGCTGTCAACCTGTACGGCGACCGTAGCGATATAATGATTTCAAGCCATTGCTGGCCGCGCTTTGGGCAATCCGAAGTCAAAGGATCGTTGTCGGGGCAGCGCGACAATTATCGCTATTTGCACGACCAGACAGTCCGCATGATGAACAAGGGCATGACCCAGGCCGAAATTGCCGAGGTGTTGAAAGCGCCGCCAGCGATTGGCGACCAATGGTTCAACAAGGGCTATTACGGCACCTACAGCCACAATTCAAAGGCCGTGTATCAATATTATCTGGGTTGGTATGACGCAGTCCCTGCCAACCTCAATCCCCATCCACCCGAGATTCGCGCGGCGAAAATGGTCGCGGCCATGGGCGGCGCAAAGAAGCTCCTCGCGGCGGCCAAAAAGGCGATGAAGGCGGGGGACTATCGCTGGTCGTCGGACCTGTTGAACCAGCTGGTTTTTGCTGATCCGAAAAATGCCGAAGGCCGAGCTTTGCTAGCCGACAGCTATGAACAGCAAGGTTTTCAGGCTGAATCCGCGATTTGGCGTAACATGTTTCTGACCGGTGCGGCCGAGCTAAGGCATGGCATAAAGGCGGGCGTAAGTTCGCAAAGCATCGACATGATTTCAGCGATACCAACCGGCCTGTTGCTTGATTCTGTCGCGACACGATTGGATCCGACGATCATCGGCAATACGGCGCTGAACCTGAACTTTGTGATTTCGGACCGGAAAGAGACGGCGAAAGTCACCGTCGGCAATGCGGTGATGATCAGCGAAATGGGAACAGGCCATGCTGCGCCAGCCGTAACCATATCCGGACCGCGTCAGTTGTTCCTTGCTTTGTTGTTCCTGAAAATGCCGGCAGCGCAATTGCAAATGGCTGGGCTGAAGATTGAAGGCGACCGGTCTGTCGTTGACAAGTTGCAGGCGGCGCTTGACCCGATGCCGGGCCCATTCAACATCGCCGAACCTTAAAGGATTACATTTCCCCGCGTTCGCGGCGGATTGCGTACCATTTTTTGACGTTGGCGTTGTGCTGTTGCAGCGTGTCGGCAAACACATGTCCGCCCTTGCCATCGGCGACGAAGAACAAGGCGCTCGTCGCTTGCGGGTTCAGCACGGCGGCAATCGCCGCGCGTGACGGATTGGCAATGGGGCCCTTTGGCAGGCCCGTCATCGCATAAGTGTTATAGTCGTTGACGTCGCCTATTTCAGATTTGCGGATGCGGCGGCCCAGCGGTTTGCCTTTGGTAATCGGGTAAATGATGGTCGGGTCAGCCTGAAGCATCATGCCCTTGCGCAGGCGGTTGGAATATACCCCAGCCACAATCCGCAGTTCGGATTTCAGCGCCGTTTCCTTTTCGACAATCGACGCCAGCGTCAACGCCTCAAGCCGCGTTTTGACGACCGTGTTCGGGCTGCGCTCTGGCCAAAGTTCGTCCATTGTCTTTGTCATCGCGTCTTGCATACGCTTCAGCACGGCCGCGCGCGGCTCGTTGATGCCAAAGGCATAGCTGTCGGGCAGAACGGAGCCTTCGGCCGGCATGGCGATAGTGCCGCTGAGGCGGTCATTCGCCATCAAGCGTTCGTAGACCATGATCGACGGCATCCCCTCGGGGATCGTGACCATCCGCTGGACGGTTTTGCCGCCGGTGAGGATGGACAATATCTCGGAATTCGACGCCTGCGGTTGGATGATGAATTCGCCAGCCTTAATCGTGCTGGTGCCGCCAAAAATTCGCGCGCGGTTCACGAACGCATCGGCGGACTTGATAACACCGTCTTTTTCAAGCTGCTGTGCGGCCAGGGTAATGCTTGAACCTGGCTTGATAACCACAGTCACTTCGCGCTCCAGCGGGCCCGGTGCGGTCCAGCCGTAGATGAAGTTGCCCGCAATGATAGCAAGCAGCAGCGCCGCCGCTAATATCGCCCATCTGGCGAGGCGGCGCATATCGTCAGATAGCCTTCATGATCAAGCTGGCATTGGTACCGCCAAAGCCAAAGCTGTTGTTCAGCACAGCTTTCACTTCACGCTTTTTCGCCACATGCGGAACCAAGTCGACGCCTTCTGTGCCTTCATCCGGATTGTCCAGATTGAGCGTTGGCGGAACGATTTGATCGCGGAGCGCGAGGATGCAGAAAATGCTTTCGACCGCGCCAGCGCCGCCGAGAAGGTGGCCGATGGCGGACTTGGTCGAGCTCATTGAGACGTTGGTAATCGCATCACCAAATAAACGCTTCACAGCACCCAGTTCGATGGTGTCGGCCATCGTCGATGTGCCATGGGCGTTGATATAATCAATATCGCTTGGCGTCATGCCCGCCTTTTTCAACGCCATCTGCATCGAACGATAGGCGCCGTCGCCATCGGGGTGCGGCGCGGTGACGTGATAGGCATCGCCTGAAAGGCCATAGCCAACGACTTCGGCGTAGATTTTTGCGCCGCGCGCCTTTGCGTGCTCATATTCTTCCAGAACGATAACGCCTGCGCCTTCACCCATAACAAAACCGTCGCGGTCCTTGTCATAAGGGCGGCTTGCGGCTTCGGGACGGTCGTTAAAGCTCATGTTCAGCGCGCGTGCTTGCGCGAAGCCCGCAATGCCCAGTGGGTTGATCGTGCCTTCTGCGCCGCCAGCCAACATGATGTCGGCGTCATCGTCGCGGATCATGCGCGCGGCATCGCCAATGGAATGCGCGCCGGTTGAACATGCGGTGACCACGGCGTGATTGGGGCCTTTTAGGCCATATTTAATGCTGACCTGACCAGAGATCAGGTTGATCAGCCGGCCATGCACGAAATGCGGGCTGACGCGACCTGGGCCTTTTTCAGCGAGCAGCAATGCTTCGCTTTCAATGCCGGGCAGACCGCCAATGCCGGATCCGATGGAGCAGCCTGCGCGTAGCTTTTGTTCTTCGGTCAATTCGGTGAGACCGGCATCTTCCAAGGCCTGACCTGCGGCATCGATGCCGTAAATGATAAAGGGATCAACCTGCCGCTGAACCTTGTGGTCAACGCGCTTGTCGGGGTCAAAGCCCCATGCGTGGTCCTTGGGCTTCACCTCGCAGGCAATAT
>NZ_JBIICH010000090.1:0-8428 GCF_044239005.1 Sphingorhabdus sp. | reverse complement strand
CGGCGATCGATACTAGATTTTTCATGAAGGGTTCCCGGAAAACAATATGTTCCGATGGTGAAACTTTCATGTGGCGGCGTCAACCCGCGCGGCGCGTTGTTCGTCGAATGTATAACGCCATCAGCAGGCCAAAAAACGTAACGAGAAATGCGATGGTTTTAACCGGCTGCGCAGTGGCTGCGACCCCAGCCAAAAGATCATCACCCCCCAGCATCATTATTTGAACAAATTGGCATAATGTTTCGATGCCGTCGGCCGCGCCGCCGATAATTGCCGAAGCAACAATGACCCAACCAAGCCGCCGCAACACTGGCTTTGGTGATTGTGAAAATAGCCGCCCCCCGCAATAGGCCCCGAACGCATAAATCGCGATGTAGATCAGGTCGATGGCCATGCCAAATCTCGCGAGATTCAAAACTCCGGCCGCTTGCCAGGCTCCTTGAATGGCATCCACCCGCAGGGAAGTTCCTGCGGTTTGATGGTCCCGCATTCCCAATGGCGAAATCTCGTTCGAAAATGCCGGATCCATGGCGATCATCAGTGAAAGCAGCAACAAACCACTCAACCAAAACCTCCAGAAGCGGCGTTCCAATTTGCTTTCAGCCATTGTGCTTCGATTCCAAAAGCATGTCCGCCGCTTTGGCATCATTCAGGCTCATTCGGTAAATGACATGCGGCACTGGCGGCACGCCGTTAATCGCTTCCGGCACATATTCTCCATCCAAGCGGGCGCCGATTTTCTCAATGGCGCGGCGCGAGCGCACATTTGTTGCTCCAATATTGAACCGAACGCTGTCGAAAAATTGGAAGGCGTGGAAAAGCATCAGCGCCTTCATCTCACGGTTATAGGCTCCGCCCCAATATGTGCGCGCAAGAAAGCTCCAACCAATTTCAATCTCGTTACGATCAGGTGCGTAATTTCCATATCGGCTGCCACCAATGATGCTGTTGGTCCCGCGGTCGATCACAGCCAACGCGCCGCGCGATGCCATCGCGCCCGCAAAATATTCACGGAACACAGGTTCTTTATACCGATCCCATGCGGGGTGCACTTCCCACACCAACGGGTCAGACGCCACCGCAAATATCGCGTCCCAGTCGTTTTCGGTCAGTGGACGCAGCAATAGTTTGTCGCCAACCAATGTTGGTTGCAAATCGGCGTGGTCTGGCATCACCATGTCGTCGTCAACCCCGCAACAAACGCCTGACCAAGTTCGGGCTTGGTAACTGCGCTCATGTGGTTACCGGGAACGGAGAACAGCCTCCCGTGGCGCAGGAGCGCCGCAAGAGCCGCGGCAGACCCGTTGTCATCATCTTGTTCCCCGCAGACTATGCCCACCGGCAATTCCCAACTGGCAATCTCGGCTTCGCTGGTGTCCACAAAGGTCTCCAATATATTGCGTAACGCCAATGGATCGCCGCCCGTTGTCTTCAAAAATGCCTCGGCCATCCAAGCAGCCGTCCCTTTTTCATGATGCCCCAAATTGTCAAAGACTTCACGGAAATGCGCGCCACGATTTCCCGTTTGCGTCAGCCCTTGTAGACCCATTCCCGAAATGATTGCCTTCCCGGGCTGCGCGCCGCGCGCCAACATCCGCGCGACCGTTCGCCCGCCCAATGAATAACCGCCAAGGTCGTAATCTTCGATCCCCAAATGCGCGAGCAATGCGAATTGGTCATCGGCCAATATGTCGGCGCGGTAACAGCTTGGCGCATGCGGCTTACCGCTGAGGCCATGGGCGCGCAGGTCAGGCATTATGACCCGATACCCTGCCTCCGCCAACGCCGCCGCATGGCCATATTTGATCCAATTGGTGTCTGCCTCAGACATGAACCCATGGATGAGGAGTAAGGGGCGGCCCTGCCCCATTTCACGCCAGACGATTTCAGTACCGTCGTCTGTATGGAAGCTGTTGGATTCAATCATAAGTCAGTTCGTTCTTCTGTCGCCAGTTGATCCCTATCGTTTGGCACGCGGCGTTTAATCCGGAAAGTGTTTTCCATATTTTTGTCGGCTGCACGCAGAAATTATTGCACATAATAAGCATGGCTATTATATTGACGGCATGAGCGATGATTTAGGCTTTCTATTGGGTGATGCGGCGCGTTTGCTGCGGCGTTCTTTCGACGAACGTGCCCGCGCCGTTGGCGTGACACGGCCCCAATGGCGGGTGCTGGCGCTGCTGAAGCGCTTCGATGGAAGCGCGCAGGTTACGATGGCCGATATGCTTGACGTCGAACCGATCACGCTCGGAAGAATGGTGGATCGCCTTCAGGATGCGGGGCTCGTCGAACGCCGAGCGGACCCCAATGACCGCCGTACATGGCGGCTGCACTTAACGGCAGAAGGCGAACAAAAAATTGAAGCTCTGCGACCAACCGCCCTTGCATTGTTTGATGATGCTTTGGCCGGCTTGGATGCAACGCAACAAACAGAATTGGAAGCAATGTTGAACGTCATTCGTGCCAACTTAACCCGTAAACCGCATGAGGTGTCGAATGGCTGAGGCTGATCCAAAAATTGATGCTGGGACAACGACCAAGACAAAGTCGGGGCGCCTTGGCCGATTGGCGTTAATGGTTTCGGTTCCTTTGGTGCTGGTTGGCGGAGCAACTGCCTATTACATTGCCAATGACCATTATGTGTCGACCGAC
This sequence comes from Sphingorhabdus sp., assembly GCF_044239005.1. GTDB lineage: Bacteria > Pseudomonadota > Alphaproteobacteria > Sphingomonadales > Sphingomonadaceae > Sphingorhabdus_B. The sequence goes on along the minus strand of NZ_JBIICH010000090.1, from coordinate 5,773 downwards.
AATGCCTATGTCCAGCAAGACAAGGTGTCGATTTCCGCTGAGGTTGGAGGGCGGATCGTTGAAGTCGCTGTCCGTGAAAATGACGTGGTGAAAGAAGGCGACCTGTTGTTCCGGATTGATCCAGAGCCTTACCGTATCGCGATTGAGCAGGCCAACGCGGCCATTGCCGCTGCCCAAGTGCGCGTTTCGGCGCTCGAGACCGAATTTCAAACCACGGGTATCGATATCGATAGCGCACGTGAAGATGTCGCTTTCTATGAGAAAGAGTATCAGCGCCAATCCTCTCTGATGCAGACGGGCTTTACCACCCGTGCAAGGTTGCAGGCCGCAGAACATGCCTTGTCCGATGCGCGCAGCCGCGTTGCCGCGGCGCAAGCCGACGCCACCAAGGCGCGCGCGGCACTCGCCACAGGATCGGCAGCGCCGGGAATCAACCCCGCGATTAAGGCTGGCCAAGCACAACGCGATCAGGCGATGCTAAACCTGTCGCGCACCGAAGTGCGCGCGCCTGTCTCCGGCATCGTAAGTCAGGCCGATCGTTTGCAGCCTGGTCAAATGATGGTGCAGGGATTGCCCGGTGTGACGATTGTCGCGAGCAACAAAAGCTGGATTGAGGCCAATTTCAAGGAAACCGATCTTGCGCATATGCGCGTTGGCCAACCTGCCGAAATCACATTTGATGCATATCCCGACCTAAAAGTCCGCGGTAAGGTAGCAAGCATTGGCGCTGGCACGGGCTCAGAATTTTCTGTCCTTCCGGCACAAAATGCGAATGGCAATTGGGTCAAGGTAACGCAGCGCGTCCCTGTACGGATATCGATTACCGACAAGCCAAAGCGTGCAATGATTGCAGGATTGTCGGCCCATGTCCGCATCGACACCAATAAATAATCCGCTCGATCAAGCCGCTTATCCGGTCAAAAACAAGGGGCTGCTGACGCTTGCCGTCATGGGCGCGACGATTATCCAAATTCTGGATTCGACCATTGCCAACGTCGCCATCCCGCATATGCAGACAAGCCTTGGCGCGACGATGGACACCATCACCTGGGTGTTAACAAGCTACATCGTCGCCAGCGCAGTGGCCATGCCCATTACGGGTTGGCTTGCCGACAGGATCGGCTCACGCAATCTGTTTCTGGGCGCAGTTGCCGGGTTCATTCTCGCATCTATGCTGTGCGGCATTGCGACAAGCCTCACCGAGATGGTGGCTTTCCGTATTTTCCAAGGTGTGTGCGCGGCATTCATTGGCCCGCTTTCCCAAACGATCATGCTGGATATCAATAAGCCGTCGGAGGCGCCGCGGGCGATGTCCATCTGGGGCATGGGCATCATGATTGCGCCAATATTGGGCCCCATGATTGGCGGCTGGCTGACCGAGAATTACAACTGGCGCTGGGTGTTTTACATTAACCTGCCCATCGGCATTCCGACGCTGGCCCTTTTATGGTGGTTACTGCCTTCCCGCCCCATAAATCGCCGCGAACTAGACCGTTTTGGTTTTGCAATGCTCGCCATTGGCCTCGCCACCTTGCAGTTGTTGTTGGATCGCGGCCAACAAGAGGATTGGTTGCAAAGTTGGGAAATTATCATTGAGCTGTTGGTTGTCGTGGCGGCGCTCTGGATGTTTGCGATGCATCAAATAACGACTGATCGCCCCATGTTTGAACGGCTTTTGGTCACCGATCGTAACTTTTTTATCTCGCTGAATATGATGCTGTTGGTTGGCATGATGATGTTCGGTATCTTTGCGTTGCTGCCGCCAATGCTGCAGAATCTTTATGGCTATTCGGTATATGATACCGGCATATTGCTGGCACCCAGAGGTGTCGGCATCGTGCTCGCTATGTTCATCGCGGCGAAAATTGGCAACAAGCTGGATCCGCGCATCGTTGTTTTTGCCGGCTTTTTAATGACTGCAGCATCGATGTGGATCATGACACGCTGGTCTTTGAATATGGACTGGCACTGGATTGTGTACACTGGCTTGTTTCAGGGTTTTGGCATGGGCTTTGTCTTCATTCCGCTTAACGGCGTCGCGTTTTCAACATTGCCGATGCGCCTGCGAACAGATGGCTCCAGCCTGCTGTATCTCTTCCGCAGTCTGGGCGGCAGCTTTGGCATCTCCATTATGACCACCATGTTGGCGCGCAACATGCAGACGAGCCATGAAGACCTGGCATCGCACGTCACGTCTTCGTCTATGAACGCAATTGACCCCGCGAGCGCTGACCGCCTTGGCGGGATCGGAGAGGCCGCATTGCAAATGATGAACCTGGAAATCAACAGACAGGCGGCAATGATCGCCTATCTCGATGATTTCAAATTGATGATGATATTGCTGATCGTCATCAGCCCGCTGATCTTCTTTTTGAAGCCGGGTGCAGCCGCCCCCGGACAGCAACCCGCTATGGCTGACTGACGATAAGGCTTAGCGCGCAGCCAGTCCCTTTTGCTGCATCCGCCATACCGCCATGTCGATGCGGTCTTGGCCAAAAAAGGGCTCGCCGTCGAATACTAACGTAGGGACGCCCCAGTGCCCCGATGCTTCGAGAGACGCTTGATTGGCCGCAATTTCGGCGTCGAGCGTATCAGCATCATTCAGGGCTTCAGCATCGATTTCAGCCAAGTCCAGTCCGGCGCGCGTCGCTGCGCCGGCCAGATGGTCCCCTTCATGCCAGTTTTCGGCACCGCCCCAGATCAGGCGTGATACCTCATCACAAAATGCGAGGCTCTTGCCCCGGCGTGCCGCCGCCTGCCCCAAGCGCGTCAGGCGGAAGATATAGGGCTGCTCATCAGCAATCTTACGGGTGCGGACGTCCTGCACAATCGGGTCGGGCCGTGGCGGACCGAATGGAATGTCGTGAAACTGCGCGACGCGAAACATATCGGTAAATGTGTAGCGCAACCAATTAGGGTGGCTGCGTTCGAAAAAGTCAGGTTCACGAACCGCCAAAGGATAGACCGGACGCAAGTTGATCGTCAGGTCATATTGTTCCGCAAGCGCGCGATAACGCCGCGTCGCCAGATAACTATAAGGGCTGCGAAACGACCAAAAAACATCCGCTTGCAGCCCCATATACTTATCCCTTTTTCAAATGCCGACGTCCAAGAAGTTCGGCGATTTGCACCGCATTCAGCGCTGCCCCTTTGCGCAAGTTATCGGAGACGCACCAGAACGCAAGACCATTCTCCACCGTCGGATCTTCGCGCACGCGGCTCACATAGGTCGCATCATCACCAGCAGCTTCAACAGGTGTGGTGTAGCCGCCATCTTCGCGCTTATCGATCAACATGATGCCAGGCGCTTCACGCAGGATGTTTTGGGCAGTCTCTGCAGACATTTCGCGCTCATATTCGATATTGACCGCTTCACTGTGGCCAACAAAGACAGGAACACGCACGCAAGTCGCGGTGAGCTTGATTTTGGTATCGAGGATTTTCTTGACCTCGACCATCATCTTCCACTCTTCCTTGGTATAGCCGTCGTCGAGGAAGCTATCGATGTGCGGAATGACGTTGAAAGCGATCTGCTTGGTGAATTTTTTCGCGTCCGCGCTGTCACCGACGAAGATGTTGCGGCTCTGCTCGAACAATTCATCCATACCCTCTTTGCCCGCGCCAGACACGGACTGGTATGTCGAGACAACGACGCGCGTGATCTTGGCATAATCGTGCAGCGGCTTCAGCGCGACGACCAACTGCGCGGTCGAGCAGTTCGGGTTCGCAATGATATTCTTGCGCTTATAGATGTCGATCGCGTCTGGGTTGACCTCAGGCACGATCAACGGGACATCTGGGTCCATACGGAACAACGAACTGTTATCGATGACCACACAGCCTGCAGCAGCGGCAATCGGTGCATATTTCTGGGTCGCTTCGGAACCGATGGCGAAAATCGCCATATCCCATCCCGACCAGTCGAAATTCTCGATATTCTGGATTTTGAGCATCTTATCGGTATCGCCATATTCGATTTCGATGCCCTGGCTGCGCGATGACGCCAGCACAGCCACTTCATCGGCAGGGAATGCGCGCTCGGCAAGAATATTGACGACCTCGCGGCCAACATTGCCCGTCGCGCCTGCAACTACGATACGATAACCCATGTTAACTTCCTTTTTGTGTTCCCCAGCGAAGGCTGGGGTCCAGCTATCGCTGGAGGACTATACCGAAGTCTGGACCCCGGCCTGCGCCGGGGCACACACAATAAAAAAGGCCGGGCTCTTTGTGGGAGCCCGGCCTTTTGTGTTTGGTTAGAAACGCAACGCGGCTCCTGCCTTATTCGGCAGCCTCGGTGGTTTTAATAGGACGCGGGTCACGGCGTTCGGCAATACGTGCCTTCTTACCGGTCAAGCCACGCAGATAGTAAAGCTTCGCACGACGTACGACGCCCTTACGGACAACTTCGATGCTGTCGATATTTGGGCTGTACAGTGGGAATACGCGCTCAACACCTTCGCCGAACGACATTTTGCGTACGGTGAAGTTGGAGCCCATGCCCTTGTTCGAACGTGCGATGCATACACCTTCGTAATTCTGAATACGCGTGCGCTCACCTTCGATGACCTTCACGCCCACCTTGACGGTGTCACCTGCACGGAATGCAGGAATTTTTTTGTTTTCTGACAAAGCTGCAATAGCTTCGGCTTCGAGTGTTTGGATGAGGTTCATGCCCCATTTAATCCTTATTCTTTTGTCGCACGTCAGAGGCAGGCTGAACCCGGGCGTCTTTGTAACGCCCCCAAAGGTCCGGTCTGCGTAACCGAGTATCTTCCTCCGCCCTTTGTTTCCGCCAGGTGGCTATTTTCGCATGATCCCCCGATCGCAACACTTCAGGGATCATTCGCCCTTCCCAATCATTGGGTCGGGTATAGTGCGGATATTCAAGCAACCCTTGTTCAAAGGACTCCTCATCACCGCTGGAAGACGCGCCCATTACGCCGGGAAGCAGCCGAATGCAAGCGTCTAACAGCATCAAAGCGCCAATTTCGCCGCCCGAAAGGACGATGTCGCCCATCGAAACCTGTTCAATATGGGGTCGGGCATCAAAAATACGCTCGTCAAAGCCCTCAAACCGGCCACAAAGCACAGTAACGCCGGGGCCTGCAGCAAGTTCGCGGATCCGGCTTTGGGTGATCGTCTTGCCGCGCGGCGTCATCGCCAAAACGGGTACATTTGGTTGCGCAGCAGACGCGTGATCGACCGCTGCGGCGAGTATGTCAGCGCGCAGCACCATCCCTGCCCCGCCGCCAGCGGGCGTGTCGTCAACGGTCCGATGCTTGTCGGTCGCAAAGTCACGGATGTGGATGGGCGCACAGGACCATTTGCCCTCTTCTAGCGCGCGGCCAGCCAAGGATATCCCCAGAGGACCGGGAAACATTTCGGGATAAAGCGTCAGGATCTGGGCGGCGAACGTCATATGACGAAGTCGGCATCGATGACTATGCGTCCGCCCGCTTGTGCGCCCCATTCCGGCACAGCCTCGGCGGTCATTGGAACCATGAACTTTTTGCCGGGCTTGCCATCGGCAGACGGCATCTGGACTTCCAGAACGTCGCTCGCGCCAAAATTTTCGACGGCTATGCAGCTGCCAAGGTCGGTGCCATCGGTTGAAACGCACGGAAGCCCAAGGAGGTCGCTGTAATAATATTCGCCCTCACCCAGTTCAGGCAAGGCATCGCGCGGCACGGTCAACAATGTGCTGCGCAGTTTTTCCGCTGCATTGCGGTCATTTATTTCGGCAAAGCGCGCAATCGCGCCGTCTTTTGTT